>CACHDD010000030.1 GCA_902578505.1 uncultured Bacteroidota bacterium | reverse complement strand
CGGTGTTGCAGTGATTTTGTAGTCTTTTACAATAGGACTATTCCATCCTTGAAGTTGACTAACATTAGGATACTGCATCCCTTTTGATTCAATTACATCAGTCCAGGTCTTTCTAGCTTGGTCAATTGAAACGCCTATTGCCTCAAATCCACTAGAGTGTGTTCTAGCGTACAATGGAATAAGAGCAGGAACTTCCTGTTCGCATTTGTGACACCAAGAAGCCCAAAACATAACCAAAGTGTATTTATTCTTCTTTACTGTCTCATAAAGATTAACCGTACCTCCTCCATATGCTTCAATTGTGAAGTCTGGTGGAGTCTTGCCTACTTGTAGATTTACTATTCCTTGTGCTCTCTGCTTTATTACATCACTTAAATCAGCTCCACAATCATCATCATAGATGTAGTTGTCTAAAATATATAGGCAAATATCCTCTTTTCCAGTATTGTAGAATCCATCAAGCATTGAGAATAGAGCGCTTTCTAAAGTAACTGGGTTTGGTTCAAAATGAGCTTTGATAATATCAATACATGCAAGGAATCTAGCATCTTCACCCTTACTGAACTTAACCATCATTCCCTGAATTCTGTCACTGATAGCCATACTGTGAATGAGGCTGTTGTCAAGAGGATCCATATCCTCAAAGTAGCGCCCTTGATCAGAAGCGTATTTGGGATTTTTCCACGACAAGTACTTTGCTAGATATGTGCCAACATATTGGTCAATCATTGCGTGTTGTACCTCTACAAGTTCTAATTCCTTAGACTTAATTTGTTCTTCAATTCTCTTCCTGTAAGGGCTGTCCTTCATACCCTTTCTAAGATTCTTTATCTCATTTTTATTTTTTGATTCGGTACTGTTGTACGCAAACCAACCTTTGTTTTCCCTTGAATTTGGAGAATTCTTCCCTGCAGTCAATCTGCTTGAAGTAAAGTTTAACTCAACATCAGCCTCATCTGGATTAAGAATGATATTACAGCTGTTGTTTGGCTTTCTGTTGAGTTGAAGTTCGTAAAATCCTCTACTTACTTCAATGTTATCAAAGCTGTATGAACCTTCAATTACTTGAGCACTATCAATTAACGTTTTATTTCTAGCTTCAGTTTGGAAAAGATGCACAAAAGCATTGTTCCTAGTTGGAATAGATCCATGTAAACGAATCGTGCCAGTACGATCTCCTTTGTTAGCCTCGTTTGTTCCGTTTTTATATCTAGCCGAAACTTTAGCACCTTGAGTCGCTTCAGCAACCTCAGTTTGCGTTTGAGCCTTTGATACAACTGGCTTCGAAGCCGAATCACTTTCCCCACATGACGTAAGGACAAATAATAAGCTGCTTGCTATCCAAATCATGATTCTCATATGTGTTTTGCTTTAATGCCCTGAAATAGGTGATGCCAAATGTACGAAACACAGTCGTTTTATCTTCTCTTCTTATTGAAAGACGAACGCTTTTGAGCGGGTTTTCCTGGCTCTTTACCCTTGAATTTAGATTTTTTAGAACTTCTCCTTCCAATTTGTGGCCTACGACCGTCATCAGAATGTTGATTTAGCCCAAACCTATTACCCCTACTTTTCTTCTTAAAATTTCCAGATTCAGTAGTCTTATACCCTTTTTTTGCAGACCCAGATGAACTAAACTTCCTTCCCTTTCTTTTTTCACGAGGCTTATCATCCCTAAACTTTCTTTCGTCCCAAGTTTTGAAATCGTCTCTCGATCTTTTGTCGTCTCTTGACCTTCTGTCGTCTCTATACTTTCGGTCTTCTATCGATCTTCTGTTGTCCCTAGATTTTCTTTCGTCTCTAGATCTTCTTTCGTCTCCAGAGTTGTTTCCTCTAGGCTTAGTTCGATCAAACTTTCTTCCACCTCTATCCTTAGATTTTCTTTTCTTATTCCCCTTTCCTGTTGAAGGTTTGGGTTTCATGCCTACTCGACCCAATTCAAGAGCAAATGGGTGGTCTTCAACAACTTCAATCTCTCTGCCAATAAGCTTTTGAATCCCAGCTAAGTAGTTTCTTTCAGATCCTTCGTTGCAAAATGAAATTGCGAGACCTTCATTTCCTGCTCTACCAGTCCTTCCAATTCTATGAACATAGCTTTCAGCGAGATTTGGCAACTCGAAATTAACTACAAGGCTAAGTACATCTACGTCAATACCTCTTGAGGCAATATCTGTTGCAACTAGTACGTGCACCTTACCCTTTTTGAATCTATCAAGAGCTTTCTCTCGTTTTGCTTGGCTTTTATTTCCGTGAATTGCCTCTGCTTTAATCTTGTTGTTACGCAGATGTCTTTCCACCTTATCAGCCCCGTATTTAGTTCTAGTAAATACGAGTGCATTATAAATATTCTCGTCACGAAGAACATGTACTAGTAAGTCTTTTTTGTCAGCCTGGCGAACAGAATAGATTTTTTGTTCTACAGTCTCTGCAGCAGAATTTACAGCATCAATCTGAACTCTTACTGGATCAGTTAAGATAGAAGAACTAAGCTTGACGATGTCATCAGGCATAGTTGCAGAGAAAAATAGAGTTTGTCTATTTTCAGGACAAAGCTTAATGATTTTCTTGATGTCAGGAAGGAATCCCATATCAAGCATTGTATCAGCTTCGTCAAGAACTAAAAATTCAATAGTGCTTAGGTTGATAAAACCTTGGTTGCACAAGTCAAGCAATCTTCCAGGTGTTGCAACTAGAATGTCTACACCTCGACGTAGAGTGCCTACTTGTCTGTTTTGGGATACACCTCCATAAATTACTGTTGTCCTTAAGCCAGATTGTGCGCAATATTCACGAAGGTTATCATTGATTTGGGATGTGAGCTCTCTTGTTGGCGAAACAATTAATGCTCTAACTGGCTTTTTGCTTCCCTTATGTACAGGAGGCCTTGAGCTTAGAGTATGGACTATAGGTAGAGCAAAGGCAGCTGTTTTACCTGTACCTGTTTGTGCACAACCAAGAAGGTCCTTGCCTTCTAAGACAACAGGAATACCCTGCTCTTGAATAGGGGTTGGCTTTTCATAGCCAAGCGGTCTGATCGCGTCGAGAACGCAATCATTTAGACCAAGATTTTCAAATGACATTACGCTCTGCCTAAGGATTTAAGGAACTTTCCGTGCAGCCTTAGAGCGCCTATAAAACTCATTCCTGAGTTATATGGAAGATTAAAGTCTTCAGCTGTCTTCTTCACAATTTTAGAAATTGCCTTGTAGTGAACGTGGCAAATGTTTGGGAAGAGGTGGTGTTCAATTTGAAAATTGAGCCCACCACAGAGGTAAGTTAAAATTTTATTATTTGTGCCAAAATTAGCAGATGACAAGAGCTGATGCTCTAGTCTAGAATTACTTAATTCAAGTGCTGTATCTTTTTTAACGTTGTGAAATGCGTGGTGTTCTAAAACGTGTGCAGGTTGGAATATTATAGCCAAAAGAAACCCAGCTACTAAGTGCATAACTACCCAACCAAGAATAATAGCCCACCATGATATGCCACTAAAGATAATAGGAAGAGCAATGATATAAGTAAAGTAAAATGCCTTAGTTCCAATCATCTGAAAAAGAAGACCATTAGTTGTTCTTCCGGTAGTCTTAATTAAGTCATTTTTATGGTAACGAACTAGTGAACTCCAATCCTTAGGCAACATCCAAAACACAGTCATCAAAGAATAAAAGAACCAAGCATATATATGTTGGTATTTGTGGATTTTGAATTGTGGATTTGTAGGACTAAATCTCAATACATTTACAGGCATAATATCCTCATCAAGACCTTCTATGTTGGTAAAAGTATGGTGTAGGACATTGTGTTGAATCTTCCACATTTCTGCATTTCCACCAACCAAATCAATGGTTCTACCCATAAGTTTATTTACCCAAGCTTTAGAACTATAGGAGTTGTGGTTACCGTCGTGCATAATGTTTAAGCCTATTCCAGCTAAACCCATGCCCATAATTATTTCTGTAACCCAAAACCACAATCCGTTTCCAGTAACTCCAAATGTTATTAAAGCCCAAGGAATAAAGTACATGGCAAGCATTAAGAATGACTTAAAGTACATGCTAAAGCCACCACTTTTGTTGTATCCAGTTTCAGTGAAATATTGTTCAACCCTCTCTCTAAGGGCTTTCCCAAATCCAGAAGTTTCGCGAGAAAATTTTACTGCAGGTATTTTCATCACTGTAAAAGTAAGGTACTACGTTCTGCCAAGAGCAACAATTGGATCAAGTTGTGCAGCTTTTCTTGCTGGGTAGTACCCGCTTGCTATACTTGTAATCATGCAAAGCGTTACTCCCACTAGTATCCATCCCCAAGGCACAATAAATGGAGTGTTGAAAAAAGAGGCAATTATATTCCCTAATCCTAAGCCCAAACTTATGCCTACAACTCCTCCGATTTGGCCAACAATTACTACTTCCACTAAAAATTGAGTCCTAATAGCTCTAGCACTTGCTCCTAATGCTTTTCGAGTTCCAATTTCTTTCGTTCTCTCACTCACACTAACAAGCATGATATTCATCAGTCCGATGCCTGCTCCAAATAAAGTGATTATTCCAATTACAACTGCTGCAATAGTGATGCCTTTAGTTCCATCTAGCATTGTGTCGACTAGAGCGTTGCTTTGTGATATTTCAAAGCTATTGCCCGATCCAGGAAGGTCGCCTCTTACCATTCTAAAAGCTCCAGTTACTACGTCAATATATGAGTCCAGATTCTCAGGGTCTGGGACTTCGCAAACAATCGTATAGCTTTGATACTTATCAGAAAATTGTCTTCTGGCAGCAGGTATTGGAATCAGACATTGGTTGTCTTGTGACATTCCAAAACTTGCTCCTCTCGATTCAAGAACTCCGATAACCTTATACTTGGCACCACCAATTAATATATTACTTCCTAAAGGATCTTCCCATTCCTCGTATAGTTTCGATACTATTTTCAAGCCGACCAAAATCACCAGATCTCCTTCTTCTACTTCAGTTTGTGAAAACCCACGTCCCTTTTCTATATTGATATTACTTACATTTAGGTAGTGTTGATCAACTCCTAGAATTTTGACATTTGGATTTGTTCTCTTCGTGCCCTTACTGACAACTCCTACCATTGTGGCGTTAATCGAATAGCTAACTGTTATTTCTGAGGATTGGAGTTCTTTTGCGAAGACTTTGGCTTGTTCAAAAGAAATAGGATCTACAGGCATATTCCTTCGACCCTGCTGAAAACCTCCAGTTCTTATAGGATTAATCGAGAATGTGTTGGTGCCTAAAGATGAAAATTCCTGCCTTACATTTTCCTTTAGAGATTCAGTCGCTGTTACCATAGCAATTAGAGCCATGATGCCTATGCCAATTATGCCAACTGTAAGAGATGTCCTTAAGGCTTGGCCTAAAATTGAGCGGACTGCTACTTTGACTTGTTCTATGAATACTGAGCTAGACCACTTCATACCCACAAGGTAGTAATCTCAGCATTCAGAAGAACAAAAAAACTTAGTATGAAAGTAAATGATCTGGTTTAGATGTTAAGTCATTGATTGGAGGAGCAAATTGAGTAAGCTCTATCCCTTTAACAGCATACTTGTATTCTTCCATTGTAGGAGTTCTTCCCAAAATTGCTGAGAGTACTACAACTGGAGTTGAAGCAAGTAATGATTCACCCTTTTTTCTATCAGAATCGGCAACTACTCTACCTTGGAATAAACGAGTTGATGTTGCCATAACTGTATCACCTTTTTCAGCCTTTTCCTGATTTCCCATACAAAGATTACAACCCGGGCGCTCAAGGTATAAAATATTTTTGTATTCTTCACGCGCAATGGTCTTAGGATCTTTGTCATTAAACTCAAACCCTGAGTATTTTTTCAAAATATCCCAATCTCCTTCTTCCTTTAATTCCTCAATAATATTGTAAGTCGGTGCTGTTAAAACTAGCGGAGCTTTGAATTCAACTTGTCCATGTAGTTCTTCCAAATTTTTGAGCATTTTAGCTACGATTTTAATATCTCCTTTGTGAACCATACATGAGCCTACGAAACCAAGGTCAACGATTTTCTTACCTCCATAATACGAAAGCTGTCTAATTGTATCGTGAGTGTAGCGCTTTGACACATCCTCATTGTGAACATCAGGGTCAGCAACCATAGGCTCGTTTATGATATCTAGATCTACTTCAAACTTTGCGTAATACTTAGCATTCGTATCAGGAGTTAGAGGAGGCTTTTCTCCAGATCTGATTTCTTCAATCCTATTGTTTGCTTTATCTATTAGGCCTTGGAGAACTTGTTGTTCATTATCCATGCCTTTTTCAATCATGATTTGAATTCTACTCTTTGCAATTTCTAATGATTGAATAAGAGTATCTGGTTCAGATATGCAAATAGAAGCTTTGGCCTTCATTTCTGCAGTCCAATCGGTAAACGTAAATGCTTGGTCTGCTAGTAGCGTTCCAATGTGAACTTCGATAATTCTTCCTTGGAATACGTTTTCACCTTTAAAATGATCCAGCATTTGTGACTGAGTTGCATGAACAACATCACGGAAGTCCATGTGCTTAGCCATTTCTCCTTTGAAGGTGACTTTTACTGATTCTGGAATAGGCATAGAAGCTTCTCCTGTAGCTAACGCAAGTGCTACTGTTCCAGAGTCTGCTCCAAATGCAACGCCCTTAGACATTCTTGTATGTGAATCTCCACCTATAATTATAGCCCAATCGTCAATAGTAATGTCGTTGAGCACTTTATGGATTACATCTGTTAGCGGGTGGTATAATCCTTTGGGATCTCTTCCTGTAATAAGCCCAAAATTATTCATGAATTTCATGAGTCTTGGAGTGTTTTCCTGAGCTTTTAAATCCCAAACTGAAGCTGTATGACACCCAGATTGATAACCTGCATCCACGATTGGTGATATCACAGTTGCTGCCATCATTTCTAACTCCTGTGAAGTCATCAACCCTGTTGTGTCCTGAGAACCAACAATATTTACGTTAACCCTCACATATGATCCAGCGTGTAGTTTTTCTTTAGTGTTTCCAACAACATTTTTATTGAAAATCTTTTCTACAGCTGTAAACCCTTGTTCTTCATTGTAAATCTCTTTCGAAGGAGCGAAAACAGGGGATATGTCAATTCCTAAAGCTTTTGCAGCAAATGATTGTAATTTCTTTCCAAATACAATTGCATAAGATCCTTTCGCTCTAATAAACTCCATCTTCTGTGGAGTAAGAGAAGAAGAGATGTCTATTAATTCTTTCCCAGAATCATCGTAAAGCTTCTTTGTCTTAGTGTTAATAGTTAGAACAGTCCCAGTATCAACAGAATAAATTTGCTTTAAAACTGGGTTGCCATTTTTATCAATTACTAGATTGCCATCTTCATCAAGTTCTTTTTCCCAGTTTTTTAAATCAACTCCAATACCTCCTGTTACTCCAACAGTGGTTAAGAAAATTGGAGAAATACCATTTGTACCAGCAACAATTGGAGCAATGTTAATGAATGGAACGAACTTACTAGCTTGTTTACCAATCCACAATGCTACATTGTTTACTCCTGACATTCTTGATGAACCAACACCCATGGTTCCCTTTTCAGCAAGCAACATTACCCTCTTATCAGGATGTTGCTCTTGAAGTTTTAATAATGCTTGTTGTTTTTCTTCATCAAACTCAAACATACATTTTCCATGTAATTCTCTGTCTGCTCTTGAGTGTGCTTGGTTTCCAGGAGAAAGTAAATCTGTAGAAATATCTCCTATTCCAGCAACAAAAGTGACAACACTTATTTCCTCTTCAACTTCGGGAAGTTTAGTGAAGAATTCTGCATGAGCGTAGCTTTCTAATATGTCTTTGGCAACAGTATTTCCAGACTTATAACCTTTCTCTAAACGCTCCATATCGGCCTCGTATAAGAAGACTTGAGTTTTTAGAACTTTCGATGCTTGCATAGCAATTTCCTCATTCTCTCCTAAGGCCAAGTCCAACAATACTTCTATTGATGGCCCACCCTTCATGTGAGATAGCTGCTCAAAAGCAAAGTCCTTTGATATCTCTTCAATAACAAATCTTCCTAGGATAATTTCCTTTAGAAATTTTGCCTTTTCAACTGCAGCATTTGTAGTGCCTGGAAGGACATTGTAAATAAAGAAATTTAGTGACTCTTCTCTATGTTCATTGTCTTTGTCCTTGATTTGTGCAATAAGCTCAGTAACCAATTCCGCTCCATCAATTGGTAAAGGATGTAATCCCTTACTTGCTCTCTCTTCTATTTGATTTTGATAACTATTGTACTTATTCATTTGAATTGAATCCATGAAAACGAATTGCAAAATTACTTAATTTCTTCTTGTTTTTTATGAATGATGTTTCATGGAGTTTTTTCCTTGAATTCAATAAAAATGAATAAAAAAAGCACCTTCCTTTTAAGAAACGGTGCTTTTTTGTTTGGGCTAAAATATTTTATTGAATACTAACAGTAAACTGTCCGTTGATTTCTTTTCCGTCAGCAATGATATTTGAGAATATCAAGTTGTGTGATGCAACATTTTTATTCACGATAACCTCTCCATCTGTTATCTCCCAAATGTCAGCATTATTTTGTTCTAGAAATGTAACCGTTAGAACATCTACTGCATCTTTACTTGAGCTACTACCTTCATATTCCATATTAACTATAAAATCGAGATCTTCACTTGGTGTATGATTGTGTTGGGGCTCTTCTTCTCGATAATCAGCAACAACGTGGTATCTCCAAAGATTAGTGTTTGAAGTATCTGGGTTGTAGCCTTCAGCTAACCTAAGTGTAATGTCTCTGTCATTAACGTTCAACGTTCCACATTCGCAGTCGAAAAGAGTGTTTTCGAAATCGTCGTGCTTTGTGCAACTTGCAATTGTAGCTATTGCAACAAAAGCGATTAATGATAATCTCAAAGTTTTCATAATCAGCAAAGATAGTGTTTAGTGTGGATATAGAAGATATGGCTCGCGTGCGATTTTAAATTCATCTATATCGTCTTTCCAAGTTTCCTCAATTTCTTTCAATGATAAATCCTCTTCAAGGCTTAGCCTTAGTTTGTCTGTCCCTGCGAGTTTGTCAAAGAAACTTGTTGAGGTGAAAAACCCTTCTAGTGATCCATTTTCACATCGGAACATATTCGCGTAACCGATTAAAATGCTCAAATCCCAAGTGGTTACTATATTGCTTAGATCCTCACCGCAGCAAAGTTTGTTTTTGTGTTTGGGATTGGGTGAAGCTTCAGGTGTTGATTCTGGAGTAAAAGTGAAATCTCCAACAGTGTTACCTGGATATCCTACAATTTCAAATGGAGTTGGAGTGCCTCTACCAATGCTTACTACAGTTGGCTCGAAAAAGCAAAGTGAAGGGTACAATGCAATGCTTTGGTATGAAGGAAGGTTGGGGCTTGGCGCTATAGGTAATGAGTATTTTGTTGTACGAGTGTACCCTGAACATTTGATTACTTCTAAGTCAGCTTTAATTCCTCCCTTGAGCCAACCTTGACCATTAGCCATTTGTGCTATTTCACCTAGGGTCATGCCGTGAACAACTGGGACGGGAGCAAGACCAACGAATGATTTGAACTTGGGGTCTAGCATAGGGCCTTTAACGTGGTGGCAGTGTGGATTTGGTCTATCAAGCACAATAATTTTAACTCCATTTTCTGCAGCAGACTCCATAACTAGAAGCAAAGTGCTGAGGTATGTATAGAATCGAGCTCCAACATCTTGAATATCGAACACAATGACATCAACATCACCTAAACTTTCTTGAGATGGTTTTTTATGCTTGCCGTGAAGAGAAAGTATTTTGAGTCCTGTTTCTGGATCAATCCCATCAACTATATGTTCTCCGTTTGCTCGCTTTCCTCTAAACCCATGCTCGGGTGCAAATACTTTAACTATATCAACTTCTAGAGAAATCAGTGTGTCTACTAAATGTGTGTGGGTATCGTCTATATCAGCTTTAATTACAGACGTGTGATTCCCAACTACAGCTACTCTTTTTACTTCTAAATATGGAAGATATTCTTTTAGTTTTTCATTCCCTAAAACAACTCTATTACTAGTGTTTTGTGAGCAGGCTAGGAGAGTGGACCCAACTAAAACTATAGTAAGCAGATACTTCATTCCTTAATTCTCAAAGCAGTTGATGGTTGAATTCTAGTGCTGTATAGTGCAGGTAGGAACATTGCAATAACGCAGCAAACAAATGCAATAAATTCTATTGTTAGAAGATGCATCAAATCGAGCTTTATTGGTACAACTGAAATGTAATATGCGGCAGGGTCTAGTGTGATGAAGCCGGTGTAGGTTTGGGCTAGACACACACCAAACCCAAGTATGTTTCCAACCACAAAACCAGTTAAGATTATTCGAGCAGAATAGTTGACGAATATTGAAATTACTATTGAATCTCTTAGGCCCAAAGCCTTCAAAAGGCCTACATCTGCACGCTTCTCAAGAATTGTGATGAGTAGCGCGCTCACCATGTTTATGATGCTGATTAAAATCATTAGGCCTATAATGAGTACGACATTTATGTCAAGCATCCCAAGCCAATTGAAAATCTCGGGACTTTGTCTGAAAATACTTATTGTTCTGAGCCTATTAGGGGTGTCAAAGGGGAGTCTATATATAGTTGCCTCTTCAACATATTCTATGGCTTCCAACTCTTTTAAATGGATTTCATATCCATTACAGAACAAGTGATTAGTCCCTTTGCCTTGGATTACTTCCCAACTTCCATTTATGAAGTTTAAGTATGCTGTGTCCGCTGATTCTGTTTCCCCTGCTATGAATAAGAAATTGATAGTCGTGTCTGTTTCTAGGTTAGGCTTATTTGGCACCCAAAAATCTGTAGGCCTTTCCATATCCTCGTTTTTACCAAAGACTTTACCTTGGGCTTTTCCGTCTTCAATTTTAATTATGGCTTGGGCTCCAGCAGATCCAGTTCTTTGGAGTAATGTAGGTTTTACAAAGACGAATTTTTCGTCGTATTCTAGTAGTCCAGTGTCGTAAAACCCACATACTTTGAGAGTTCTGGGTTTTATTGATTCTCTATTCTCAACGATGTATGTACTTACTCTGTCGCCAAGATCGAGTAATAGTCTGTTTGCAAGTACTTCAGAAATTACGATTTCAGTTTCAGTGACTGGGATCGATCCTCTAGACAAAGATTTAGCAACCATTGTTGAGTCACTAAGACCTTTTATTGTAACACCTTTCACAGAGTTTTTAGTTTCTAATAAGCCTGGGCGAACGTGAATTGTTTTTACCCTATCTACTCTATCAATTGATTCAAATTCATTTATAAGGCTGTCGTCTATTAGGACGAATGGGTTCTCGGATGAAGTCGGTACTACTTGGATATGAGAGTTGAATCCGATTACTAGATTTTTAATTTCTGTTTGAAAGCCTTGGACTATTGCAGTTGAGATTATGATGAGTGCAATTCCCAATGCTACACCTGCTGTGGCTATGCGAACAACGGGTCTAGCCCAAGACTTTTGGCCACCATTTGAAGTGACATTTTTTCTCATTTTGCTAGCTAATTTGCTCGAAACTCTCATCTTTTCGAAAGGTACTAAATACTTACTTTTGCAACATGAATAAAGTCAAAAACGTATACGATAATATTCTTGGTGCAATTGGAAACACACCTATGATAAAGCTAAACAAAATCGTTGAAGACTTCCCTTGTAACGTATATGCAAAGGTTGAATATTTCAACCCTGGACATAGCGTAAAGGATA
>CACHDD010000029.1 GCA_902578505.1 uncultured Bacteroidota bacterium | reverse complement strand
TCTTTATGAAATGGAGGGTGGTTCAATAGAGCTAGACTCAGCCCCACCATCTGACGATATCATTGACGCACTTGTTTACGGAAACACATCCCCAGCAAACCCACAAGCAGCAACAATTTTGCAATCATTAATGCCGGCCGGAAGCGGGCTTATTTACGAAGGAGGGGAGGGTTATGCCCAAGGCCAATCTATTTCAAGATTTCCAGATGGGGGAGCGGCGTTTGATGTAAACAGCTATGTGCTTCAAGCGCCAACTAAAGGAATTTCTAACATTTTGGTTTGTGATGGGGGGCACCTAGAACTAACAAACCTGGCAAATGATACTCTGTGTACTGACCAAGGTCCAGCAATAGCAACATTCAATCATTTTAGCGACGCTCCTTTTGCAAATCTTACACTGTTTATTACAGACCCATTAACAGGTGAGATAGTTTCAAGCGCCAATGGTTCTGCAATAAACTTTCAGGACCTTGGTGATGCCGAGTTTTCTGTAATAGCGGTTTCACACGACCTGCCCCTTGTTTCTGAAACAACAGAACCAGGACAAACCATAAACAGCGTTTTAGGAGAAGGGTGCTACAGCATTTCCGACCTTCCATACACAGTTCTTGCGGTGACCTGTGAGATTCCTGCGTGTGACGGAGGCACAATGCTTAATGCAAGCGGGGCTGACGAAGCTTTGGTTTGTTTGTCTGCCGAGGGCACTTTTGTCCCGTTTGGATACTACAGTGAGGCGGTAGAAGACGATTTTTTGTTTGCTATTTGCTCTTCTGACAACACGATAATCGAAACAACCTCGCTTCCATATTTTGATTTTACAGACTTGGGCGCAGAGGTATATCACATTTGGGGAATTAGCACTCAGGGAGAAGTTGACCCAGCCACTATTGTACCCGGAGTAGATGTTTTTGGTGCCTCTGCTTTTGAGTGTGATAGCGTGGGAGCATCACACCTTGAAGTTACTGTTTTACAATGTGGAGATGCAGGGCTTTGTGATGACTTGATTATTAGTGAGTATATTGAAGGAGACACCCATAACAAAGCCATTGAGATTAACAACCCATCTTCTGCAACGATAAATCTCGAGGCTTACTCTGTTGAGGTATATAACAACGGTGCGACAGAGCCAACTCAACAGCTTGAATTAGAGGGACAGCTGTTGCCAGGAGAGGTTTTTGTTATAGGAAATAGTCAAGCAACACCGATAATCCAAAATCTATCTACGGTATTTAGTCAGGTAACTTGGTACAACGGAAATGATGCAATTGTGCTCCTTAAAAACGGCGACCCAATTGACATAATGGGGATCATAGGAGAGGACCCGGGCGAGCCTTGGGCAGTTACATCAGGCGGCGCTATGGCAGAATTCACCCTTGTAAGAAAACCAAACGTTGGGCATGGCACGACAGATTGGGAAGAAGGAATGACACAATGGGACAGCTACCCTCAAGACACGTTTGACTTTCTGGGATCACACTCTGCAACTTGTGGAGGCCTTGGAACAATGCAAATAGGGTTTGATGCACCAGAACTTTATGTATACGAAGGTGGTAGCGTTTCTGTTGCGATGTCGCCAATCTATCCTCTTGAGAATGCTACCATGCAGGTAAGCGTTGTTGGAGGAGACGCAATCGTTGGCGTAGACTACCCAGACGTTTTCCCTCTAGAATTTGATTTCGAGATGGGCCAACTAAACAATCAATCCTTCAATTTTACAGCTATTGACGAAGAAGACCCGGAGCTACAAGAGGACGTTCTCCTTGCGTTAAGCGTTGTGTCTGGCGAGGTGGAGCTGGGAATCGATACCGTTATAATTCACATTTTGCCCTCAGATTTGGAATACCCCGTATACCAAATCAATCAAGTAAGAGGCACCAACACTCAAGGCATTTTAGACAGCATTGGAACAGCGTGTGAGCTTAGAGGGATTGTACACGGATGGAACGATTATCCCAATGGACTTCAATTCACTTTAATTGATGAAACAAATGGAATTAATGCCTTTAGCCCTGTAAGCGATTTTGGTTATGATGTTGAAGAGGGTGATAGCGTAAGAGTAAAAGGAGTGATTGACCAATACCTAGGGCTAGCCCAAATTAGAATAGACACGCTCCATTTCGAAGGAAGCGGGTTTAGCACAGAGACGCCTAGTATGGTTGTAGAAATGAGCGAAGAGACAGAATCTAGAATGGTGAAGCTTAAATGCGTTGAACTGGTAAATCCAAACGAGTGGACGAACACAATTCCAGCATTTGATGTGAGCATTACATTTGGCAATCAAGAGATAACAATGAGAATTGACGCAAATACAGACTTGTTTGGCCAACCGGCTCCAACAGGAGTGTTTGGAGTAACAGGAATTGGAGGACAAAGAGATTACAACGAGCCTCTTGTAGACGGCTATACGATTACACCAAGGGGCCAGTTTGACTTAACAGAGCCTGTTGTAGCGGACTTCTTAGTGGTTTCTCCTTGGGATGGATCAACGGGTGCAGTTGAGATATTCAACCTAAGCACAGGCGCTGGAGGATATCTTTGGGCTATGGGAGACGGGACCTCATACGAAGCCAACACCCCAGTTCACTACTACACAGAACCTGGAAGCTTTGAAATAACGCTAACAGCATATAGCGAGGACGGCGAGTGCAGCACACAAACGACACAAGAGATAGAATCAACCTGGGTAGGCGTTGAGGAAGTTAAAACACCAGAATATCATGTATATCCAAACCCATCATCTACGGAGGTTACAATAGATTTAAAAACAGGTCCAGTTAACTCTTGGGCTATGTATGATTCAAAAGGAACGCTTATAATGAAAGAGCAAAACAGACCAGCAAACATTATTAGACTAAGCGTTGGCCACCTTGCTCCAGGCGTTTATACATTATCGTTGAGCGAAGGATATTCTCCGATTAGGATTTTAGTACAATAAGGTCTGACGCTATAGAATCGCCAATTAGCCAAAAATCCTCTGCTATTCTGTGTCGGCCATTTTTTGATTCAACAATTGCTTTGGCCTCAACCCATTTTTTCCATTGTTGAGGATTAGATCCAATGTGATCTATGCCCCACAACTTGTTTAGTTCGTTAAAGTCTACGCCCCTAGCAGTTCGAAGACAGGTCATTAACATCTCGTTACTTCTCTCAAACCTATTCAGCTCTTCAATGGCGTCGGGCAAAACCCCTTTCTTAATTGAATCGATATACTTGTTATTGTTTGAGACGACTGAGTATCTGTTAGAGCCATTAAATCCATGAGCGCCGGCCCCCAACCCCAAATAAGGCGCGCCACACCAATACGAACTGTTGTGCACGGCTTTATTGCCATCTCCACTGGCCCAATTACTAACTTCGTAATGATTGAACCCTGCCTTTAGCGCCTCATCACAAAGTAAGGTGTAATCTGCTACTATAAGTTTGTCAGGAGCTTCTTTAACGCGGCCACTTTTAACCCAAGAACCAAGAACAGTTTTTGGCTCTACAGTAAGAGCGTAGCAGCTGACATGATCAATTTGCATGCCTAACACTTCTTTTACGGTTTGGCCCCAGCTATTTTCCGATCTAAAAGGAATGCCATAAATTAAATCGACGCTAATCTTTTCAAAACCAGCTTTTCTTGCTAAACAGGCTGCATTAACAGCTTCAATAGCGCTGTGTTTTCTGTTCATCCACTTAAGCTGCTTATCATCTAATGATTGAATGCCTATGCTAATTCTATTAAAACCACACTCTATCCACCCCTCTAAAGCTTCAATTGAGACGTCTTCGGGGTTCACTTCAATAGTGGCTTCATCCCAAACATAAGCACAACTCAGGTTTTTCCTAATTGCATCCACAATATTTTGTAGCTGATCCTTCTTCAAAACAGAGGGGGTGCCTCCACCTAGGTATAGGGTATTAAACGCCGTGTTTTCCCATCTTTTTGCCCTTAACGAGATTTCCGAAACAACGCCTTCTACATATGCTTCTACATTTCCAAGCGAGGTTGAAAAATGAAAATCACAATAGTGACAAGCAGTTCTGCAAAACGGAACGTGTAGGTAGATTCCCGACATATGCGCAAGGTCGGAGTAAAGAGGTTAAATTTGCAGCATGGCAATGGAAATTCGTTGGGACGATAAAATCGTCGAAGTAAGCGAGGATAAAAACGGCGGAGTTAGAGGTAATTGGGTTTGGACTCAATTAGCACCTGGCAGCTATAGAGTTTCAGTAGACGGAAAAAACTACACGGTTAGCGCAATTGAAGGCCCGGACTCTTCAGGCAAAATGACGGTTAAGGTCTCAGGGGTAGAACGAGAGGTGTTGATTCTAGACGAAAGAGCGCTTATTTTAGACAGGATGGGAATGTCTGCTGGCGATACATCTGCAGATCTTGATCTATGTGCCCCAATGCCAGGAAAAGTGCTTAGCGTTCTTGTGAAACCTGGAGACGAAGTACAACAAGGAGACTCATTACTCGTTCTAGAAGCAATGAAGATGGAAAATGTAATCAAGTCAGCTGTTTCTGCAACTGCTAAAGAAGTTCCAGCTAATGCCGGTTCGGCTGTGGAAAAGGGAGAGCTCTTGGTGAAATTTGCTTCAGAGTAAGAACTAACTTTCGAACATGATTCAAATGCAAAAGCAAATATTTATTTGGTGTTTTTCAGCATTGTTTGCGATTGTTATAGGCCAAACCACCTACGCACAATCTTGCGACAACCCCACAGCCCTATGTGGCGATGAGGCAGAAAGCGTAAACGAGTATAGCGGTGTTGTATTTTCTGGATCATCAGTAGACTTTTGTTTTGGCGGCGACATGTGGACAGTAGCGAGGTTTCACACGACTTACAGAATCACAAGCAATCCAGTTCTGGTTACAATTGACAATATTGACTGTATTGGCGGCCCAGTAAAAGCCATGGTTGTACAACCAGATTTTTCTGACTTTTGCGACATAAGCCAATACGAGATTAGGTCGGATTGTGTCACCCTGAATACAAGCGATACGACCCAATTTTATACTCACAACGACCTATATGCTAACACAGACTATTTGGTTTTGGTCAACTACGACTCAGGGGCTATCACGGGCCCATGTGAGTTAGAAATATTAGTTTCTGGAGACGCCGTAAGCATTGACATTTTCCCAGGTGGGTGGAACTACGACGAATACCCCCCAGACAATTTTCAGGCAGATTACGGATATGAGATTGACCTGAACGTTCAGGGTGGTGATAATGCTTTGGGCTACTTGTGGGAACCAGGGGACCAAATCACAGGACCAACCTCTGGAGAGTCGGTTTTGGCAACGCCAGACCAAACCACAACATATACAGTTAGTGGATTTGTAGAGAACTGCAACTACACATCTCAAATCACTTACACTGTTGGCTATCCTATCAGCGTTCCCAATTCATTTTCTCCAAACGGAGATGGCAATAACGACTCTTGGGATGTGACGGGATTAAACAATTACCCTGGATCAATAATCAATCTATACGATAGGTGGGGGCAGCAGGTGTTGCGAAAGACAGGAGATTATTCTTGGGATGGGACAAGCGAGAAAACAGGCCAACCATCACCGATAGGAACCTATTACTTCGTGATTAACATTAATCACATGTCAATAACCCCAGAGCCACTAACGGGATACATTACTCTTGTAAGATGAAGCAGATAGGCCAAATATTAGTTATTGCTTCGTTCTTTTTCGTCGCGATCGAGGCACAAGCCCAGCTTAACCCTGTTAGGTCAAACTACTTATTGACAACCTTTATGGACAACCCTGCGGCGGCAGGAAATAAGGAGTGCCTAGACCTAAGGGTTGGACACAGAAATCAATGGGTTGGTTTTCCGGGCTCACCAGTTAACTCGTATTTAAGTTTATCTGGAAGACTAGGAGAGAGCGTTAAGTCTGTTCAGGGAGTTGGACTAAGGGTAGAGTCAGATAAAGCGGGAGCTTGGGGCAAAACCACAGCAAGCATCGCTTATTCGCACAAGATTAGATTAAACAACAGAGGATGGTTCAGCGGAGGTTTCTCTTTGGGAATGAGCCAATATTCTTTGGACGTAAATGGCTTAGATATTACAGCTACAGACCTAGCGATTAAAGGCGGAACCACGACACAGTTCTTGTTTCCAGTAATTGATGCTGGGATTTGGTATCAGGACAAAAGAAATTTTGTGGGCATATCGATTAATAACGCAACAGCAAGTAAGCTAGACACTCTAACAATGGATTCCAAAACAGCTACAGTTTTTGTAATTACAGGAGGGTCTTCAATGGAGTTAGACGGTAGATTCATGTTCCGACCATCAGCAAATATCAGATACTCGGAAGGCTTGCCCACCAGCTTTGAGATGACTGGATCGGTTGTGTACGACGATTCGTATTCTGTGGGCATAGGCTACAGGGTTAAAAGCGCCTTAATTGGAAGTGTTCAGCTTACGCTGTTTAATTATTTGAAGGTAGGATATTCTTACGACTTTTCCGTTTCAAAAATCAACCTAGCCGCACGAAGCACAAACGAAATCACGATTGCATTCAGCGCTTGCGACATGAAATTAACCAAAGTCCAGGAATGCCCGGCATACGACTAAACAAACAGCGATGGAAGCAAGTGCTTTTATTCGCCGCTGCAATAATTGCAGGGGCTACACTTTGGTTTGCAAGCGACATTAGCAGAAGGGTTAGAAATGAGGAGCGAGCTAAGGTTAGTGTTTGGGCAAAAGCAATTACACAAAGGTCAAAACTCGTAACTTATACAGAGCAACTTTTCAAAGAACTTGAGGCAGAGGAAAGACAGAAAGCAGATAGGCTGGCAGACGCATACCGTATTATAGACAACCCACCAAAAGGGATGGACCTAACCTTTGTCACAGACTACTTGTGGGCAAACAAAACAGTTCCTGTTCTTATCTACAATAACAAAGGCGAAAAGCTGTTTTCAATAAATTTGGATGACGATTTTATTGAAGACGAAGCCACCCAAACCCAATTTGATAGTTTGCGCGACCAGATGGCATCGAGATACACTCCCATCAGGTTTGAAGACGAAGGTCATGTAATTTATTACAACGAAAGTACTAGGCTCAAAGAGCTCAAAGAGGCGATGTCTGAGCTAATATCTTCTTTTGTTTCTGAAACGGTCTTGAACAGCGCATCTGTGCCAGTTCTTTTAACAGACTCAACGATGACAGAAGTACTTGAGTTGAGGGGAATCGAGAAGAGCGAAATTGATGAACCGTCCAAATTAAAGAAGCGCCTAAAAGACATGTCCGCTTCAAAAAATCCAATAGAAGTATATCTGCCAGGCGAGGGCCGTTGCTTCATATTTTATGAGGACAGCTACGTGCTCGACCAAATGCAATACTATCCGCTCATACAACTTATCCTCATAGCGGTATTTCTAGTCGTAGCCTATCTGGTTTTCAGCTCGTTTAGAAGAGCCGAACAGGACAGAGTTTGGGTTGGTATGGCAAAGGAGTCAGCACACCAATTAGGCACGCCGCTAAGCTCTCTCATGGCGTGGGTGGAGCTTCTTGAAAGTGAAGGGGTAGATACAGCTAAGCTTGACGAAATGAAGAAAGACATTAAGCGGCTTCATATAGTTACAGACAGGTTTAGCAAGATTGGTTCTCAGCCCGAACTTACCCCAGACAACCTCTATTCAGCAGTTCAAAACACCATATCTTATATGAGGCCGCGCATAAGCAAACAAGTAGATATAAACCTTGTTTGTTGTGATAAAAAAACAGAGGTTCACGCCCTTTTTAACCCAAGTCTTCTTAGCTGGGTGCTTGAAAATCTTATAAGAAATTCTGTTGACGCAATGGAAGGGAAGGGCGTGATAACAATTACCGTTAAACCAGAAGCTCAAAACGTATTTATAGATGTTGAAGACACAGGCAAGGGAATTCCTAGATCAGATATCCGCAATGTGTTTTCTCCGGGGTTTACAACTAAGAAAAGAGGGTGGGGGTTAGGCCTTAGTTTAACAAAAAGAATTATTGAAGAATACCACGGAGGAAGTATTTCTCTTTTGAAATCTATCCCAGAATCTGTTACAATTTTCAGAATTTCTCTTAAAAGAAATGCCTAATAAAATCTGGGAAACAAGTAGGGTTAGGTCAGCGACCAGTTTGATTGCCTCTGTAATCGCAGGATTAGGCGGGGCGATAATTCATATCCCATTGGATTGGGATTATATTTTTTTTTTATTCACCAACCAGAAAAACTTCTTTATTGAAAGATCAAATAGACACGAAAGATCTGTTTTCAGTGAATTTTTATTTTATTATCAAGACCGTCAACTGTTAAAAATCATTAGCGCCCTTTCCACGATTGATAAAAACAGCTGGAACTATATCTGCTTAATTATTTCTAAGCATCTTCAAGAAAGCAAAGACTATACTAATTCACTAGATTCGATGTTTGATGCGAGTTAGCTTATTTCAAAATATTATTCCATCAATCATAAGAGTTCCTCTCGCAATTTTGTCCAGAAAGCTAGGCTTATCTAAAGCGATTCAATCTGCTCTTTGTGTTTCTGAATGCAAAAAGTTAGCGCGCGAATTCAAAGGATCAGGGCGTAATCACAGAAAATCAAAAGTTTTAATAATCTGCGCTCACTACAATCATTTGAAATGGCTGGCTGGCTGTATAGACTCAGTTTTAGCACAAACACACACAAATTTTCAGCTCATTATAGTGGACGACTTTTCAAGCGACGAAGGGGTTTGCGAAGGGCTAGCGGCTCAAGCTGCTAGAGACCCAAGAATAAAAGCAATTTTTCTAAAAGAAAACACAGGCGCTTATGTTGCTAGGAATACAGGATTTAATGCAGCTGATTCAGACTGGACTCATGTGACGTTTATTGACCCTGATGACCTTGCTTTTCCTAACTGGCTTGAGCACTGTTTAAACGTACTCGATGGTCGTGAAGGCTCGGTTCGACCTGTTCTTCAGCGCTGGACGGAAGATTTTTCTAAGATGAAGTCCATTTATTTTGGCTACTGTCAATCACTACATTCCCGTTATGCATATGAAAGAGCGGGGGGGTTCCTTCCTGTTAGAGTGTCTGGAGATGTTGAGCTTATATTAAGGCTTTCCCTTCTTACAAAAGACAATAAGACAATTTTAAAAAAGTCATTTAAACCTGCTCAAAAGCTGAGACTACATGACGCTTCAGCATCTCAAAAATCATTAAATGCACGAAAGATTTGGATAGAAAGTCGGGAGAAAGAACTTGAAGGAACGCCTTCTAACATGCTTCACGAAATTCCAGTGACTTCAGTGTGGAGAGAATACAACCTGTGACGTATTTTTAAACTTCCAAATAGCCCGAATGGCGGAATTGGTAGACGCGCACGACTCAAACTCGTGTTCTTAAAAAGAGTGTGGGTTCGATTCCCACTTCGGGCACCAAACGAGAGACGAAAGCCTCACTTTCATTTTTTAAACGAAATAATGGTTTGACGCTATTGTTGGTTAAGCCCAATCATCTCTTTTTTTTCGTAAAAAACGGATAACATTAATTTTTTTACGTAATTTTAATTATCACCTTAATCCTATTAAAATGAAGCATTCAGTTCTAATTCTTATGAGCGTACTAATTTGCCTACCAAATCAATCACAAGCCCAACTTTTTAAAAAGAAGAAGAAAAAAACAAAGACTGAGCAAGCAGATAATATTGCAAAGAAGAACAAATCAAATTATGTTTATTTTGATGGATTCAGAGGTTACGAGACAGAATATTCCGACCCTTCAACAGTTGACTACGACACTGTTTCTGAAACTGATTTAACCATCCTGTCAACCCCAGATTTTGAAGAAAACAGCCAAGATTTCGACTTTGGGGATATAGCGACTATTTCTAATAGATCGTTGGAATCAAATCTAGAAGCATCCTCAGCGGTTGATTACGATAACCTTGATGTGATAGAATTTGAAGACGAACCGAGCCTAGAATTTGAAGAAAACAGCCAAGATTTCGACATTGAGGATGTAATTACTATTTCTGATAAATCGTTAGAAGTACAACCTGAAGGAGGGTCGGCGTTTAAGCGTTTTTCCAAAGCTATCCAGAGCAAGTTATTTGCACCGTCATCAAAAACAGATGGAATGTCAATTGCAGCTCTGTGTTGCGGAGTTTTCGGACTTCTCATTTTCGGATTTGGTATACTAGGAATTACTTTTGGCGCAATCGGCATAAAAAACACTAGCGAAAATGGGACGCGAGGAAAGGGTATGGCAATTGCTGGACTTGTATGCGGAATAGTTAAACTCGCTATAGTAATGGCAGTATTGCTGGCCATATAATCTTTTTCATTATACGCCAAGCCCAGCCTACGGGTTTATAAAATAAATTCGAGATAGGCGCCGGCCAAAGGTATTAAAAGGAGTGTGTTTTCGACACCCTCCCGCTTTTTGTCGCATTAATCATGATCACTCATTAAATATGATAAATAAAAAGGTATTTTGACTTTTATATAAATCGCTAGGTAATACAATAAAAATTTGACTTAAACCACCCTTTGAATGAATATTCCTAAAAGAAACCCTGCAACAACGTCAAAAAGGTGGTGTTGATGAACTAGAACTACGGAACTACAGATTAGAAAAAACCATATTACAAATAACACCCTACAAAAAACCTGTTTTACTTCCTTTAGGATAGCAAAGATCAAAAAATAAGAGAATGTTATATGAACAGAAGGGTATAAATTAGTGGGATTGTCCAGGATAAATAGAAATTTATAAATAGGACCGAACAGCCCTAAAATTTCCATTCGATTAAAACCTAGCTCGCCTGGAAAAATCAAGAAACAGCCACACGCAATAATTGTACTCAAGATCATTTGCCAACTCAAACGTTTAAGATCGTGTCTTGATTTACAAGCGCCAAATCCAATTAAAATAAGCAAGTAAAAAGAAGCATAGAAAATTATAAACCAAGGAATAAGAGGAATATTCAACTCCCATTTAAGAAACATTTGAAATGTGTTCTCGAAGCCAGAGGTAATGCGATTAGTAATAATATATAAACCCGTGCAAAAGACCAATGTAGAAGCGCCGCACTTCAGCTTTTCACCAACCGTAGTTTCCATTCTTTGAAACTATAAATTATTTCTAAATTTAACAATCTTTGAAGAATCCTCTCCAGGATTGTATGCGGGTTGTTTCAGAACTATTTAATATAATAGGACAAAAAAATTAATTATACATAAAGGTTTAGTAAGCCCTCTCAGTTCGGCCCTCCATGAAGTAAACAAAAGCCTTGTTTACTACCCTTCGCCCACCAGGCGTTGGGTAATTTCCTGTGAAGTACCAATCACCGGTGTGATTAGGACAGGATTTGTGTAAACCCTCAATACCCTGGAAAATGATTTTTACTTCAGCGCCCATGCCTTCTGGAGTAAGGAGTTCAGAAATCTTATTAGAAATCTCATCTGCAGAAAACGGGGCGTAAATAGAGGATACGGGATTCTTGATATCATTAGAAAGGGGTTTTTCTAGCTCTTTCAAGCACGCTTCATATGTCTCGTCAAGAACGTGCCCCATTCCGCGCTCAACTAAAAGCGCAACTGCAGCTTGGAATGCGATAAAGTCCCCCATTTTTGCCATATCAATTCCGTAACAATCTGGGTATCGAATCTGAGGTGCGCTTGAAGCAACAACGATTCTTTTTGGGTTAAGTCTATCAAGAATTCTTAGGATGGATTTTTTTAGCGTTGTGCCCCTAACTATACTATCATCTATCACAACAAGGTTATCTACTCCTGGTTTGATAGTGCCGTATGCGATATCGTATACGTGTGCTACAAGATCGTCTCTAGTTTCGTCTTCACTAATAAATGTTCTGAGTTTAGCGTCCTTTATAGTCACTTTCTCAACCCTTGTTCTCTCCCCTAAGATGCTTTCAATTTCTTCTGCAGTAGGATTAGCGCCAAGACCTTTAATGCGCTCAATCTTAGATCTGTTCAATCTGTCTTCAAGGCCTTTAACCAACCCGTAGAAACAAACCTCAGCTGTATTTGGGATGAAACTAACTACAGTGTTGTCAAGATCGTGTTCAACAGCCTCTAAAACCTTTGAAACAACGCCTTCACCAAGGGCTTTTCTTTCTTCGTAGATGTCCTTGTCATTACCCCTGCTAAAGTAAATACGCTCAAAACTGCAAGCAGTTCTTTTGCCGGGCTCAGTAATTTTTTCAAGCTTAGTGCAACCGCTTCTGCTAATGATAAGCGCGTGCCCTGGCTTTACCTCGACAACGTCTTCAGCATTTGCATTAAATGCGGTTTGAATTACGGGTCTTTCGCTCGCAGCAACAACGACTTCGTCATCTTCATACCAATATGCTGGTCTAATACCATTAGGATCCCTTAAAACAAAAGCATCTCCATGACCAAGTAAACCACACATTGCGTATCCTCCGTCAAAATCAGAGGCTGAAGACCTAAGGACGCTTCC
>CACHDD010000028.1 GCA_902578505.1 uncultured Bacteroidota bacterium | reverse complement strand
ACATGTGGATGCTCCACAAAAAGCAATCTGCTCGTTGGCAAGGGTAAAGAGGCTAAATCTAATACATCGGCAGCGTCCCTCCTTTCAATTTTGCGACGGATAATCGTCTTAAAAATTTCCTCTTGATAATCCCAACAAGGTTTATACCTCATTAAGCCCAAATCCTCAAACTGCAGCAGTTTCATTTGGGCTAGATGTCAGATAGTTTGTTTTTTAATCTAATGATATTATCAATCTCAACTGGGTCTACTCCTGCCCTCTCAGCAAGAATCAATGATAAATGATCTCCAAGGAAAACGAGATTCATTAAGCGCTGCATTTGGTTTTCTCCATCGGGGTCAATGAAAATCACATCAGATCCCATTTCCTGGAAAATCTCCGCGCTTATAGCCATCCTTGTTTGTGTTCTTTTGTAGTCCTCCGGTGTTCGAAGAATAATAACCACATCATTCTGTCCACCAGCAGCCCAACCTACAAGCTCATTGTGGTTTAGCTCAGGGAAAGCCATTGAATTGACTAAAATCTTGCTGTTTTCATTTAGTTGCTGTCTCCATCTAGTCGCAATGCATTCAGCGTGTGAGTCTGAATAAATGTGTATGGATTTGCCTTCGACTAAATCTGCTACTACCTCTGCCTTCTCAACCACATTATCTACACTTTCCCTTGTGCTTTTGTGTGTCGCCTCTAAGTCTGAGTATAGATTCTCTGGGAAAATCCCAAACCTCACTAAGGTCCATGCAAGACTCAATAAACTATGCCCAAATTGTGATCTTGGAGGAAGCCCCGCAGGAACTTTAACCAAGGGAAAATTCTTCTTAAGTGCATATTCTTCAAGCTTTCCTCCAGATGTTACACACGTGATGGTTGCGTTTCGCTTTTGGGCTTCAAAAGCAGCCTCAAGAGTCTCTTCAGTATTCCCAGAATTAGAACAAGCAACTACAAGTGTGTTTTCACTAACCCAACCTGGAATGCAGTAATCAGGGTTAGTTTGTATAGGAATCGAAGAGGTTTTATTTAGAATGGAAGAAATAAAAGCGCCTCCTATTCCAGACCCTCCCATGCCCAACATTAGAACACCGTCTGGGGTAAAATCTTTTGCCTTTGAATCATGCAGGTTTGAATCCTGATTTTTTAAAGCTTCGGCAGCTTCTTTTATTTGATTCGGAAAATTCTCAATTAATTCGCGCATATGGAATGCAAGTTACACCTATATAGGTCGTTTTACTATGCCTTGCAACGTACTTTTGTCATTATGACAAGGAGTGAACAGGAAACCATAAGGTTAGGGTCTCTTCAGCAGATTAGAGATTTGGGAATAAACCCCTTCCCTGCTGAGGAATTTGTCGTTTCTCACAGAAGTAGCGAGCTTTCCAACAACTTCGAGGTTGACAAGGAAGTGACTATGGCTGGAAGGCTTATGAGTCGTCGCATAATGGGTAAGGCCTCATTTACGGAGTTAAAGGATTCAGAAGGAACATTTCAGCTCTACATAAATAGAGATGAGATTTGCCCTAATGAAGACAAAACCCTCTACAATACTGTTTTTAAAAAGCTCCTTGATCGAGGTGACTTTATTGGCATTAAGGGAAAGACTTTCTTGACTAAAGTTGGCGAGCCTTCCGTGAAGGTTAGTGAGCTAACCATTTTGGCCAAAACTATTCGCCCGCTTCCAGCTGTAAAAACAGATGAGGATGGAAATGTGCACGACGCATTTGTAGATCCTGAACTTCGCTACAGAATGCGCTATGTTGACCTTGTCGTGAATGATCATGTTAAGGACACATTCATCGCGCGTAGCAAAATTATCAAGGCAATTAGAGACAACTTTGACGCTCAGGGTTGGTTAGAAGTTGACACTCCTGTATTGCAAAATATTCCTGGTGGTGCAGTGGCGCGTCCGTTCATCACCCACCACAACGCATTGGACATTCCTCTTTATTTAAGAATTGCGAACGAGTTATATCTAAAGAGATTAATTGTAGGTGGGTTTGAAGGGGTGTATGAATTCAGCCGAAACTTCAGAAATGAAGGAATGGACAGAACCCACAATCCTGAATTCACAGTACTTGAACTCTACGTTGCTTACAAGGATTACAATTGGATGATGGGAGCTATGGAAAATCTCATCGGGGACGTTTGTAAGGCCGTACATGGAACTACAAAGGCAAAATTAGCCGAAACAGAAATAGACTTTACTCCACCTTTTGCTAGAGTTACGATGCGCGATGCAATTCTCGAGCACACAAGTGTAAATATTGATGAACACGACGAGGATGGGCTTCGTAAAGAGTGCAAAAAGCTTGGGATTGAGACCGATTCCAGCATGGGCCGAGGGAAGTTGATAGACGTACTCTTTGGCGAAAAATGCGAAAACAACTACGTTCAGCCAACTTTCATTACAGATTACCCTGTAGACATGTCACCACTGACCAAAGCTCACAGAGACAAACCTGGTTATACAGAGAGGTTTGAGCTTATGATAAATGGCACTGAGGTGGCTAACGCTTATTCAGAGCTTAACGATCCTATAGATCAAAGAGAACGTTTCGAAGCTCAACTTGCTCTTGCTGAAAGAGGCGACGATGAGGCTATGTTTATAGACCAAGACTTCTTGAGGGCATTAGAGTTTGGTATGCCTCCAACCTCTGGTGTAGGTATTGGGATTGACCGCCTGGTTATGATGCTCACAGACCAAACCTCTATCCAAGAAGTTCTGTTCTTCCCACAAATGAGACCTGAAAAAAAATAAGATGGCTATCCCAAATCAAGACCAAGTAATAGAAGTCCTTAAGACTATTTTCGATCCTGAGATTCCGGTGGATATATACGAACTTGGGCTTATTTATGAAGTCAAGATTTCGGCTGAGGGTGTAGTTGATATCGACATGACTCTCACGTCGCCAAACTGTCCTGTTGCCGAGAGTCTCCCAAAAGAAGTTGAAGACAAAGTAACTGAGATGGAAGGAGTAGAAAGTGCAAAAGTCCAAATCGTTTTCGATCCACCTTGGACTCAAGACATGATGAGTGAGGCGGCAAAACTTGAATGCGGATTCCTATGAGCGAAGAAACTCGCGGAATAGCGATACTAGGCTCAACCGGATCCATCGGAACCCAAGCCCTCGACGTCATTCGAGAACAGAGTGATATACTCCATGTCGAAGTACTTACTGCAGGCAGAAATTCCGACCTTCTTATCAAACAAGCTCTTGAATTCAGGCCAAACGCCGTTGTCATTGCCGACGTCTCACAACGAAAAAAAGTTTTTAATGCACTTTTCGACGAGGGCATAAAAGTCTATTCTGGAGCAGAAGCCCTTGAGCAAGTTGTTGAGATGGAGCGCATACAAATGGTACTTACTGCTCTTGTTGGGGCTGCAGGCTTAAAGCCCACCTTAAATGCTATACGAGCAGGCAAGCATATCGCGCTAGCAAACAAAGAGACAATGGTTGTTGCTGGCGAGCTGGTTACTGCAGAAGCAGAAAAATACGGAGTGATGATTCATCCAGTAGATTCGGAACACAGCGCTATCTATCAATGCCTAGCTGGTGAATTCCATAATCCAGTTGAAAAGATTGTTTTGACCGCATCTGGTGGTCCGTTCAGAGGCTACACTAGGCAACAGCTTTCTGAGGTGACTAAAGCTCAAGCCTTAAAGCATCCTAATTGGGATATGGGCGCAAAAATCACCATAGATTCGGCTTCTATGATGAACAAAGGTCTTGAAGTAATTGAAGCAAAGTGGCTGTTCGATCTTCGACCAGACCAAATTGAAATTATTGTTCACCCTCAGTCTATAATACATAGTGTAGTTCAGTTTGAAGATGGAAGCATGAAGGCGCAAATGGGGCTTCCTGACATGAAGCTACCTATTCAGCACGCTTTAACTTATCCTCATAGATTTAAAAATCAATTCCCAAGATTTGATTTCCTTGACTATCCTCAACTGACTTTCGAAAAACCAGATTTCAGCGCGTTCAGAAATTTACAGTTGGCATATAATAGCCTTGAAAAAGGAGGAAACTCGCCTGCGATTTTAAATGCAGCAAATGAAGTTGCCGTTTCTCGCTTCCTCAATGATCAAATCAGGTTTGAGCAACTACCTGATGTCGTTGAGCACGCATTAAATAATGTTAGATACGAAAAGAGCACCAACCTTGATGCTCTTATTAATTCTGATTTAGAAGCTCGACGTTTAGCCTCAGAGTTCTCTTAAATAGTCATGATATCTGCCTCTTTGGCACTCAACATCTCTTCTACTTTGGCAATGAATTTATTGGTTAGGTCTTGAACCTGACCTTCTCCCGTTTTTTGCATATCCTCGCTCAACCCTTCGTCTTTTGCAGACTTTAGAAGGTCGTTTGCGTCCTTTCTAGCGTTTCTAATTGAAACCCTTGCGCTTTCACCTTCTCCCCTTGCTCTTTTGCTCAATTCTATCCTTCTCTCCTCAGTAAGCGGTGGCACATTTATAATTAGCACCTCTCCATTATTCATTGGGTTAAGACCCAGATTTGCATTGATAATCCCAGCCGCAATATCGTCTAACATTGTCTTCTCCCAAGGTTGAACGATGATAGTCCTTGCGTCTGTTGTATTAACGTTCGCAACCTGGCTAATCGGAGTAAGGGTTCCGTAGTAATCAAGTTTTACTCCCTCTAGCATAGAAGGGTGCGCTTTACCTGCTCTTACCTTTCTTAACTCTCCTGCAAGACGCTCAAGGGCTTTTTCCATTTGGTCTTTTGCCTCTTCAAGAGCCATGTCAATCGCTTCGTGCATGTCGTTTTCTTATAGTGATTTTACCGTTGTACCAACCTTTTCTCCATCTATTATTCTTTGGAGATTTCCCTCTTTATTCATGTCGAAAACTACGATTGGAAGATCGTTTTCATTACAAAGAGTAAAGGCGGTCATATCCATAACCTTTAGGTCCTTTTCGTATACTTCGTTGAAACAAATGTCGTCGTAACGAGAAGCAGAAGGGTCCTTTTCTGGATCAGAAGTGTAAATTCCGTCTACTCTTGTTCCTTTTAAAATTACATCTGCCTCTATCTCAACTGCTCTTAGGGCTGCTGCTGAGTCTGTTGTGAAAAATGGAGATCCTGTTCCGCCGCCAAAAATTACAACACGTCCTTTTTCTAAATGGCGCATAGCCCTTCTTCGAATAAAGGACTCTGCTATTTGCTTTAGTTCTATTGCAGACTGAAGCCTTGTGTCAATGCCAATTGATTCAAGTGAACTCTGAAGAGCCATCGCATTGATTACTGTAGCAAGCATACCCATGTAATCTCCTTGGGTTCTTTCCATACCTCCTTCCTCAGCTTGCACACCCCTAAATATGTTTCCACCACCAATTACAACTGCACACTCAACCCCTTTATCAACTATTGTTTTAATCTCTTTAGCGTATTGAGCAAGTCTGTCATTATCAATACCAAACTGTTTGTCGCCCATCAGGGCCTCGCCGCTTAACTTAAGTAGAATTCTTTTGTACTTCATCTAAAGTGTAAATATCCGATAAACGAGACAAACATTAAAGGGCCAAACAAAAGAAGACCACCAATGGCAGTCTTCTTTTCAAAAATATTTCTTCTGGATCTTTATCCTAAAGCCACACGGCTAAAGCTAGAAACAGCTGCGCCTGGGCATTCAGTAGCAACGTATTGAGATACTGTTTGCTTATTATCCTTGATGAATGGCTGGTTAACAAGAGTTACTTCTTTGTACCACTTGTTTAAACGACCTACGGCAATCTTTTCAGCAAGATCAGCTGGCTTTCCTTCTTGGATAGCAAGGTCTTTACCAATAGCCTTTTCTTTTTCGATAAGATCTGCAGGAATGCTTCCCTCATCAACAGCAACAGGTGCCATTGCAGCAGCTTGCATAGCAACATCACGCCCTACAACTTCGTTTACATCTCCAATGAATCCAACTACTGTAGCTAGACGATTACCTGGGTGGATGTATGCAGCTACAGAATCTCCAGATGCAGTTTGAAGGTCACCTATCTCAATGCGCTCACCAATCTTTCCCGTCTCTTCAACAATTTTATCAGCAACTGTGATTCCAGAACCAGGATATTCAAGTACAAGGATACTATCCTTGTTTTCACATCCTTCTACAAGAGCAAGGTCAAGAAGAGTTTTTGCAACTCCAATAAAGTCCTCGTTCTTAGCAACGAAATCAGTTTCACAGTTTAATGAAAGAACAACACCCATCTTTCCATCGGCGCTAACGCCAGAAAGAATAACCCCTTCGCTTGCCTCGCGGTCGCTACGCTTTGCAGCAACTTTTTGGCCTTTAAGACGAAGAATCTCGATTGCCTTTTCCATGTTTCCTTCGGCTTCTTGGAGTGCTTTCTTGCAGTCCATCATGCCGGCTCCAGTTTGCTTACGGAGCTTGTTTACTTCAGCAGCAGTAATGCTCATGATCTTTAAAAATATGAAGTGTGTTTTCTGTTATTTGTCTGACTTTGCGTCCTCAGTAGCTGACTCTTTGGCTGGAGCTTCCTCTGCAACAACTTCTTCAGCAGCAGGGGCCTCTTCAGCAGGAGCTTCCTCTGCAACAACTTCTTCAGCAGCAGGGGCCTCTTCAGCAGGAGCTTCCTCTGCAACAACTTCTTTAGCAGCAGGAACCTCTTCTTTCTTGTCAGCCTTCTTAGGCTTCACGTCAGCAGTAGCTTTTTCAGCTTGACGTTCATTAAGTCCTTCAGCAACAGCTTCAGCAAGAGTTCTAGTAATTAGGTCGATTGACTTAGTTGCATCGTCGTTCGCAGGAATAACGAAATCAACTTTACGTGGATCACTATTTGAATCAACAATTGCGAATACAGGGATTCTTAGCTTCTTAGCTTCAGCAAGAGCAATATGTTCCTTAGTTACGTCAACAATAAAGATTGCAGCTGGCAGACGAGTCATGTCAACAATAGAGCCTAAATTCTTGTCGAGCTTCGCTCTTTGACGGCTAACCTGAAGACGCTCTCTCTTTGAAAGAACAGCAAGCGTGCCATCAGCCTCCATCTTGTCAATTTGTGTCATCTTACGAATAGCCTTACGAATAGTCCCGAAATTCGTGAGCATACCTCCTGACCAACGCTCAGTAACGTAAGGCATGCCGATCGCCTTTGAGTGCGTTGCAACGATTTCTTGGCCTTGCTTCTTAGTAGAAACGAAAAGAATTTTCTTTCCACTCTTAGCAATCTGCTTCATTGCAGCTGCAGCCTCATCGATCTTTGCAATAGACTTGTGGAGGTCAATAATATGGATACCTTTCTTCTCTCCGAATAGGTATGGCGCCATGTGTGGGTTCCACTTGCGCGTTTGGTGGCCAAAGTGAGCTCCGGCCTCTAGTAATTGCTCAAAGTTTGTACGAGCCATGATTGTTTACTTTCCTGGTTTAAAGCAATTCTTAAGTAGCCACTTAGTGAGTCTTAAGAATTTGGATGCTAAACGAATTAATAAAAAACGAATACGTCGTTGGCCGTTACCATTAACGCTTCGAGAATTGTACTTTTTTACGTGCTTTTCTCTGACCAAACTTCTTACGCTCAACCATACGTGGATCACGTGTAGTTAAGCCTTCAGCTTTAAGAGCCGGTTTGTTCTCAGCATCTAGTTCAACTAGAGCTTTTGAGATAGCAAGGCGAACAGCTTCAGCCTGGCCAGTAATACCGCCACCTGCAACGTTTACCTTAATGTTAAACTTACCAGCGTTTTCAGTTAAGTTAAACGGCTGGTTAATCTTGTATTGAAGCGTTCCTGTTGGGAAGTAGTCTTTGTAGTCACGGTTGTTAATTATGAATTCACCTTTGCCTTCTGACATGTAAAGGCGAGCAACAGCGTTCTTACGACGACCTGATGTATTGATTACGTCCATTTCCTATTAAGAATTCAATGTAATAGCAGTTGGGTTTTGAGCCTCGTGCTTATGGTTTGGGCCTACGTACACATGCATGTTACGGAATAGCTGACGACCAAGCGTGTTTTTTGGTAGCATTCCTCTAACAGCCTCTTCAACCATAGCAAATGGCTTACGAGCCATTACTTCTGAAGCAGTGCGTGTACGCTGTCCACCAGGATACCCGGTGTGGCGCATGTAAATCTTTTGATCCCACTTTTTTCCTGAGAGGGAAATCTTATCGGCATTAATAACTACTACGTAGTCTCCACAGTCTGCGTGTGGTGTAAAGTTTGGTTTATGCTTACCACGAAGAAGCTTAGCAACTTCAGATGCAAAACGTCCAAGAGCTTGGCCCTCGGCGTCAAGTAATAGCCATTTCTTATCGGCGTTCTCCTTATTGGCGGAGATAGTTTTGTAGCTTAAAGTATCCACAGCGAATGTGTTGCGAGTTTAAGATTCCCAAAAATTTGGGTGTGCAAAGATAGTGAAGGCTATGGATAAACAAGCGTTTTTGTGTAACAAATTTTATTTCTCAGGCTTTCGACGCTTCATTTGGGATGAAAAATTGCAAATTATTGCGTGCTCAACCCACGGATCAGGGCCACCACGTGGGGATTCCACCTGATATCCTATTGTTAAATATTTACGCTTTGACAGCTTTTTCCTCACTGAAATACGGCCTCTAACATCGCTGAATTCATAAATGTCATATAGAGGCCTGAAAAAAGTCTCACCACTAAGGCTTAACCTGTAGCTCTTGGCAACCTCATAATAAAATGTTGCTTTTGTCCTCGCAGCCTTTGAAAAGCCCAAACCCTCTCCAGGGGTTCTAACTCCTTTATGTCCGCTTTGGTATTGAAGTCTAACAGAAATTGACGCCTTTTTTCCCAATCCCTTCTTATATCTAGCGTTAGTAGCAATTCTTCTCTGTGGCTCCCATTGATATTCATTTGTCATAGAAGCTCCTCCTCTAAAGGCCAAATTTAAATTCAGCCCCTTAGCAACTTTCCTGTCTATCTTAGCATTAATAAATGTTGATCCTATCCTAGTAAAATCCCTGTCAAATCTTGCTGCAAAATCAGCAGAAGCAACGGTTTTTCGCATGATTTTTTTGGAAATAGACGCTGAAGCCCATGCGCCATGATCAACCCATTGAGCGTAGAGTCCTGCGCTTACAAAAGCAAAAAATAAAATTGTCGCTAGGACTTTTCTCATTACTTAGTTATAATCCTCATAAATAGTTATTAAGCCTATGTCTAACGTCTCGTTTCTATCATCGATATATACCTCTTTATAGATAGCTATTTCTGGGAAAACTTTTGCTGTGTCCTCAGAATAAACATATAAAGTGTAATTACCTGTTCTAAGCCAATTAAAAGCAAAGTCACCATCGGGATTTGTAAACACCCTGTCATCAGGCCCCGTATTGTCTCCGTACACAATAAATACTTCCGTATCAGTTGCGGGGATAATTGAATGAACCAGTGAAGGGTCAGGGTCAGCTATTTCAATCCTTCTTTCAATCTCTACATTCCCAATAATTGATGCGCGCCCTCCTTCACCTGGGGTCTTTTCACAAGAAGCAAGAAAAATTATGATAGAAAAAAGTGGCAGATATACTTTGTGAATATTCATGTGCCTAAATTACGAGTCTTAGCGCCAATCATCGTCGTAACTTGCGACAGCTTATGCATAGATCTGATTCATATCACTCCATTTCAACTCTGCCATTAGGCGAAGGACGCCTTGAAATTATTTGTGGGCCAATGTTTTCTGGTAAAACTGAGGAGCTTATGAGAAGGGTCAGACGATCTCAAATTGCAAAATTGCCAACTGTGCTTGTAAAGCCTGCAATTGACACTCGTTACGCCGTTGGAGATGTCGTCTCTCACGACAAAAACGCAATGCCTTCAATTGTTGTTAATACTGCAAAAGATATTTTAAAGGTGTTAGAAGTTGATGGCAGGTCCGCTTTAGTAGTAGCAATAGACGAAGCCCAATTCTTCGACGAAGACCTTCCAGATATATGTGTACAGTTAGCAGATCAGGGTATGAGGGTAATCGTTGCGGGTTTGGACCTAGATTTTAATGGGGTTCCATTTGGAAGCATGCCCAAACTGTTGGCTCTTGCAGAAGAGGTAACAAAACTCCACGCAGTTTGTGTTGAAACAGGTCGCTCAGCTCACTTTTCTCACAAAATAACTGGAAGCAATGAAACTGTAGAATTAGGCGAAAAGGACAAATATATTCCGCTGGCTCGGCACGCATTTGTTGCTGCTAGAAAAAAGTGACATATGGCAAGTAAGTCTCATGTAACCACATTGACTCTGGATTTGGGGCGTATTAGAGAAAACCTCAATGCCGTAAAGTCCCATCTGCAAAATACCGGGGGAGTTAACCCCGGCATTATTGCCGTAATCAAAGGGTTTGGATATGGAACTGACGATACTGTTTTAGCAAAATTATATGCTGAAGAAGGGGTAAATTATTTAGCTGTTGCATATGTAGAGGAGGGGATTCAACTGAGGGATTCTGGAGCTAAAGGCCAAATCATGGTCTTAAATCCCGACCCCTCTACATTTGACATGATGGGCAAATACCGCCTAGAGCCCTGCATTATCTCAATGGAACACTTAAATGAATATTTGGCTTGGGTTGAAAGAAGCGGGTCTAAGCTACAGCCGGTCCACTTGAATTTTAATTCCGGTATGCATAGATTAGGATTTGGTGAAAATGAAGTACGTGCTGTTGCCGCCGCAATTAAAAATGTGTCAGGCTTAATGTTAGGCACAGTTTACACACATTTGGCCTCAACTGAAAGTGAAGAACATGATCAAAAAACACTACGCCAACTTAAAAAGTTTAAAGCGATGTGTGAAGTCCTCAAAGAAGAATTCAAGGGTTTAAGCGCGCTTTCAGAATTTAAAACTCATTCGCTTAACTCGTCTGGGGTTGTCCGTTTTCCAGAGCACGGGATGGATTATGTAAGAGTGGGGTTAAGCCTTTTAGGATCGGAGCTCTCACGTCTTGAGATCGCTCTCAAGCCCGCTGTGTTTTTTAAAACTGTAATAACACAAATCCAAACTGTACCAGCTGGTGAAGGTGTGGGATACGGATATGCCGACTCATCTATAAATGAAAGAGAGATCGCTTGGCTCCCTGTTGGATATGCAGATGGATATCCGCGGAGCCTAAGTGATGGAAAAGGCAGGGTAGCGGTCGTAGGACAAATCGCTCCTGTCATAGGTAGAGTTTGTATGGACCTAACGGCTGTAGATGTCACGGGTCTTAACGTAAAAGTTGGTGACGAAGTTGAACTCTTTGGTGACTACGTATCTATCGAAAACGTCAGCTCCGCTGCTGACACGATTCCTTATGAACTTATTGCGCGAATTCACCAAAGGGTGATTCGAAAAGTAGTATAACTAAGAAGCGCCGTCCGCGTTCGGACAGCGCTTCAGCCTTAACCAATACCCTGAGAGTCGTCTCAAGGGCTAATGTCGAAATCACACGACATTGACTTTCTAATCAATTGTAAAACGGCTTATCGTCTAAAAAGGTTGCGCAGTAAATGTTAAAATTCCCTATTTCCTTTTGACTATTATAAATTGAATCTAGAGCGATGTTTTTCTGAGGCTGTTATCTGTACTATGGAGATGAAATGCGAAAGCACTAAGTAAGTGCGTATTTAATAATGTTTATGTCGGTGTGATTTGGTACAGTTACTTTGAGACTAGGTTCAGCCTCCATTGCTCTTTTTATTGTCCATTCAGCACCAGGGTTTCTAGCCCAAGACCTTCTTGCAATTCCGTTATTTACATCAAAATGAAGCATTGATTTGAGCCTTCTGTCAGAATCCTCCGATCCATCGAGAAGCATCCCAAATCCTCCGTTTATTACCTCTCCCCATCCAACTCCACCGCCATTATGAATCGAGACCCATGTTGCTCCTCTAAAGCCGTCGCCAATGACGTTGTGCAACGCCATGTCTGCTGTAAACGCTGAGCCGTCGTAGATGTTTGAGGTCTCTCTATAGGGCGAGTCTGTTCCGCTAACATCGTGATGGTCACGCCCAAGAATTACTGGCGCGCTTAATTCTCCAGAGGCAATCGCTTTATTAAACTCCTCTGCAATTCTTATCCTGCCCTCTGCATCTGCGTAAAGGATCCTAGCTTGAGACCCCACCACAAGTTTGTTTTCTTCTGCACTCTTTATCCATTGGATATTATCCTTCATTTGTTGCTTTATATCTTCTGGAGCCTTTTCAATCATTTCTTCTAACACCCTGCAAGCAATCGCATCTGTTTTGACTAAATCCTTCGGATCACCACTAGCACACACCCATCTAAACGGCCCAAAACCATAGTCGAAACACATTGGCCCAATTATATCTTGAACATAGCTTGGGTAGCGGAAATTGATTCCATCGGTTGCTATTACTTCTGCGCCCGCTCTACTCGCTTCGAGCAAAAACGCATTTCCGTAATCAAAAAAATAAGTTCCCTTAGATGTGTGTTTATTTATAGCTGCTGCGTGTCTTCTTAATGACTCTTGAACGAGCTCGCGAAATTTTTCTGGATCTTCTGACATTAATCTATTTGATTCCTCAAAACTTACTCCAACTGGATAGTAACCTCCAGCCCAAGGGTTGTGTAATGAGGTTTGGTCTGAGCCAAGGTCAATGTAAAGATTTGCTTTATCGAATTCCTCCCACACCTCTACCACATTACCTAGGAATGCGTATGATACAACTTCTTTCTTTTCAATTGATGTAGCAACCTTTGATTTTAAGTCTTCGATATCGGTGATTACATGATCTACCCAGCCTTGTGAGTGTCTTTTATACGCTGCGTCTGAACTAACCTCCGCACATACAGTAACACAGCCAGCAATATTTCCGGCTTTAGGTTGGGCTCCACTCATTCCTCCTAGACCAGAAGTGACAAACAGCC
>CACHDD010000027.1 GCA_902578505.1 uncultured Bacteroidota bacterium | reverse complement strand
TCGTCTATTGTAACTGTAGCAGGAATCCTTAGGTCTGGATTCGTGTAAAAAGCATTGCCAAGTATGTTGTGATAATTAGAATCCTCAAATTCAATGAACATGCTCCTAACTATGTCCTTGTCTAGTAATCCTCCTGGCTCGTCATATAAATCTTGAGGATTGTAAATGCTTATTTGTTGAGCTCCAACGCCAGTAGCTATAAATAAGGCACAAAGTGTATTAAGGAGGTTTTTAAGCATGAGTCTATTTATTTAACAATCAGCATTGAAGATACAACACCGGGGATTGATAGCATGTAAAGCCCTTGGCTTTGGTCTGTTATGTCAATTGTGAATCTTTTACTGCTAGCCCCTGATTTTACAACTCTTCCCATTGAATCAGTAACTGTGTAAACTCTGTTTTCTGGGTTTTCTAGACTTACATTGAAAATTCCCCTAGATGGGTTAGGGTATACTTGTAGGGATGGGGCTTGTTGTACTGTTTCAACATTCTCTGGAACTCCTATCATCACGTTGTCTATCCAAATGTGATTGCCGTAACCTCCAAAATTAACAAAAGCAATCTCTGCACAGTTAGCATTTGCACCATACCAATAGTTTGGTGGGACTATTGTTACGGTCTCCCACGCTACTTCACCTCCCGTATCATACCAAAACCAAGTGTAGCAGTTTTCGACGCTCAAATCATCTCCGTATGAAAACCACATTTGTGTCCACTCATCCTCAACATCAAGTCTGCACCATACCTCAAGACCATCTACGTAGTCTCCGTATTTCATGTGGGCATAATCGAATTGGAGTGTATTAACCTGAGTTGGATCAAAACCTGGAGTGATTAGCATGTCGTATCCGCCTTCAGTATTAACCCAATAGTTTGGGAATTGGGCTACGCCGTTGGTTTCGTCGAGTAAATCATAAGCTTGTTCCCAAGCGTGGTTTGGACAGTCCATTCTCCAGTTTTCTGGTGGAAACAATCCGCTGTCGAAATCCTCTTCAAAACCCCAGCTATCAGTAACAGGTTCATTTGTTACCGATATTAAATCCTCCCAGATTTTTGTGTCGGTTGATCCATCTGCTTGGGTTACAGTTAAGCTCACATCAAACGATCCTACTGATGTGTAGCTAACGTATACGTCTGTGCCTGATGCTGTTGAAGGAGATCCACCTTCGAAGGTCCATTCATATGTTGCCCCGTCGCACTTTGCTACACTTACATCAGAAAAATGAATAGGAGTAGGGTGACAAGGAGAAGCTAAGTTTAATTCAGTTTGGCTCGTCATAAATGCAGCTTGAACTTCTGATTCTGAATAAAATGGGCTTTGGTGAACAGATCTAGGGCCTGCAACTCTAATATTTCCACCACAGTAGTCTGGCTGTAGGAAGGTTGCGGCTGTAAACATTGGTAGTCCTGAATTAAATAGCTCCCAATTGTCCATGTTATCATCTTTGTAATAAACGGCTCTTGTAGTGCCTAGATACAATCCTCCTTCAGTTCCCCTTTGGTGTGCTATGCTTACTACGTGCTCATCGTCTAACGCGTTTGTTGTAATGTTTTGCCAAGTGTCTCCTGCGTTAAAAGATTGGAAAACTAAGTAATCGTCTTGAGTGCCCAGGATAATTGCATAGACTCTTAGTGGATCATTTCCATCTACATCAAGGTAAATGGGCTTGTTGTTGTTGAAATCAGAGGTGAATGCCGGAATGCTCACTATCTCCCAAGTTGTTCCTCCATCTCCAGAAGTATGAATCTTCCAATTTCCAGTGCTTTTGTGACTAACGTAGATTCTGTTTGGGTCTAGTGGGCTGACCTTTACTGAAATGATTTTCTCTCCTTCAAAATCGTTTGCTAAGGTGAAGCTCGCTCCTCCGTCTTCTGTAACCCACAGCTCACTACCAACTGGAGAGTAAAACTTGTTGTAGTTAGTAGGATCCCAAGCAAAATTCCCATATTCTCCGTACCAGTACGAAGTATTTGCGTTTTTTGAATTGTCAAATGCTGCACCCGAAATTCTTGTAAAACGGTCAGAACTGTAGTTAAACGCTCCGTTATCGTGATATCCTCTTGTTCCATCGGCTGGATTTACAAAGCCTCTGAAATTATCACCCGCAAGTTCTGCAAGCCACCCTCCACTTGTGTCGCTTTCAAATCCCCAGTGATACAGGTTGTCGTTTCTAATTAATGTGCCGTTGTGATATGTGCCACCAACCATGACGTTGCTCGCCCTCCATCCACTTTGCCATCCCCAAAAGTCAGTGCCGTGTAGGCCGTACATTCTGGGTTCTATGTTGTCGCCTTCATTGGAAGAGTAGAAAAGCCCGCCGTCTGAAGCTACCCACAAATCTACTGAGCCATCATCTTGAGTGAAGAATTTGATGTCGTGAACATCAGCATGAGTGTATCTATCGTGAGTGAATTCACCAGACCAAGTAACCCAGTGAGCGTTTAAAGACCAATCTGCACCGCTGTTTTCTGTACGCCAAACACTGATTCCTGCTGAGAATTGTTTCTCAGGATCAGTAGGCGAGGCCCCATGAGCCAAATCGTAGTAGTATTGGCCTCCATCTCCTGAACCGTCTCCACTCCAGCCTAGGATGTTTGGGTTTACTCCAACCTCCCATGGGCCTCCAGGACCATCTCCGCAGCATGAAAATTCAAAGGTTTCGCCTTCGTCATAGCTAACATAGTATCCAAACAAACCGCCTCCGTCAGGTGTAGATCCAGAACAAAGAGCGTAAATTCTACTAGGGTCAGCTGGGCTAATAGAAATTTCAGCCCTCTTTTGTTCTTCACCTTCTCCAACTATTGGCCAACCATTACCTGCAATTTCGAAGGTCATTCCTCCATCTGTAGATTTCATGAACTGAGTGCTTGAACCCGATAGTTTAACAGTGTAAAGAATGTTTGGGTTTGTAGGGTGTTGTTCTAGCTCCATAAATTCACCATCAGCTATTAACTGCATATTAGCTCCCAAATCATCTGTGAACCACAGACCGTTGTTTGTAGCAGCAAATAAGCCTAAATCTGTCTGCATTAGAGTTCTAAACCATCTATCGTAATTCTGGAAAGTAGTCCCTTGTCCACACATAGTCCAAGTTTCACCTCCGTCATCACTTCTGTATAAATCTCCTCCACCTTCAATCCATACTATGTCCTCGTTTTCCTTATCAATTGCTATGCTGTAAACCTGCGTTACAGGAATATCACTAGTGATAAGCTCCCAGTTTAGTCCTTTGTCGGTTGACTTGTATGCACCCGCAGTTGCTGTTCCACAATACACAACATCTGGATTAGATTCTGATTGTTCAACTGTATATACGTGGCATGATCCAGGCGATTGTACTTGGAAATACATTGCAACTTCTGGATCGTAATGCCAAGGACCCATTTGACTCCATTCTCCAGACCTCATCAAATGAGCCTCTCTGCATGCTTGAACATATGCCTCGTCAGCAGAAGGCATTGACCAATCCGCTTGTCTTAACCAACGCTTATAATATTGGCTATGTTGATTTTTTACATCAGGATTATTCTTTCTCCACTCCTCATATCCAGCACGAATTTGATCAACATTCTGTGGATTCTCGTACATTAAACTAGCCCAAGATGGTGTGTTAGGTGCTCCTTCATACGATGTTTGAGGAGTGTGCTGACAAAGTGCTTGAAGCGACAATGAGCAAAGAATCAGCGAAATAGGGGTTCTAAATTTCGGATTGGTCTTTTGCATGCTGAAAAATACAAAACTTCATACCCCTGCACCTAGCTTTACATTATGAAAGAGGTCAAATCCAAATCCCTTATTCTCAAACAGATGATGGAAATTGTAAATAAGAAACTACTTCTTTCTAAAAGCCAAATAACTTCAATTAATCAATCAAAGTCATCAGTAACCAAGAGTACAGCTGGAGATAAGCACGAAACAGGTCGCGCAATGATGGAAAGAGAATTGGCGATGGCAGAAGCGCAAAAAGCAAAAGCCCAAAAGCAATTGCTAGATATTGAGTCTATGTTAGGAGCTTCAAGAAGCGAAACAGTAAAGAACGGTTCATTAGTAGACACAACTAAGGGAAGGTTTTTAATTGGCGTAGCCCTTGGAAAAGTAGAGACAGATTTGGGTTTGTGTTTTGCGATTTCTCAAGCATCTCCAATGGGGAGTTTGCTGTTTGGGAAAAAAGAGGGTGATACTGTCGAGTTAAATGGTATGGAAATTCAGATTATAAGTATCGAATAAAAGAGAGATATTTGCACCTTAAATGATAGCAATTGGATACTATATAACCATTGGATTATTAGTCGTTCCTGCCATGGATTATTTCTTTGGTTTAATGGTATTGCCAAATATCAAACCTTCTGGAGAAAAGGACATAGAAAGTTCAGTTGGAGGTAATGGAGTGTCGGTAATTATCGCATGTCATAATGAAGAGAAAAACATTGCTAGAAAAGTAAATGAAATCATTGATCAGCTGGAAGATGCAAGGGTAAGAAAGTACGAATTAATTGTTGTTGATGATGGTTCAACAGATAGTTCTGTTAAAGAGGCGCAAAACACTGATAAAAAGAATATTGTTAAATTAATAAAAGTAAATTCAAGGTCTGGAAAATCCAATGCTTTAAACCTAGGAGTAGAGACGTCAAAATTCCCAGTTTTATTATTCAGTGATGTTCGTCAAACGATGTCGAAAGGTGCAGTAAAAACTCTACTGAGAAGGTTTGAAGATTCAGACATAGGAGCGGTATCATCTCAGCTTGAATTAGAGGGCGAAAATTCGCCTGCGAGAAGATGGATGAATAACCTAAAGTTGAGGGAATCTAATAAGGGTTCTACTACAGGAGTATGTGGTGCGCTTTACACCCTCAAGAAAGAACATTTTGAACCCCTTCCTAAGGATACAATTCTAGATGATTTGGTAATTGCCATGAACGTTATGAAAACTGGCAAAAGGGTCGTTCATGAACCCAATGCCATTGTTTACGACGTGCCATTTGATGAATTCTACTCAGGAAGAAGACAGGGCAGGATAACTGCTGGATTAATGCAAATCCTTAAGCAACACAGAGGACTTTTGATGAAAATCGGCTTGATTCAACTCATCTTCCTTTATGGCCAAAAATATATGAAATATACAGCGCCATTGCTATTTGGTATTGCGTCAGTTTTGGCCCTTTTTTCAGAAGCAATTACAATGTGGCACTATTCTGTAACTATTGTAATTATTGCGATTGTCACAATTTTAAATCCACTATTTGTAGCCCAAGCACTAAGGTTAATTCTAAGCTATATGTCCCAGCTCCTTAGACTGAAAAAGTACAATAGGGTCAAATGGGAAAAGTGATTATTGAGACTCTAGCCAATCACTAACATATCCCAAAACTTCTTCAGCCCTTTTATCATTGTGAAGTTCGTGTCTTGTATTTGAATACAGTTTCAACTCAGCTAAATTTGACTTCTTACAAAATTCCTTAGAACCATTTGGGTCGATAATCATATCGTCCTCCCCTTGTATTACTAGTGTTTTAACATTTAATTGAGAAGCATTATCAATAGCGTAAAGACCTGCAGTGTAGTAACTTTTGAATAACCCAGCAGAAATTTTGGGATGAACTAGTGGGTCGTTTAAATAATCAAAGCCAACTTGATCAATTGTAGATAGAGCAGTTGTGTCAATTTTATTATTCTGGGTAAAACTTGGGTAGACAAAATTCATAAAAGACGCTAGTGCTACATCGATTTTTGAGGGTTGCTTTTTGAGCCATATCCAAGGAGCGCTGAGCACTGCTGCAACGAGCCTTGACTCGTCCTTTCTTAGTAAGTAGTTGACAAGAACATTACCGCCAAAACTATGCCCGTATAAGTAAAGATTTTGTCCTTCTGTACTATCAATTACCCTCTGTAAATCGTCTAGGTTAGAACTTACACCTGGAGAATGCCCAAGCTTTCCCTCAGATTTGCCATGACCTCTTTGGTCATATGTATAGACAACATAATCAAGGTTAATAAAGTGTTTAGCAACATGAGAATACCTTCCTTGGTGTTCCCCAATTCCATGGATTATGATAAGTGTCCCTTTCCCACATCCGTCAACATTGTTCCACTTTTTGACTTTTAATGCTAATCCATCTTTTGTTTTTACCTCATAAGCTTGCATCTGCAGTGCTAATTCTTATTTTGCAGGAAGGTAAAACGCATATGTCTTATTTCATAATTTCTCTCGATTCAGGCACTACTTCAACTCGTGCTGTTCTGTTTAATGAAGATAGCTCTGTTGAGGCGATTGAGCAGAGGGAGTTTTCTCAGATATATCCCAAACCTGGTTGGGTTGAGCACGATCCTTTGGAGATTCTTGCAGCCCAAACCCAAGTACTAGACTCACTACTATCAAATACTCCAAAACCCATACTAGCACTCGGTATAACAAACCAGCGTGAGACAACTGTGGTTTGGGATAGAAAAACAGGGGAACCTGTTTACAACGCAATTGTTTGGCAGGATAAAAGGACTTCAGAATTTTGTGAGGAATTAAAAGCCTCAGGTCTTGGTACTTACTGTAAAAAAGCAACAGGATTAGTCCTTGACCCATATTTCTCGGGCACTAAAATCGCATGGATTTTGGATAACGTTGAGGGAGCTAGAGCTAGAGCAGAAAGGGGGGAGCTTTGTTTTGGGACTATTGACTCATGGTTGTTGTGGAACTTAACAGGTGGAGAAGTGCATGCAACAGATCCTAGTAACGCTTCTAGAACCATGTTGTACAACATTAGTGCTATGTCTTGGGATGATCATATGCTAGACGCACTACGCATCCCTAAAGAAATATTGCCTGAGATTAAAGAGAGCGCAAGCGTTTTTGGGATGTATATGGGTATTCCAATAGCTGCAATTATGGGTGATCAGCAATCTGCACTATTTGGCCAAACTTGCTTTACACCTGGTACCGCAAAAAATACATATGGCACAGGTTGTTTCATGTTAATGAACACAGGATCTTCGATTCCTGACACACCTTCAGGATTGTTGAATACCATAGCATGGCAAATAGGTGGAGAAGTTGTTTACGCACTTGAGGGGTCTGTGTTTGTTGCTGGAGCTGCTATGCAATGGTTGAGAGACGGACTAGAAATAATCGATAAATCAAGTGATTCCGAGGAAATTGCATATAAACATTCAGAAGAACACCCCGATTCTCAAGTCATAGTTGTGCCTGCTTTTGCTGGATTAGGCACTCCATATTGGGATATGAACGCTAGGGGAGCAATTTGGGGCTTAACTAGAGACTCGGACAGCAATGCATTGATAAGAGCCACACTTGAATCTCTAGCATATCAAAGCATGGACGTTTTGAAGGCAATGCAAGAGGATTCAGGAATTTCACTTTTCACCCTACAGGTTGATGGGGGAGCATCATCGAATAACTATCTAATGCAGTTTCAATCAGACCTTCTTGGAGTAAATATTGAACGTCCTAAATCAGTTGAAAGCACTGCCGCTGGAGTTGCTTTAATGGCTTCAATTACCATGGGTGAAAAAACACTTGCTGAATTAAAGTGTACTAGAGAGATTGACCAAGTCTTTTCACCTAAAAAATCAGTTGAATGGAGAGAAAGAAGGGCTGAGGTTTGGAGTTATGCAATTTCTAGAGTTAGAACTGTTTAATTCTCCTTTCTACACTCCCGTCACTATATCTGTATATTAAGACTTTGCCAGGTTCTTCATGACATGTACGTCCAAGTAAATCGCAAATGCTTAATAGTCTACGAACTTGTGTTGAGGTAGATTCTTCGCCAACACTTAGTGGGCTTATCCTCATGCTCATAGCTACTGGCCTATGATCACTTACGTTTTGCTCGTAGTAATACCAGCCCCCCATTTCTGACGCGACATCAATTACTGTAACTTCAGTTGAAGGGTCATTTAAATCGGCAAACATTTCATCTGTTACTAATATGTGGTCTAGATGAGAAGGCCAAGTAGGGTAGGACCAACCACTGTTTGGACCTAGAGCAATATCCATATCCGCAAACCAATATTTGTCAGTTTTGTTTAAAAACGGAGCAAAGACATTTGTTTCCTCTATTTCATCAATCATGTCATTTAAATCACCAAGAAGAATTACCCTTTTATCATCTAGTTCTTCACTAATATACTCCTCTATAAGAGTGCTAGCAATGAGCCTTCTCATTTCCTCATCATTCTCGTTATTGAAGTTAATGTAGTTATCACCGCAGCATTTAAAGTGATTATTTATAGCGTAAATCTCTTCGCCTAAATGCATAAACCTGATAATCAATGGCGATCTCGGTAAAGGTTGCCAATATTGAGATTCAGTGTAAATTTTAAATGCTTCCATTATTTCAATTGTCGACGAATTGTATACATATACCAAACCTCCAAACCACCCATCCATCAGCACATAATCAAACCCATCAAGGTCATTTATCATATTCTTAAAAACTGTGGTGTCGTCAATTTCTTGTATCGCATAAATGTCTGCATTTATTCCTTCGATAATGTCACTGACATATTCTGGTGTTGAGTTGTTTTTTGGAAACCATTCAATATTCCAAGTTAGAATCTCTAACCCATCCTCAGAAGAGATGTCAAGGTTGTGGAAGGTTTGAGCTTGACCCTGTTGCAAAGTAATAGCAGCAAATAGAGTGAAAATTATCCTTCTAAAAATTTGACACATAGGGTGTAATTATTAATAAAGACAAATATAGGTCATGTAAAAACCCTACATTCGAGATCGTAAGTTTATTACTGTTATGAATGATGAGTTTTCCAACTCATACTACTATCATTATACATCTAAACAGGTAACTTTTACCATTCTGCTTTTTAGTAGGTTTTTGAAAAGTAAATGCAAATAGGGATTTCTTACTGGATTTTGGTATAAATAATATTATTTGGAACGAAATTATTCAAATACAATTTTAGTAGATCCCCATTGGTTTTCATTTATGATTATCAATGTGTATGTGCCACTACGATGATTTGATCGGTGCAGCGTAAGAGTTGAATTTTCAATATCATACTTTGCATCGATTTTACTTCCCATTGAATCTACTAGTCTAACAGATGTTTCTGAACCCCAAGAATTAGGAAGGCTTATTGTTGCCTTTTCTAAAGCAGGATTTGGATATACATTGAAATTTAAAGACCCAAAAGCAATCTCTGCAAAGTTATTTATTTCCTCAGAGCAATCAACTTCTGAACCTATACGGACAAATACATCGTCAAAATAACAATCATTATCAGTGCCTTCATTTCTTGTTCCTCTTAGTTCACATCTAATGGTTCTTGTAAGAGGTGGAATTATTTCAGATGTTTGAATGAGTAGCCATGTGGTTTGGGCTCCTGGGATATAATCTGTACTGGAAATAAGATTGTTGCTCTGATTGTAAAAATCCAATTTCATGTCAGGAATATCTGCTCCACTCCAATCCGACATCATAGCACCATATCTCACTTGCATTTGCCCAGAATCTATAGAATCTGCATAAATGCTTACATCCATGTCTTGGTGCATTCGGCCAATTGGACTTTCTTGACACAGACCACCAACAGCAAAATATCTATTTCCATTATATGGGTCTGTGCCTTCGCAATCACCTGCAAGCATAGATTCACAAATTCCTTCGTCAATAATCCAGTTCTCTAGTAGACTCTCTGACCCATGATTAGATAATAAGTTTACGCTGAAAGTGGCGTTGCCAGTAGAAAATTCTACCTCCTCGCTCCAAGTACTCCAGTTGAGTTCTTTGTCCCTGTAGCGCACCCTCCACCAGTATTGAGAGTTGGCCTCTAAACCATGAATATGTTCATCAATTAAGCTTTCCCCTTCCTGAGTGTCTTCGTTGAAATATAGGTTTTGGTGTTGTTCCCAAATGTCCACTATTGGATTGATGTAATTGCCTTGATTTGATGTCACTTGCCAATGAGTAGCGCCGTGCATATCAACAGTGTCAAATTCAGATCCAGTAAGAATGACGCATTCTGGAGGTACTTGAGTGCCAACCGGGTATTGGGGAGTAGGAGTACTTATTTCATAATCTAGTTTAGTAACTGTTAACCTATCTATTTCTTCATTATCTAAGTCGACATAATTGTCACCCCTTGAAAGTCGTTTAATAGTAAATTTAGGCTCGTCACCTGCTTCAACGTCTACCATAACGAAGCCCCAATCGTCTTCAGAAACAGTGAATTCTTCGTAGTCAAATTGAGGCCATTCACCCCAATAATCTATTGCTCCTCCTGCTGTTGCTACATTAAGCCAAACATGTTTGTGATCTCTACTTTGGCCTCTAGAATAGCCATGAGTATGGCCAAAAAAGTGAACCGAAGGCTTCCCACATTGAGTGCTAAAATCCTCGAGTTTCTCTACTACATCTCCAGAAAATACAGATTCTCCAGGAGTCCAAAGCTCGCTCTTATGTGGATGGTGTAATTCGGCAAAAACAAAATCAATAGAATCAGCACTACACGTACTATTCAAAATATTATCTAACCAATTTAACTGCTCGTCACCATTATAGGGCGAGTTGGAATTCAGGCCAATAAACCTAACGTTTCCGTAATCCTTCCACCACCAATGTTCTTCATACTCTTCAGTTCCATTTTCAGGTAGTTTGAAGTATTGGAAATAATAACTTGTGTTCGCTTCGTGATTTCCCAAAACGGGGTAAAGAGGTACAGATTCAAGCAAATCAGAAGCGGGGTCAAAAAAGTCTTCTTCCCACTGGTTGTAGGTGTTTCCATAATCCACCAAATCGCCAGGTATTAGAACTAATGCAAGGTTATCTGCTGTTTCGCCACCGTACATAGAATCTAAATAGTCTAGTACTCCATCGTGAATCACTTCGTCAAATATTTCGGGATCAGCCCAGCTTTGCTGCATGTCGCTCATAGCTACAAACCTGAAATCCTCATTATCTGAAGCAAAAGGTGGAGTCTTAAACATGTGAATGTCCGACTCGATAAGACCTGTAACTACTTTGTAATAATAATTGGTAAATCTATCAAGTCCAGAAAGCTCTACGCTGTGCATTTGGTGGCCTGCAGGAGTGCTGGTTGCAATACTGGTAGTTGTGTTTTCAACACTTGTATCTAATCCCCACTTAACAACACTATCATCACCAAAATCTGTTTCCCACATTATAGTTATAGAGCTAGGAGAAGCGTTTTGGAGGTAGGGCTTTACTATGAAGTTTTGGGCTAGGAGAGGGGTGCTTAATAAAGCGAATAAAATTGTGGTTAAATTCTTCATTTAGAGTCTAATATTTTTTTGCAGGCCTTGGCTAAGATAGTTGCTGCATCAGGATTATTCCTAAACCAAAGCTCAGGCTCAATGAGTTCCAATTCGCATAAACTCAGCTTGCCATCATTGTCTCTTACAACATCTATTCTCGCATAAACTGTTTCAAATGGACAAGCTTTTAGAGAGGCAAGACCAAACTCAATTTCCTCTTTCGTTGCATTGTGATCCACAACTCTGCCGCCGTGGTCGTCTTGGACTCTGAAATCTCCATCCTTTGCTATTTTTCTAATAGCATGAGTAAATTCTCCACCCATATACATTAGAGAAATTTCCCCAAAACTAACTATGTCATTCAAAAACTCTTGGAATATCATATCTTCATTTTGAAGAAGAGTTTTTAGGATAGATTCGTGTTTGAGTGCTGTTTTTGGAGTTAATCTATAGGTATGTCTTGCCGCTCCGCTAATTGTGGGCTTTAATACTGCTTCACTCCAACCAGTTTGATTAAAAAGAACTTGTAATGTGGTGTTTGATTCGCGTTTTAAAAAATGGGTTGGAGCTACGTTTAATCCAGCATCCATCAAGTCGCCCAAATAGTGCTTATCTATATTCCACTGAATTATTTCAGCAGAATTTAATAGAGTGCAAACCTTAGTTATCTTTTTAAGCCAAGGGGCAAATTCTGAATATCTATCAAAGTAATCCCAAGTTGTCCTAAAAATAACTGAACGGGTAGTAGACCAATCAAATTCAGGGTCAGCCCAATCCTTTTTCTCAACTTTTAATCCTTGCTCTCTAAGAGCGTCAAGAACGTAATTGTCCTCGTCAAGGACATTTTGAACGTACCAATCTACGTTTGGAGGGTCTATATATTCAGCTTGGGTTAGGACGATTACGTCATACATGCCATTAAGGTATGCGCGTACCAGGGATTTTCCTAACCCTTAATGATTTGGGCGTAACTTCAAGGTATTCGTTGTCGCTAATCCACTCCATGTATTCTTCAAGTGAAAGTTTTTTAGCTGGCGCAATTCTAAGACCTTTATCTGCTCCAGAAGCTCTCATGTTTGTTAGCTTTTTACCTCTTACAAGATTGATCTCCATATCTATGTTTCTAGCAGATTCGCCTACTACTTGGCCAGGGTAAATGTTATCACCTGGGTCAATAAAGAATGTGCCTCTTTCTTGTAATCTGTCAATTTCATACGCTCTGGCTTGGCCTAATTCTGAACTAACTAGCGAACCTGTAAATCTAGTAGATATCTCTCCTGCATAAACGTCGTACTCATCGAATCTATGAGTCATGATAGCTTCTCCAGAAGTAGCAGTTAATATCTGATTTCTCAAGCCAATTAATCCTCTTGATGGAATTCTAAATTCCATGTGTTGAAGATCACCTTTGGGCTCCATTACTTGAAGCATCCCTTTTCTCATCATTACGAGCTCTGTAGCTTTTCCTGCTACATCCTCTGGAACATCGATGACAAGGTGTTCAAATGGCTCATGTTTAACCCCATCAACTTCCTTAAAAATTACTTGAGGTTTTCCCACTTGAAGCTCGTATCCCTCGCGACGCATAGTTTCTAACAGGACGCTTAAGTGAAGAATACCTCTTCCATAAACATTCCACTTGTCTTCAGAATCTGTTGATTCTACTCTAAGAGCCAAATTCTTTTGCAATTCCATCTCTAGTCTCTCTCGAATATGACGACTAGTTAGGTATTCACCGTCTTTACCCAAAAATGGAGAAGTATTGATGGTAAACATCAAACTCATTGTTGGCTCGTCAACTGCAATTCTCTCTATAGCTTCTGGAGTTTCAAGGTCACTAATAGTATCACCAATTTCAAATCCTTCAATTCCATTAATTGCACAGATATCACCAGCTTTAACTACATCAACTTTTTCCTTGCCTAAACCAGAGAAAACAAATAGTTCTTTTGCCCTAACCTTCTTAGTTCCATCAGACGT
>CACHDD010000026.1 GCA_902578505.1 uncultured Bacteroidota bacterium | reverse complement strand
CAAGGACTGTTTAAGAAATAATTACCATGAATCAAGCTTTTAAATACCTAATATTAAGTGCGATTTTTATTTATAATATTAATCCTTTAGTATCCCAAGTTGAAATAGTTTCATCTTCAAATATGAATTTTGTTGATTCAACTGATAGAGCAACCTTGAGGCTACCACAAGCTAAAGACATTGCGATTGTTATTAATTCAACTATAAACTCTGGTCAATTTTTTGATCAAGTTGGCTCTAATATTATTGATACAGATGACAATTCAGGAATCAACCGTCTTGTTGAGCAATTTGTACCATCTTATCGTTATTATTTAGATTCAAAAACATGCGTTTCATTTGGGCTCTTGCTTTCAAGGAAAACACAAAAAGTATCCGGTGAGGGGATTGATGAAAACTTTTATGAATCTCTTACTATGCAATCAAAATCCAGGTCGGTTTCTCTAAGACTTACATACGACAAGCATGCTAGACCTTTATTTTTTAGAAAGTTTGATTTAGATTCTTATGGTGGTGCTGCTGTCAGTATAGGTAGAACTAGATCCCAAGAAGTATTGGATATAGACTATTCTACGGGAGATTATGAATATGAAACTATCACAACACCTGGTAACGCTGCAGGATTCGAACTTTATACAGGTTTAGCTATGCGATTTGATATAATATCTATTGGAATTGAATTATTAGCACTAGGATTAGATCATCAATGGGGTTTTGGTGTTTCTAGTGTTAATTATGATTATAATATTGGTGATCAATCTGATGCGGGGGAATATTTCGTCAATTCTGGAGAATTACCATCTCTTTTTAATGGTGAGTTTTCATCGTTAAATGCAAAGAGTACAACAACTTCTATGTACAGAGGAATAAGACTAAATTTTGTTTTATTTATTCAGTAGTGAACAAATTGATTGTTTCTTGTGCATGTCAAAATGAAATATTTTGGCTTTTTAAACAAGTTTATTCCTTAAATCACATTAATATTAATTCTTAATATTTATAACTAAGAAAAGCTCATCCATGATGAGCTTTTTTGATCTCGAAAAATATTATCACCATAAAAACAGTTTTTATGCTTATTGAAACTATTTCAATTCAAAGTGCGTTTATGTAATTATAAAATAATACTAAAACATAAAAAATTATCTCTTATTTCTATCAAATTTTAAATTTACACTCGTCTAAAATTTATTCTTTAGGTTAAGTAAATGCCTATAAACTATCTGATAATTTTGAAATATGATTAGATACTTTCTTTTTTTCTTTTTTCTTTTTCCAATTCTATTGGTAGCACAAAGCCTAACAAATGGATGTAAAATTATTGGTAAAACTGAGCCCTTTTCTTTCATTATTGTTCAAGGTTTTTCCGTAACTACAACATCAAATGAATTTGGAGATTTTATTTTAGACAACCTGGCGCCTGGAGTCTACAATATTGAAATAAATACTTTGGGTTATGAAAAGAAGCTGGTTTACGAATTGGAAACTACTAGATCAAGACCTGCATATGTGAATATTAAACTTACACCTCTTTCTTTTAATTTAGAGGAAGCAGAAATAATTACAGATCAATCTCAAAATCCTGAAGAAAGTCCTCTAAGCGTCAGAAGTATAGGAGCAAATGAAATTAAAAGAAATCCTGGTGGTGGAAGAGATATAAGTAAGGCACTGAGATCTTTACCAGGGGTTGTAAGTATCCCGTCATTCCGCAATGACTTAGTTATAAGAGGTGGTGCTCCTAATGAAAACAGATTTTTTATAGATGGAATAGAAATCCCAACAATTAATCACTTTTCGACTCAGGGATCTAGCGGAGGTGCAGTGGGTATGATAAATGTTGATCTTGTTGAAAATGTGGAACTTAATACAGGTGCATTTCCAGCTAATAGAATGAATGCTCTATCGAGTATTTTGGATTTTCGGTTCATTACACCAAGAACTGATGAATGGACAACAAATGCAGTTGTTGGTACAAGTGATTTAGGGGTAACAATTGAAGGTCCGACAGGCGAAAACAGTTCTCTTGTTTTTAATGCCAGAAGAAGCTATTTGCAGTTTCTATTTAAGGCATTAGATCTGCCATTTCTTCCAATTTATAATGATGTACAATACAAGTGGGTAAACAAAATAAATGATGATACGAAGATTACCTTGCTTGGTATTGGAGCATTAGACGATTTTGAATTAAATACAAATATTCCAGGTGGCGATGCAATATTAGATTACCTAGATGTTCAGAAGCAATGGAATTATACTCAGGGTTTTCGACTTGATAAGTATGGTGATAAAGGTATTTGGACGTTTATTTTGAGTAGAAATCACCTTAACAATAGAGCGTTTAAACATATTGATAATGATGAAAATAAAGATCGTACTAAAAATTATGTGAGTGAGGAGTTAGAGCATAAATTAAGGATCGAGAGAAAGAGTTTTTTGAATCGACTTAAATTTACCTCTGGACTTAACCTTGATTATAGTAATTACACAATTGACAATCAAGAGTTTATTTATAATTTTCAGTCAAACTTAATAGATACAATAGATTTTAAGTCTGATATTGGAATGCCCCGTTTTGGTGGGTTTTCTCAAATATCTACTAGTTTTTTAGACTCTCGCATTGTTATTTCTTTGGGACTTAGAACAGATGCAACTATACTCACTCCGGATAATTTTCTGCCAACAAATACTATGTTTTCTTTTAGTCCGCGATTGTCATTAAGTTATTCATTTTCTCCGGAATGGACATTTAATGCGAATACTGGCATATATAATCAACTACCTTCACTTACTATTCTTGGATACAGTATTGAAAATCGCGTTAATGCTAAGTATACTGCGTGTAAACAAATAGTAACTGGTATAAAAAAAGACTTTCCAAAAACAAACACAACTTTAAGTGTTGAGGGGTTTTACAAAGTATATAATAATGCACCAATGAGTATCAACTATGGAGTTGCATTAGCAAATTTAGGAGCAGATTTTGGTGTAGTTGGTAACGAAAATGTGACCTTTGATGGAGAGGGTATTGCATATGGAACAGAGTTTTTTCTTCAACAAAAACTATATAAAGGCATGTATGGACTCTTGTCATACACATGGTTTAGAAGTCTTTATGAAGACATAAATTCAAAATTGATATCTAGTTCATGGGATAGCAGGCATGTTGTTTCTTTGACAGGAGGTAAAAAGTTTAATAATGGACTAGAAATTGGTCTGCGTTTTGTCTTAAGTGGTGGCTTGCCCTATACACCAATTTTGTCAGAAAGTTATGCGGCAGAAAACTGGGACGTTTTTAATCGTCCTCTTTTAGATTACAATAAAATTAACGATGAGAGGTTAGAGGCATATCACCAACTTGATGTTAGGATTGATAAACGCTTTTTCTTTAAAAAATGGACAATGGATATTTTTGTAGAAATACAGAACCTATATGGAAGTAATATCCCTACGTTTCCTCAGTTTGATGTAGAGAGAGATCCTGCTACAGGTAACCCTTTAGATCTTGACGAAGATGGTATATACAATGATGTGCTTCTTGAAAATTCGAATTCTACTATACTGCCAGCCTTAGGATTAATCTTTGAGCTCTAAGGACCTCACTTACTATTAGTTATAGATTCATGATCTGATTTCACTAGTTTAAAATAAGTAAGTCATTTTAAATAAAATAAAAAACATCATAATTCAATTTCTAAATTTTGATTCACTATATTTGCAGTCAAATTTTTAACTTTTAAATTTAAACTATGAAAAACTTATTTTTCTTATTAGCTGCAACGCTTATGCTTGCGTCTTGCAAAAAGGACATGACTTGTACATGTACATACGATGCTGTTACGGTGGATGATGTAGTAATTACTGAATCATACACTTCAGTTACTAATTGTACAGACTGTAATGGTGAACAACAGGATGCGTTTGAACAAGCGTGTACTGACCTAGATGCTTTAATGACTGTAAATGGTGAGAGCTTAGGTGCTTGTGTACTTGACTAATAAAAAGTCTTTAAACTTTAAGAAAAGCCCTAGTTCTAGGGCTTTTTTTTTAAATTTTTTTTCGCATTTTAATTAAAAAATGGACTCCTTAAGTCAATTATCTCTTGGTGCAGCAGTGGGAGAAGTAATTTTAGGAAAAAAGATTGGTAATAGAGCTATGGTTTGGGGCGCTGTTGCTGGTACTATTCCTGATCTTGATGTTGTCGGAAACTATTTCATGACTGACCTTCAAGGGTTGCTGTTTCACAGAGGAATTAGTCATTCTATTTTATTTAGTGTTATAGGGGCTCTTATCTTTGGAAGATTCGTACATTGGTTATATTCATCTCGTCATCATAACAAAATTGCAATAATTACTAAGTTTGTTGCTTGTTTAGTGATTCTTAAGGTTGTTAGCTTTCTTGCTGGATTATTTACTGACGAAACATATCCATTTATCATTGTTTCTTCGGTTTTAATAATTGGTTTCTTTTTTAGACATATTTATATTAAATATCTAAATGGTACTTGGTTGAGACCTAATGTAACTGTCAGATCGTGGCAGTGGATGTTCTTTTGGGCTTTTATAACTCATATTCTTTTAGACTGTTTTACCTTGTACGGAACACAAGTTTTTGCACCATTCTCAAATTATAGAGTTTCGTGGGCTACCGTTTCAGTTGCTGATCCTATTTATACAACTCCATTATTGATATTCTTAATTATTGCTTCTAGATTAAGAAGAGATTCTGTTTGGAGAACTAGACTTAATAATTTAGGTCTTATTCTAAGTTGTTCATATTTAGCACTAACAATAGTGAATAAGTATAGAGTAGATAATCAATTTGATTACGAATTAAATGAAGCTGGTGTTGATGCTTACAGGTATTCTACAAATGCCACCATTTTAAATAATATTCTTTGGACATGCACAGCAGAATCTGACGATTATTTCTATGTTGGAGAATATTCTTTTTATGACGAGGTTCCAGTAGATTTTTATGAAATTGACAAAAATCATCACCTTTTAAAAAATTTAGATACAGATCCAACAATAAAATCTCTTAGGTGGTTTAGTGATGACTACTTCTGTATTACACAGTGCGAAGAAGGTCTATTATTTAACGATTTAAGATTTGGTGTATTTAAAGATAATGAAGGTAAACCTGATGGATACATTTTTACTTTTTTACTAACTGAATTAGAAGACGGGGTATACAAAATGTCAAAGTATGATCGTGTACCCAAAAATGCTGATAGAAATAATTATATAAAAATACTTTACGAAAGGATAAAGGGTAAACATGCTACGTAATTTTGTGATTATGAGGTCATTATTTAAGTGCGTAATTTTTATTTGTTCAAGTGTATCACTTGCCCAAACACCATATGAAATAACAATAAACACTCAAGAGGCATATCAAGAAAACCTCTTTTTTTTTAAGGGAGGAGAACATCCTAGATCTGTCATGATATTATCCCCAGAAGGTGAAGAATTATTCGTAGAAAGCTGGGGTATGAAAGGTTGGGATTTTAAAGTAAATGAAAATAATCATTTGACTTATTACGATAGAGATTCTGATGGTTGGTTTGTCATGGACTCACTCCAACAAGAGGTAGATTCAGTATATTGCTTAAACGGATATACAGCTGATAATCATGATTTCATAGCTCTGCCTAATGGTAACTATATTTTATTTGCATATGATCCTCAACCGTATGCAATGGATACGGTAGTTGAGGGAGGTGATCCAAATGCTCTTATAGAAGGAGTTATAATCCAAGAATTAGATGCTGATCACAATTTGTTATTTGAGTGGTCTAGTTGGGATCATTTTCATATTACTGAAAACCAGTATTTGCAACCTTGGACAAATGATGAGTTAAACTTCATTCATACTAATTCTATAGACATTGATGACGACGGAAATTTTGTTATTTCTTCAAGAAATCTTGATGAGATTACTAAAATTCATAGGACAACAGGTGAAGTTATTTGGAGATGGGGAGGTAGTCAAAACCAATTTGAGTTCACAAACGATTATCCATTTACTCATCAACATACGTTAAGGTGTCTTGGAAATAATAAGTATTTATTATTTGATAATGGTAACTTTAGTTCTCAGTATACAGGATTGCCGAATTATTCTCGAGCAGTTGAATATGAGTTAGATATTCAGAATATGACTTGTACTAAGACTTGGGAATACACCCACCCAGACTTTTTATATACGCCATCAATTGGTTCAACCCAAAGGCTCCCAAACGGAAATACTTTAATTGATTTTGGTAACCTTCAACTTTTAGAACGGGGATCAATTTTAGTAGAAGTTACTCCTGATAACGAGATTGTTTTTCAACTAGAGTATGAGAATGGCGGTAACCTATATAGGGCTCATAAGTTTGACTGGTTCTTTTATGATTCAGATGTTCAATATGTTCATGAATTAAGTAATCATAATAAGGAGTTAGTTAAAATTCTAAATCTTTTGGGTCAAGAGATTGATCCTATTCCTCATACGTTACAAATTCATGTTTTTTCTGATGGTACTATTGAAAAGAAATTTATAGTTGCGAATTAATTATTTTTATTTAGAATGATTAAAAATACCGTATTTTAGGTATTTCATATTCAGGCTTGTGAATTCATCTTTGTATAAATTTTACAAGAAAACATGAAACAAATTAATTTTTTAGTACTAGGTTTTATATCAATGTCATTAGCTTTTACATCTTGTAGCAAAAACAATGACAATGATGACAATGTCATTCCAGACGACAACGACTCAACTTCAACTCCAACTCCACTTTATACGGTTCCAGATACATACTCTTTTGAAGATGCTGATGGAAACAATACTGTAATTTTTTCTGGTCAAACTCAGAGAAAAGACATGCTTGCAGAAATTACATCATACATGAAAGAAGGAAATGATGGCATATATGTTGATGCACAACAATTGAAAAATATGTATGCGAATAGTGGTTACACATGGGAGCAAGATGGCTCAGATCCTAATGATTTAGGTGGTAATCTTAATGAGTCTTCAAAGCAGCTAAAAGACAAAACTGCTAATGGTCGTCCTGATGAAGTTGATGTGGTAAATTATTTTGAAACTCTTATGGATGGACTAAGTGCTGCTAGTACTGGTACAGATGGTGTTATCCTTTCAGGCTACCTCCAGAGTGAGTCAACTGGTAAAGAGTGGGTTCAGTTAATTGAGAAGGGTCTTATGGGAGCTTGTTTCCACCATAATATTTCAGAATACTACTTAGGTGACGCTAAAATGAATGTCGATAACTCTACAGCTGTTGATCCAGATGCTGGAAAGTACTACACCGAAATGGAACACCACTGGGATGAAGCATATGGCTATTTCACTGATCAAATTGACTATGATCCAAATGCTAGTACAAAGAGATTTTGGGGTAAGTATGCTGGAGGATCTAGAGAAAATCTCTTAGGTACAGCAACAGCATTGTCTAATGCATTCAGAACAGGACGTGCTGCTATTTCTGCTAATGACATGGCAGAACGTGATCTACAAATTTCTATTGTAAGAGAGCAAATGGAATTGGTTGTTGGTGGAACAGCTATTTATTATCTGAATAAAGCACTAGTTGATATAAGTTCTGCCGCTGAAGTCGGTATAAAAAATCATCATTTAGCAGAAGCTGAAGCGTTTATTCATGGCCTTTTGTATGGCGGTGAAGCTTCTTTTTCAACATCTGAAGTTTATGGTATGATGGATGCGATGGCTAATTACAATACTCTTGGTCCAGATGACATCGAAAGTATACGTAATCAAATTGCTGATGGATTAATGATATCTACTTCAATTGCTGAAGCGTTATAATTCTAATCATGGATTTAATAAATCAGTTTACTAACAAGAACACGGGTGGAAATTTTTTTCCATCTGTGTTTTTTGTTTTAATGTCTTGCATTTTGCTATATGCTTGTAGCGGTGATAGTAGCGTAGAGGATTTAAATGATGATGATAACGATCCTTCTCCTGCTGAAATACAAACTAATCTTGAGAATTACTGTGATAATATTATTATACCATCTTTTGAAGAATTTCACAATAATATTTCCAATCTAAATACTAAATTGAATGGCTACAGTACTTTAACTACGTCGTTAGATGAATGTAAAAATGCTTTAAAAGATGCTAGGTTATCATGGCAAAAAATCCTACCGTTTTTACAATTTGGACCAGCTTTAGATCATTATCTCATGGTTAACTGCAATACATATCCTACAGATACACTTCTAATACAGCAAGATATTACAAATGGCACATGGATTGATCCTGCTACCGATTATGATCATTTTGGCCTACCAGCTATTGAGTATATTCTATATTTAGAGGATATACACTCAGAAGCTGAGATGAATAGATTAGTTATGCTTTCTAATCATTTAGCTAATCTTTCTTTAAGTGTGTACAATGATTGGTCAAATTCGTATGGATCAATTTTTAAAACAAATACTGGTACAGCTTCAGGAAGCTCAATTTCTTTACTGATTCATTCATATATTCAAGTATATGAAACAAGGGTTCGAAATGGAAAATTAGGTTATCCTATTAATGTAATCGGTATGGGAACAAATGCTGATTTATTTGCAAGACCGTATAAAGTAGAAGCTTATTATTCCGGGTATAGTGTTGAGTTATTAGCTGCTGCTTTTGAAGCTTTTACAGATGTATATAATGGTGACTATTACGTAAATGGAATTAAAACTGAAGGTCTCGGGTTAGATGATTTAGTAATGTCTAATGGACATGTGCCATATGGAATACAACTAGATAACGAAATTTCATCTCAATTTTCAGTTGCAACGAATTCTATTCAAACTCTTGATGACCCATTGTCATCTTTCGTAGAAGCTAATATTAACGAAGTTTACTCAGCATATTTAGAGCTTCAAGCTCTTGTAGTACTTTGGAAAGTTGACATGACATCTGCTATTGGTGTTGTATTTGATAACTCATATGATAATGATGGTGACTAGTGGTTGACGGAGCTCCTCTCTATACTTTAAGACGCCTATTTGGTGCACTAGTTATTTTTAGCACACTAAGGTTTATTTATTACGGTTGGATTGATTGTCAAATTCTTTCACCAATAGTATCTTTTCCTTACGAAGAGTTTAGTTTTTTACCAAGACCTAACCACCTAGCAACAACAATGCTTTTTATTGGTATGTTGTTAGGTGGTTTTTCAATTATGACTGGTAAATTATTTAGAATTGGTGCAACAATATTCTTTTTATGTTTTACATACGTTGAGTTGTTAGATAAAACCTATTATCTAAATCATTATTATTTTGTTTCAATAATTGCGTTTTTATTTATTTTTTCTGATGCTCATAAAGAAAGATTTACAATCCCAAAATTTCAATTGAACGTTTTTAGGTTCATGATAGGATTGGTTTATTTTCTTGCTGGTTTAGCCAAGTTGAATTCAGATTGGATGCTAGATGCTCAACCACTTTCAATATGGCTACCTCCTCATTCGGACATGCCACTAATTGGCAGTTTATTTAAATATAAGTTTACTGCATATTTATTTAGTTGGGGTGGCGCATTATTTGATTTAAGTGCTCCTTTTTTTTTAATGTCGGATCGCTTAAGAATTTTCTTTTTTCCAATAGTGATTTTATTTCACGTTATGACATGGTTGTTATTTCCAATAGGAATCTTTCCATGGGTTATGATTTGCTGTGCAACACTTTTTTTTACATCTAAAGAACATAGATATTTTTGGTCACATTTTAAATCTTTAGAACTACCAAAAATCACAAGTGATGGAATTAGAAGACCATTACTTAAGTTATTTGCCATTTGTTTTTTAATCATTCAGATTCTTTTTCCTTTTCGTTATTTACTGTATCCCGGAAACTTATTTTGGCATGAGTCAGGATATAGATTCAGTTGGCGAGTAATGTTAATAGAAAAACCTTCTTTTGCAACATTTTATATAAAAGATGAAATTGGAACAGAAGAAGAAGTGAATCTTTCTGATTGGTTAACCAAACAGCAAGAAAAAATGGTGAGTTCACAGCCTGATATGATTGTTCAATTTGCTCATATATTAAAAGATAAATATTTTGCTATTCATCAAAGAAATATAAAAGTTAGAGCTGAGGTATGGTCAAGTTTAAACGGTAGAAGATCTCAGTTATTGATAGATCCTTATCGTAATTTAGCAGAAGTAAAAAATACATGGAAAACACGAGATTATGTCATTCCTCTTGACTCCATTATAACTCCTCAAAATTATTTCAAAATCAACTCTAAATTGCGAAAAAATTCTAGATGGTAGGTATATGTTGAGTGTTTTTAAATCCATAACCTTTTTTTTTCTCTTGATTTTTTGTGCTGAATGTAATGCTCAGAAAATTACTGGAAATGTGAAAAACGATCAAGATGATTTTCTTGTTGGCGCGCTAGTAATTTGTTCAAATGATTTAATTTCTCCTATTTATACAGATTCATTAGGCATGTTTTCATTTGACTACTCAGGTGATTTTCCATTCAATTTAACTGTATCATTTATAGGTTATAAAAGCACTTCAATATCAATTTTAAATTTTTCTGATTCCCATAATATTGTGCTTTCTAAAGCAAACATTCAACTTGAAAATGCTAAAGTTATTAGCCAAAATCAAAGTAATGTAGAGTGGATGAATGCTATTGAAGGCGGAACAATTTATAATGGTATTAAATCAAGTGTTATTAAAATTAATGACGATATTATTGTTCCTGGTGAAGTGCAGGCACGATCTATCTTTTATAAGATACCTGGAGCCAATATTTGGGAAAGTGATGCTGCAGGACTTCAAATTGGCGTTGGTGTTAGAGGTCTAAATCCCAATCGCTCATCTCATTTAAGTATTAGGCAGCAAGGAGCTACTATTGCAGCAGACCCATTAGGTTATCCTGAAGCATATTATTCGCCTCCTATAGAAGCTGTCTCAGAAATTGAATATGTAAGTGGAGCCAGCGCATTACAGTATGGTTCTCAATTGGGGGGTATGCTTAATTACAAAATAAAAAAGGCTGATTTTGGAATTGAAAATCAAAATCGATTAATCACATCAATTACTAGCTATGCCAAAAGAAATTCTACTGTTATAAATAATTATAATGTTTTTTCTGAAGTTCAAGGTTCTACTGATAAATCTTCGTTTTATCTGTGCATGGATTCAAAACAAGGCGAAGGATGGCGAGACAATACAGAATTTAATAGCCGAACTTTCATATCGTCTTTTCAACAAAAAATCATATTGCCCAAGGGTACTTTGTTGTTCTCTGAAGAGTTTACATTAATGAACAGACTTGAGAAACAGGCCGGTGGATTGACAGATGTTTTATTTGAAAATGATCCCACTTTAAGCTTTCGTAATAGAAATTGGTTCAATGTAAAATGGAATATTCTAAGAGCGGGTTTCGACTATTCTTCAAATAATCAAAAATGGGGCTTGCATTTAAATGGATTTCTTCTAAATGCTAATCGAAATGCTCTAGGTTATTTAGGTTCCGCATCAAGAACAGATCCAGGGCTAGAAAGAGATTTAATATATGCTGATTTTGATACAAAAGGAGTAGATGTTAGGTTCCGTAGAGTATGGAATGCTAAAAAAACTAATGAATATCATGCCTTTGTCGTTGGTGTTCAAGGTTATCACGGTATTACCCATATGATGCAGGGTTTAGCTGACAGTACTTCTAACCCCAACTTTACTTACTTGAATTCAAATAATTTAGAAGGATCAGATTATCTCTTACCAAACATTCAATATTCATGTTTTGCTCATGCTATTATAAGCATTGGTAAGTCCTTATCAATTTCTCCAGGTATTAGATATGAATACATTGATACTCAATCAGATGGTTGGTATAGAAATATTTTTACAGATTTAGCTGGGAACACAATGTTAGATACTATTTATCAAACATCAGCTATTCGTAAAAGAAATGTATTTCTACCAGGAATTTCTTTTTCATATAAGAAAAATCACATTGGAGAATTTTATGCTAATGCCGTTGAAAATTATAGAGCAATCAATTTCTCAGACATACAAATCAAAAACTTAGGTGTTGTTGTTGATCCAGAAATTGAGGACGAGAGTGGATTAAATGTTGATATCGGATATAGAAGAAATAATAAACGAATTTCTTGGGATATAAGTGCGTTTATGCTAAAGTATATTAATAAAATAGGTGTATATGCTGAGCGCATCGATGGAAGAGCAGTCTTTCTTAGATCAAATATCTCTGACGCAAGAACTTTCGGACTAGAAGGATTAATAAGCTCTATGATTTATTCAAATCCCCAAACCTCATTAAATATTCTTGTTAGCGCTTCGGTAATGAGAGGAAATTATATAGGAGGTGACAACTCACTTATTACTGGTAATGAAATTGAAAACATGCCAAATAGAACATTTAGATCAGTTTTAACTTATGTAAATAATAAAACTAAAGCAAGTGTTCAATGGAATTGGGTTGCCAGTCAATTTACAGATGCTACAAATTCAACCTATGATCCAAATGCTGTTTATGGTGAAATTCCTTCATACAGTATTCTAGATGTTTCAGTTAGCCAAAAGTTAAACCAAAACATTGCCATATCATTAAAGGTTAATAATTTGCTAAATAATTTTTATTTTACAAGAAGAGCTGCTGGTTATCCTGGCCCCGGAATAATTCCTTCTGATGGTAGAAATATTAGACTTTCTCTAGTGTTTAATAATTTGTAATTTAATTTAAAATGAACATTCTTTTTTACGATGGACCATGTGCGTTATGTAATTTCACCGTGAAAACTATTGTTAGATTTGAAAGAAAGGATTCTTCTGAGCACCTAAATTTTTCTGCCCTACAAGGAAAGACTGCAAAGGAATTGTTAGATCAATGTCTTTTGGTTGAACCATATTCAGGAGTAGTTCTTTTTGAACACGGACAAGTTTATGTGGGTTCAAATGCAATAAAAAGATTACATAAATATGTAAGAATACCGTGGTCATGGTTTTGTAAACTACCAATATCTAAATTGTATTCTTTCATTGTTTTAATAAGACGAAGATTTGGCACTGTCGATCCTGATTATTGCCCTATAAATCAAAAATATAAGGATAGATTATTACCTTAAAAAAATAGTTTTTTCAGTCTTTACTCTATAAAATAATATACTCATAAACAGATTATTATATTTAATCTGTTTGATAAAATTTAACTTGAAAACTATACAAGTCTAAGTTTTATTTGTCGAATAATAACGATACTTTGACGAAATTATATGTGGTTTTAGCTATCTTATGACCATTATATAACCGTCAATTAATTATGATCCGTATTAC
>CACHDD010000025.1 GCA_902578505.1 uncultured Bacteroidota bacterium | reverse complement strand
CTGGGGATTGGACTGCTTCTGCAGGAACTAACGCGGACGACTCAGAGTGGATTGTTCTTGAGATTAACGATTGGAGTGGATTAGGAGCACATGAGTTTGATGGAGTAGCTTATGTTTTAGATTGTGATGGTAATTGTATAAATGATTCTGATTCTGACGGTATTTGTGATGAATACGAAATTTCAGGATGTACAAACCAATTAGCCGCTAATTATAATTCAGATGCTACAGATGATGATGGTTCATGTATCATTCTTGGTTGTACAGATGAAAATGCTACAAACTATGACTCTAATGCTACTGATGATGATGGAACTTGTATATATCCAGTATTAGGTTGTACAGATGCAAATGCATCAAACTGGGATACAGATGCAAATCAAGATGATGGATCTTGTCTTTACGAAGGTTGTACATACGAGGCAGCTTCAAATTATGATCCTAATGCTAACGATGATGATGGTTCATGTGAAGGATTTGAGGGTGATGATGATGATTGTGCTGCCGATCTTAATGGTGATGGTGCAGTCAACACAAGTGACCTTCTAACGTTCTTAGCATCATTTGGATTAATATGTGATTAAAAAATCTTTTACAAGAAATTAAATATATGAACAGGTTTAATAGAATGTAAAACAAAAACCCGGAGTGATTAACTCCGGGTTTTTATGCGACAAGTTTTATATTGATTTTCAAAGGTTAGGGCTTAAACCTCAAATATTATTGTAAAAGTGAAAATCCGGAGAAACATCTCCGGATTTTTTATTGTTTAAATTCTATGAAATATTTAATAAAACCATAACAATCTAGATTTTATATTCAAGTAAACTCAACCTAATTTCAGTAATATATAATAAATAATTTGGCAATGTCACGACATATTGATAAAATGTTAAGTACATACTTTAAGAAAAATAATATTAAAGAAGAAATATCAATTTTGAATCAAAGACAAAAAGACTTAAAAAAAGAACTTCGACTTATACTTGAAATAATTGAAGAATTAGAAGGTGTTAAGAAAAAGTTGTCGTAAGAGATAGACTTCATTTATAAAGAAATTGTATAAACATAAAGTTGCATCAAGTACGTGGACCAGGAAATTTCCAAAGGGAAATAGAATAAAATATGACATCAATTCCTATTAATAATATTTTGGTCATTTGTACAGGTAATTCTTGCAGGAGCCAAATTGCTGAAGGCTTTCTTAAAAAAATTCTACCAAATGCAAATGTACTTAGTGCAGGACTTGAAGTAAATGCCGTCAATACTAAAGCAATTGAAGTTATGTCCGAAATTGGCATAGACATAAGTGCACAGACTTCTAATCATCTTGATGAATATAAAGAAATAATTTTCTCTCATGTTATCACTGTTTGTGATCATGCACATGAAAACTGTCCTTACTTTTTTTCTGGAGGTAAAACATATCACAAAAATTTTCCTGATCCTACAAATTGTATTGGAACAGAAATAGAGAAAATGAATGCATTCCGAAAAACACGAGATTTGATAAGCGAATATCTAAATGAAATTTTTTATTCATCTTTATTACATATTTGACAATATTTTAAGTCTAAACATTTGGTAATTTGATCCGTTGGATAGAATGTGACCTGGATATACTAGAGGTTACTAGCTCGATAGGATTTAAAAAAGCCTAGAAATACTCTCTAAAAAATCATACTGTTCTGGAGTTAAATCATTAAAATGAACTCCTGCAACTTGAATAGATGTTTTATTAGTTCTGGACTTTGAAATTGGTTTTTCATAATCAAAACCAAAATGATTTAGTAAAAATCTAATAGAATTTAATCTAGCTATTTTTTTATTATTTGCATTAATGATAGTCCAAGGAGCATTTTTTGTGGATGTATGAGTTAGCATTTTATCCTTAAATAAAGTATATCTATCCCATAGAGGAATAGAATTAATATCATTTTTGCTCAATTTCCAATATTTCAAATGATGATTTTTTCTAAGTTCAAATCGTCGAATTTGAGTAGCTTTATCAACCGAGAGATATATTTTAATAATAATAATATGCTCATTTTTAACTAATGATTCTTCCCATTTATTTACCTTTCTCATGAAATAATTGTACTGACCTTCAGAACAATATTTCATAGTAGGTTGAATCATTGCCCTTGAATACCAAGATCGATCAAAAAGTACAATCTCGCCTTTTGATGGCATTTTTTGGTAAAATGTATGAAACCAAGATCTATTTTCCTTTTCGGTTGGACTACCTATTGCGACTACTCTTATATGCTTAGTCATTAAATTTTCAACAATACGTTTGATTGTTGAACCTTTGCCTGCTGCGTCACGTCCTTCAAAAACTATAGCAACACGAAGTTTATTTTTAATTACATATTCCTGTAATTTTAATAACTCAATTTGAAGTTTAAATTTTTCAGATTTGTACTCTGAGAATGAAACTGACGAGTATTTATTATAAAATGGAATTATATCCATGATTAAAATATTGTTGCGCCACCTTTAAAACATATGGTCTAATCTTGAATTTACTTGTCATTAAACAATTAATAGACAACCAATCAGCCTTCATAATTCCCTCTTCAGAATCTGGAATCAAATCATTGGTATCTCCATCATATCTCATGAAGAACCAAGCAGCGTGTCGTAAAACATCAACACCTTTTTTCTTTGTATAATAAGGTGTGTTTATGAGATGAGATTCAATGTTGAGATGATCTACATCGACACCTGTTTCTTCAGAAACCTCTCTTAAAGCAGTTTCAGGTAATTTTTCATTTTTCTCACGTTTACCTTTTGGTAAATCCCACATTCCATTTTTGTATATAAAAAGGAATTTATTTGTCTTATTTACAACTAAACCACCAGCTGTAATAGGTGTAACTAATGAACTCAAAGTATATAATTTATAACATGAAAAGTATTTTACAGTTGATTATAGAACGTTAAGAAAGTGTTTAGATAAACAATACTTTATTCACTTTATTAAGTTTAAAATAGGTTCTGTTATTCATATTGTTTTGCAGAAAGTAGTCGCCTCATTTTTCTAAACGTGTAAAAACCTAACTACGTTTTTCACACTTTATGCCCACGTTTAGTGGGATACAGGAAGTCTTGAATGAAAAAACCCTACATCTGTTAGGATGCAGGGAATGACTTTGGTAGCCCGTAGGGGATTCGAACCCCTGCTACCAGGATGAAAACCTGGCGTCCTAACCCCTAGACGAACGGGCCATAGAGGGGTGCAAATATAACTAGGCTTTTTCGTTATCCAAGAAAAAAAAAAATTAATATGCCTTTGCGAAAAGAACACGGCGAGGGCTTGGATTACCTGTTTTAATACAAGTTCCTGGAGTTATTTCGTTGTTAAACGGCAAACAACGAATAGAAGCCTTTGTTTGTTTAGAAATTTGATCTTCAGTTTCAGCTGTTCCATCCCAATGTGCCATTACGAATTTGCCGTCTTTAATGTGTAATTTAAATTCTTCCCAAGTATCTGCATTAACTGTATTTTCTGTAAGTCTTAATTTAGCAACAGTAAAAATATCTTGTTGTATTGAATCTAGAGTAGATCTAACAAGATTGGTAATATCTTTAATTGGTTCGAATGATTTAGTGGTTGTATCACGACGAGCAACTTCGCATGTACCTTTTTCAAGATCTCGAGGGCCTATAGCTATACGGAGAGGCACTCCTTTGAGCTCATACTCTGCAAATTTCCAACCTGAGCGTTTAGAATCATCGTCGTCTAATTTTACACGAATTCCTACAGCTCTCAAATCGGATTCGATTTCACGACATTTATTAACGATTTCAATCATTTGGTCTTGTCCCTTGTAGATAGGTATAATTACAACTTCTATTGGAGCTAATTTTGGAGGAAGAACCAGTCCTGAATCGTCAGAATGAGTCATTATTAGAGCTCCCATAAGGCGAGTTGATACTCCCCAAGATGTAGCCCAAACCAGCTCTTGGCCTCCCTCCTTATTTGCGAACTTTACGTCGAAGGCTTTTGCGAAGTTTTGACCTAAAAAATGAGAAGTCCCTGCTTGTAGCGCTTTTCCATCTTGCATCATAGCCTCGATGCAAAGAGTATCTAGAGCTCCAGCAAAACGTTCGCTTTCAGTTTTATTTCCTTTTACCACGGGCATTGCCATCCACTCCTCGGCGAATTTGGCATATATCTCTAGCATTTGGTACGTCTCCTCCTCTGCTTCGGCTTTGGTTGCATGCGCAGTGTGGCCCTCTTGCCACAGGAACTCTGTAGTTCGTAAGAAAAGGCGTGTACGCATCTCCCAACGTACCACGTTTGCCCATTGGTTTATTAAAAGAGGCAGATCTCGGTAACTCTGTATCCACTTCTTATACGTATTCCAAATAATAGTTTCAGATGTCGGCCTAACAATCAACTCTTCCTCAAGCTTAGCCTCAGGATCTACCACAACGCCATCACCATCAGGATTATTCTTAAGCCTGTAATGAGTAATTACTGCACATTCCTTAGCGAAACCCTCAACGTGGTCTGCCTCCTTAGAAAGGTATGACTTGGGGATAAAAAGCGGGAAATACGCATTTGAGTGGCCTGTTTCTTTAAACATTCCATCGAGTACATCTTTCATACGTTCCCAAATCGCATATCCATAGGGTTTAATCACCATACAGCCTTTAACATCGCTATGCTGTGCTAAATCTGCATCAACAACGATGTCATTATACCACTTACTGTAGTCTTCGCTTCTGGGAGTGATTTTTTTTGCCATTTGGGTTTGGTACGATTTGTGTTGTATCGAATGTGTTGAGTAATATGCTCAGCAAAAGTACAAATTTGATTACCTTGCTTATCACAATTATGATAATGGATTTAAATAGACATCTTATTCCCGCCACATTTAGCTTAATTTATGCAATCTTACTTGCTGGATGTGCCTTAAGCCCAAACCTAACCAGCAATCTCGAAAATGACGAGATTTACCTCAACAAAGACGAGAAGTTTGTTAGCGACGATGAATATTTAGCAAGCGCATACGAATCAAGCGAAGAAAGCGTAAACAACTACGAATCATGGTCAAACCCCGGAGGTATTAGCTGTGGAGCAGGTTTCGGAAACTACGGCTACTACAGTGGCTGGGGAAACAGATGGAACAACGGTTGGAACAACGGTTGGAACAACGGTTGGAACAACGGTTGGAACAACGGTTGGAACAACGGTTGGGGAAATAACTACTTCGGAGGCAATAGCTTTTACGGCTATGACCCATTTGGAGGTGGATATGGCGGATACAACCCATACGGCTATAGTCCATTTGGCTATGGCTACAGCGCATGGAATAACCCTTACAACAATGGTTGGGGTTGGAATAACGGCTGGGGAATCGGTTGGGGCAACAACTGGGGCAACAACTGGGGAGCATCTGACGTTTACACATCATCGGCACATGTTATCAGACCTAGAACACCTCTAACAACTACATTTCTTTCGAACAGCAATTACAACGGTACTCAACTTATCACAAATAAGGAATTAAGGGAAGATAATAACAGAGATAGAGATGCGAATCGTCAGAATTGGGAAAATAAAACAAAGTCATCTAACAATTCATTTTGGAATTCTCATAATTCAAACAACAATAGAAGCAATTCTAACTGGAGATCTCAACAGCCTTCCAATAACGGAAGATCAAATAATACAAGGTCGTTAAAGTCTTCTAGTAGATCTCCAAGTTCTTCAGGAAGATCTAGCACATCTAGATCAAGGGTTCGTAGATAATCATGACGATATCTAATAGAAATAGATCATCTCTATTAGGGATGGTGTTTGCATACACCTTTTTCTCTATATCTGCCTTATCCCAAAACGAAGCCGACGTTTTCAGATATTCTCAGAAGAATCAATTAGGATCTCTAAGGACAATGGGATTATGTGGTGCTTACGGAGCATTGGGAGCTGATTTGGCATCCTCAGGAATAAATCCTGCAGGAATTGGAATGTATAGAAGATCAGATACAGGAGGTTGTTTGGGCATCTTCACTAACAGATTAGAATCTTCATTAAATGACAACTTGAATACAACTAGCACCAACGGCACATTTCTAAATGTAGGCGTCAGTCTTACAATGCCAAGTGTTAACCCAAGCGCACCATTCTTTAGCTTCACCTTCTATCATCAGACTAGCGCAGTGTATGATGAAAGGTATAATATTGAAGATGTAGAAATGTCCAACAGCATTTTAGAGTCATTATTAGCAAATGTCCAAAATGAGGTGCATTACAGCCTTCTCAATGATTACGATAACAACTATTTCTATGAAAGTCTTGCATGGCAAGCATGGCTTATTGATACGATACCTGGCGAAAATAATAAGTACTTTCTTCCATTCGTGTCTAATGATACGATACCTGTTCAGGTTTCATATATAAGACAAGGAGAGGGCAATATGTCTGACAATAATTTTTCGGCTGCATATACTGTTGAAGGAGTTTTTTCTGTGGGTGCAACAATTACATCTTCATCAATCACCTATCAACAGAATAACATACACACTGAAACTCCAACAGATACAGAGAGTAGTACAGAATACTTTGAATTCATTGAAAGTTTTACTACAACTGGAGATGGTCTAAATCTTAAAATAGGAGTAATCGGTCATATCAATAATCTGAAGTTGGGATTTGCCTGGCACAGCCCTACAAGATATAATCTTACGGATAATAGCTCATATAAAATGATTAATTACTACAAAGGCGGTGGATTCGACGATTCAAATGCACCTGACTCATATTTTGAATATAACATAAAAACACCATCAAGAATTATTGCAAGTACAGCTTTGATACTAGGAAAAAGAGTAATCATTTCTAATGACTACGAAAGAGTAAATTATGCTAACGGTAAGTTAGAATCAGTAGAATATTATAGTGCTGATTTCTCTAGCCAAAACGAAATATTAGCAAACTCTTTTACTGCATCTCACCAAATCAGACAAGGTATAGAGATTCGAATAGAAAAAAAATACAGAGCAAGATTAGGGGGCATGTATACAACTACACCTTATTCTGAAAATGCCGGAGTAGTATCTAACGAATATACTTGGGGCTATAGCTTTGGAGGAGAGTATAGAAACGACAAGATGTACATAGGAATTGCCTTTTCTAACTCTAAATCTGAGAACGATCAATATCTAATCAACCCACAAAATCAGGGTAGTCCAATAAAACAAGCTAGATCATCTTCTTTCCTTGTTATTGGTGGCGGATTGCGGTTTTAAATAAGCTTATTTCTTAATCTTCTTAAGACACTTAGTAATAAACGCTTCCATACGCTCAGACTCCTCGTCAGCAAGCAACTTATCTACAAGGATTCTTCCACTGTGCTCATCAACGATAATCTGTTTACGCTGAGCAATATCGATTTGGCGTTGTGGTGGAATCTTAATGTAAGTGCCTGCACTTGCCTCTCTATCGATTGGCACAACAGCTAAACCATTCTTGGCTGCGCTTCTAATACGAGTATATGTACGAAGAAGTCTATCATCGATGCTTTTAGCCATCTTTTCACTTTGCTTTAGAAGTTCATCTTCTTCAGCTTGAGTTTCTGCAATAATTTCCTGAAGCTCTGACTCTTTAGAATCAAGATCAGCTTGACGAAGAGTGTTCTTCTCACGAAGAGTATCAAGGCTTTCTTTCTTTTGTTCTTGTTGGGCTTTACATTCTCGAATTCTCTTTTCGCAAAGCTCAATTTCAAGAGTTTGGTATTCAATCTCCTTGTTAAGAGATTCAAACTCACGGTTATTCCTAACATTGTTTTGCTGCTCTTCGTATTTAGCGATAAGAGCTTTAGCCTCCTCGATTTGGTTAGTGTAAGCTGAGATACGCTGGTTAACCATTTCGTTTTCCTCTTCCATCTTTTCAAGACGAGAGTTCAATCCTTCGATTTCATTCTTAAGATCTTCTACTTCCATTGGAAGCTCACCACGTACCACGCGGATTCTATCGATTCTGCTATCGATTAGTTGAAGGTCGTATAATGCTCTGAGTCTATCCTCAGCAGTTAATGTCTTTGTAGTTTTTGCCATGAGACAGTATATTGTATGTCAACGGGTTTGTACCGGGTTTGTGTTGGCTGAAGCCAAATGGACTGCAAAATTAGTGAATTTTTCCTTTATTCGATTGGCTATTATGTTACATGTACGCCATTCGCTTTCATAATGCCCAACATCTAAAATCATTATCTTACCGTCAGCTTCAAAAAATTCGTGGTATTTGAAGTCAGAAGTGACAAATATATCTGCCTTTTTTGAAATTGCATCTTTAAGTAAGAATGACCCTGAACCACCACAAACTGCTATGGTTTGAACTTTTTTAGAGATTGGTTTAGTATGTCTAATATGAGAAGCAGCTAGAGCATCCTTTGCATTATCTAAAAACTCCTCCCACTTAATTGAAGCAGGCAATTTTCCTATCATACCTGCTCCAATTCTCCTCTCTTTATTTGACAATTCATATGCAAAATGGGCCATTTCCTCATATGGATGAGCATTTTTTGCTGCAGAAATCACATCTCCTGCCTTCCACCTTTCACAAATCATTTCAATCCTCTTCTCCCCTACTTTTTCTAACTCTCCATTTGACCCAATTACTGGATTTGCTCCTTTTAAAGGTCTAAACTCTCCAACACCGTCTGACGAAAAACAACATTTATCGTAATCACCTATAGCTCCAGCACCAGCAGTATGCATTGCCATTTTCACATCCTCTAAGTTTTCTTCAGGACAGAAAACTGTTATGGCAGCGAGTAATTCGGGTTTAGGCTTTAGAATTTTAAGAGAAGAAGGGTCACATCCTAATGCTGTGGCAAATTCATAGTTGACACCTGTAAAGACATTATCCAAATTGGTGTGAATGGCATAAATAGCAATTCCAGACTTAATTGCCCTCATTACGGTTCGCTCAACATATGAATCACCAGTAAAAGACTTAAGTCCACGAAAAACTATTGGGTGATGAGATATAATCATCCCTGCTTCTCTCGCTTCAGCTTCAGCAACAACTTCCTCAGTACAATCAAGGCTTACAAGGACTTTGTCTATAACCGCATCTGTATCTCCTACAATCAATCCAGAGTTATCGTATGATTCTTGTAGAATAGGAGGTGCCCAATCCTCTAACAATCGTATAATCTCTCGTACCTTCAAGGCGTCTTTAGATTCCATGGCGCCTAAGTTAACTCAAACCATAAGAAGAGTAGCTCTCTCACCTTTAACTATACCATATTGGGCTGTAGTGAAGTTGAGACATTGGCTTTATGACTATGGCATTTTGAAGTCATCGAAAGCGGTATTACCTACTTTAGTTTTAGGCAATATTCACGCTGGAGGCACAGGAAAAACTCCACATGCATCATACTTCTTACAACTTTTAAGCAAAAAGTTGGGAGGACCACAAAGTGTTGCGCTATTGAGCCGAGGGTATAAAAGGTCAAGCAAAGGGTTCAAGATTGTTAAAAAGGATAACGATTGGTCCGATTACGGAGACGAGCCAGCGTTATTAAAGAGCTTAAATCCTCTTAATCCAATAGCAGTTTGTAAAAACAGACTACTTGGGGTAGAAAGAATAAAAGAAGAATTTCCCGACGTAAAGGTTGTAGTATTAGACGACGGCTTACAACATAGAAAACTTATTCCTCACAGAAGTGTTGCATTATTAGACTCAGACAGGCCCATTTTAAATGAAGCTATACTACCCGCTGGAAACCTCAGAGACTTAAAGAGTAGATTGAAAACTTTTGATGCATTCATCATATCGAGAAGAACTCAATCACTTGAAGAAGAAGTTCAGAAGCAAGGACTAAATACATCAACACCCATTTTTGCTAGTTCTATGCAAGAGGTGGATATTAAAGTAGTTGATAAACCTAGGATTCTTGCAGTAAGTGGAATAGCTGAAAGCCAAAGATTCATTAACGGACTTTCAAAAAAATGGTCTGTTGTTAGACGTGAATGCTATAGCGACCACTATACTTATTCCGAAAAAGACGTAAAAGATTGGTTGGCATCTATTCGTAACGAAAAACTTGATGCTCTAGTTACAACGTCAAAAGATGCAGTCAGAATAAGACCCCTAATTGAAAATCAACCAGAAATTAAACTAAAGTCAATTTGTATAGAGGTAGTTTGGGATAACGAGGATGAAGTTGAGGTTTGGGTTGATGAGTGGCTTGATTCCACGATATTTGCAAGACAATAAATCCAAATCATGCGTTCAATCATATCATTAATATCAATTGTATGCCTATTTGTAGTTGGTTGTTCTACATCTGAAAAAGCACCTGTCCCTTCTGGTAAAGCAGGAGTTATTTCTGGTCAATTCTCAAATGTAGATCCAGGCACTAAAATCTTCCTTAGGAGTTTTAGAAAGGGTGTATTAGTTGAAAGTGGCGATTGTGAATTAAAGGAAGATGGATCGTTTGAGCTAATACCAAATGCGCCACTTAAAATGGGCTACCACCAAATTATGATTAGCAAGAGGCGTCCTCTCGTTTTAATTACAGATGAAAGTGAACCTATTTACATTAGTGCAAATGTTCCTGATGGAAAAGGATATTTAACCGGGGCTACAATAAGAGGGTCTGTGACAACATCTTTACTTGCAACATACTACGATGAACTTATTCCTCTTCAAGATAGCTTAATGAGCATATCAAGCTTACTAAAGCAAGCTAATGGAGCAGAAAGAGGACAATACGAGGGCTTAACAAAAAAAATTGTTTCAGAGCTAAATGACCTAAGTGAAGGCTTTGTTGAAGCAAATAACAATAGTTTAGCTGCTCTTGCAGGTCTAGAAAACCTAAATCCCAAAACCTATTTCAGGGATTACGAAACAGTTCTAGGAAATCTTAGAGAACAATACGGAAACACCGAGTACTTCAAATCTATCAACAAGAAGTACGCAATGAGCCAAGACCCACAGAACCTTCCAAAAAAGCAAACAAAACAACAAAAGTTTCAGCAAAAGCAATACAAGGGAAAGAATAGTAAATACATGGCAGGAGATATGGCTCCCGATATTATAATGAACGATCCTGATGGTAATCAAAAAAAGCTAAGCGATTTAAGGGGGAAAGTGGTATTGCTTGACTTTTGGGCTTCGTGGTGTGGACCATGTAGAAGAGAAAATCCTCACGTTGTTCATGCTTACAACAAATACAAAGATCGTGGCTTCGAGGTGTTCTCTGTATCTCTTGACTCTGACTTAAATAGGTGGAAAGCAGCTATAGCCCAAGACGGGCTTGTTTGGGATAATCACGTTAGCGACCTACAAAGCTGGAGGAATACTGCTTCACAGGCATACGGTATTACAAGCATACCTCATACTATGCTACTAGATAAAAAAGGAAAGATTATTCGTACTCATTTAAGAGGGGCTCAGCTTGAACAAGAATTAATCAAACAATTTGGCGAGTGAGTAAAATCTATTTCGCATCAGATCTTCACTTAGGAGCAACTAATCCCAATGAAAGCAGGGTTAGGGAAAAGCGCTTTGTGGAATGGCTCAATAATACCGCGGTTGATGCTTCAGAAATACATCTACTTGGAGATATTTTCGACTTCTGGTTCGAATACAAAAACTCAATTCCTAAAGGAGGAGCAAGAATTCAAGGTGCTATTGCTCGAATAACAGATGCTGGCATTCCCGTACATTATCATGTTGGCAACAGAGACTTTTGGAGCTACGGATATCTAGAGTCTGAATTAGGTGTAATACTTCATAAAAACCCCATTATTAAAACCTGGGATGGAGTTAAGTGTTACATTGCTCACGGAGACGGTTTGGGCCCAGGAGAATACTTATACAAATTCCTTAAAAAAATATATAGAAACAGACTATGCCAATGGCTTTTCAAACTACTTCACCCAGATCTAGGAATTGCACTAGCAAGTCTCTTCATAAAGAAAAAGCACTTTAAAACTGAAGGATTAAGCTCTGGAGAAAAATTCACTTCTCCAGAAGGAGAAATCCTATACAAATACTGCGAGGATTATTTAAAAAATGACCAAAGTATTGATTTCTTCATTTTTGGACACAGGCATCTTCCACTTGAATTTGAACTTCCTAGGCAAAACTCAAATAGCAGTCACTACATCAATATTGGCGATTGGACCCAACACTTTAGCTGGGCATGCTTAGAAAGCGGCAAGCTTAAATTGAATAAATAAGAGCATAAAAAAAGGGAGGCCCAATTAGCCTCCCTTTTAAATATTATAATATCACTTGCGAATCACAAGTTTTGTTGCTTGATGCTTAAAGTTATTTGCCATTCTTACAACATATGTTCCATTTGTAAGTTCGTTTATATCAAGAACTAATCTTTCAGTTGAACGAGCTTCTAATAGAGTCTCAGAGAGAACTACTCTACCCTGAAGGTCGTATAGTTCAACTAATGTCTTTCCAGTAAAGCCTGCTGTACTAACATTTACAGAATTAGCAGTAACTGGGTTAGGGTAAACAAGGAGGGTTTCAAATTCATCAGTATTGTCAACAACTTCCTCAGCTCCCAGGTAATCTTCTGAACGGAAGATTCCTCTACCGTGGGTGCCCGCGTAGATAGAACCAGTATTAGATGGATTACTCCAAGCTGTATTAGTTCTCCATTGTTGCTTTAAGTCAAATACTGGAGCACATAGCTCTACAGTTTCTGGGTCAAGGTTAGATGACATCCCGTAGTTTGAGATTTCCCAACTTGTACCACCATCTGTTGAAACGAACACTCCGTATTCAGTTCCCGCTAGTATAGTATTACCACTTGCATCCTGTGAGTTAATAAGAACATCGTAGATAGGCATCTTCAATAAATCATTAATTTGGATACTCTCCCATGTAGGATTGTCACTCAATGCGTTTGTACATTCTCTGATTTTACCAGATGGCATGGATCCATAACCACCAAACGAAACAACAATATGGTTTGGATCATTTGGATTTATCGTTATTCCAGTACATGCTGGATTTTCATCGAATAGCTGCTCAATCACAACATTATCTTCTACATCCTCCTGTGTGTAAACATTCGAAAGACCTGAAATTCTCAATAGTTTACCATCCCATCCACTAACGAACATTATATCTCCAGCTTCCTCATGATTTACAACAAATTCTATAGACTTCGTTCCACCACCATCAGGAGCATTTCCAATACGTATCCAATCTGGAGTTGTATTAAAGTTTAAAGCGTCTCTCGTAATCCAAATTCCTTCTGAACCTCTAAAACCTATAGCAAAAATTGTAGTATATGGATCTTGAACTAAAATTCTTCCTGGTTCGTCATAAATAGTATCACCAGGGTGAAAATACATAGTATCGCAAACCTCTACAATGTCAAATTGAACTTCTTCTTCCCAGATAGTATCATTTCCTAAGTCAATTTGGATATCCAATGTATCTGAATCAACCACAATAATAGTATCGAGAACATTTGGGATAATATCTGCAATAACATCAACTGTATCGAAGCCAAGAGTATCATCCACACAAGTAAATTGCTGAACAGCTATTTGTGGCTCTAACCAGAAGTAATCTGGATCCTCAACAAGCGGCTCATCAAGTAAGATATCAGGACGAATGATTGTGTCGTAGTGAAGAAGTTCCTCGCCTGGTCCTAAAGTGAATGTAAACGGGAGATTTTGGTTACTCGTATTCATCTCAAAAGATGAATCAGTAACAGTAACACCATATGGATTAACAAGAATCAACTTTCTTTGGCTATCCTCATCCTCTGTGTCTTCATACAATCTAGTACAAGTGTAGAACTGACCTATATCACCTTGATCATTTACTAATTCATCAATATCACTATCATAAAAATCGCCAATGTTATTGTTGTTTCCTGGAGATAATGTCCCTCGAACAAGCCCACCATTTTGGGAAGCTGCAAACCATGCATATTGATGTTCCGATGACTCTGTAACTTGACTAAAAGCACAATCAAATCCATCACCTCCATGAACCTCAATTGCGTTTTGATCGTCTAAGAAATAG
>CACHDD010000024.1 GCA_902578505.1 uncultured Bacteroidota bacterium | reverse complement strand
TAATTTTCGGCGCCGACACCCCAAAGGGTAAATTTTTCGACGTTGTCCTTATGTGGGCAATCCTACTAAGTGTAGGGGTTGTATTCTTAGAATCAGTTCCAAGTTTTAGCAAACAATATGGATATCAACTCAGGTTAGCAGAGTACTTTTTTACTGCTGTTTTCACAATAGAATATCTTCTTAGACTTTATTCTGTAAAGAAACCTCTGAGCTATGCGTTTAGTTTCTTTGGACTTGTTGACTTACTTAGCGTCTTGCCTACATTCGTAGAGCTTCTACTCCCTGGAGTTGCTAGTATTAGAGTCATTAGAATTCTTCGCCTGCTAAGGGTCTTCAGAGTACTCAAACTTGTTGGGTTTATGAAGGAGGCTAGCTTCCTAAAGGGCGCACTTTGGGGAGCCCGAAAGAAGATAATGGTATTTATGTCGACCGTGTTAGTTCTAGTTACGATTTTAGGCACTTTGGTTTACATTGTTGAAGATGCTGAATCGGGATTTACAAGCATACCAAGGAGCATTTATTGGGCGATTGTAACGGTTACTACCGTAGGATATGGAGATATTGCACCTACCACTGTCATAGGCCAAACCATAGCAAGCTTCATCATGCTCATTGGTTATGCAATCATCGCAGTTCCAACAGGCATTGTCAGTGCTGAGATGGTAAAGGGATCGAGCGAAAAAGTTTCAAATAACACACAAGCCTGCAGATCGTTTAGTGAAGATGAGCATCCAGACGACGCTAAGTACTGCAATAAGTGTGGTGATGCTCTTTAAATAAGGGGATTGTGTGTATTTTGGGCTTATGAAAAACCCAACAAGATTATTTGACTTTCCTAGATATCAGTTAGCTAACTGCCCTCAGGAAGTTATGATGAGCATGCCAAATGCTGGGAACAGAATCACCTATTCGACACAGGCATTTGTAGAAGAAATTGACAGAGCGTCGAGAGGATTAATTGCCCTCGGTATAGAAAAAGGAGATAAGGTTGCCCTTATTTCTCACAACAATAGATGCGAGTGGAATGTGATGGATCACGGAATCATGCAGGCAGGTGGAATAGATGTTCCAATCTACCCCACCATGACTGAAGCAGATTACAAATACATCCTCAATCACAGTGAATCAAAATTTTGCTTCGTTTCTAGTAAGGAACTTTTAGACAAAGTGAATGCAGTCAAGTCTGACTGCCCAGACCTCCAAGGAGTTTTCACTTTTGAAGATGTAGAAGGAGCAGATTCTTGGCAAAAAGTTCTTAATGCTGGCTCTGATGAAAATCAAGCAGAACTAGATTATCGAAGAGATTCGATTAAACCCGATGAACTCGCTACAATAATATACACATCAGGAACTACAGGCCTTCCAAAGGGAGTGATGCTTACCCACGACAACGTTTGTGGCAATGCTTTAACTGCAGTTGGTAGAGTTCCGCTCGAAGGTCTTGAAGGTGATCTTAGAGTACTTAGCTTCCTTCCTGTTTGTCACATTTTCGAAAGAATGCTTCACTACTTGTACATATACATGGGTGCTAACATTTACTTCGGAGAAAGCTTAGAGACAATTAAGGAAGACCTCAACCACGCACAACCAATTATGTTCACTGCCGTACCTAGACTGCTAGAAAAATTCTTCGACGGAATTGTCGCAAAGGGTCGTGCAGCTGGTGGAGTAAAAACTGCCATCTTTAACTGGGCATTAGGAGTTGTTCTAGAATGGGAGCCAGAAAAAGAAGGCCGAGGTCTTTACGGATTCAAACTAAAAATGGCTCGTAAACTCGTGTTCAGCAAAGTGAAAGATGCCCTTGGGCTAAGCGGCATTAAAGCTGTTGCTTCAGGTTCTGCAGCACTCCAAGCTAGACTAGCTCGTTTCTTTAACGGAGCAGGGATTCCAGTTCTTGAAGGATATGGGCTTACTGAAACATCACCAGTAGTTACAGTAAATACAATTAACAGGCCAAGCATGTTAAAGATTGGTACTGTAGGTAAGGTTATTGACGGAGTGGAAATCAGCTTTTCTGAGGAAAGTGAAATTCTTGTAAAGGGGCCCAACGTAATGATTGGCTACTACAAGGACAAGGAAAAAACGGATGAGGTAATTAAAAACGGATGGTTCCACACTGGTGATAAAGGAGAGTTCGACGATGAAGGATTCCTTAAAATCACAGGTCGTAAGAAAGAAATCTTTAAGACTTCAGGTGGTAAATACGTTGCTCCTGCCCTTCTTGAAAATGCTTTAAAAGCATCGCTCTTTATCGAGCAAGTCATGGTTGTGGGAGAAAATCGAAAGCACCCAGCTGCCCTTATCTCTCCTGAACATGGAGTAGTTGCTGAGTGGTGTAATAGACATAACCATCCATACCCTGGAGAAGAAAACACAGCTTCTGACGAAGTGATTTTCAACCGCATCATGGATGAGGTAAATTCTCTAATGGCTCCATTTGCACAATGGGAACAAGTAAAGGTTATCAAGATTATTCCCGAACCATTTTCTATTGAAGGTGGCGAACTCACTCCTACCCTAAAGCTTAAGAGAGACCCAATCAAAAAGAAGTACGGTGCATTAATCGATAGCATCTACGAATAAACATGATTGAATTTCTTTGTGGATTAGACGAGGGACTGTTTCACGCCATCAACGGAGCTTGGCCTGCTGGAGACACTTTAATGTGGTGGACTAGTAAGCCATTGGCATGGGCGCCGTTGTATTTAATTTTGGTCTATGCCGTTTGCAAAAAATATTCCCAAACCTCATCGAGGTTATTCATTCTTTTAGGTTTAGTTATTTGCATTGGGGTAAACGACGTGTTGTCTTCTAAAATACTAAAGCCAAAATCCGAAAGACTCCGACCTTCACACAGAGAAGAATTTGTAGACACCATTCATTTATACGAAAGGTCTGACGGCACCTATTACAAAGGCGGTAAATGGAGCTTTGTAAGTGGTCATGCCGCAAATCACATGGGCGTAGCAATTTTTACAGGAGCAGTCCTTTGTGGTGGATTTGTTTTAGGAGGATGGATGTGGGGGCTTATTGCTTGGGCTTTATTAATTGGCTATTCGAGAGTGCATTTAGGCGTACACTTTCCTGGTGATGTACTCTGTGGTTATTTAGTTGGCGGCGCGGTTGGAGCAGTCGTGTTTAAAGCCATAAGAAGGAGAATATGAATATTCAATCTGCAATAGCAATATTCATTGGCGGCGGGCTAGGCAGCGTTGCGCGCTGGGTTGTAGGTGGCGGAATTAACAAGCTAGCTTCATTAAGCGGGTCTGCAATAGCCGGCCCAATAGGCATTTTAATTGCCAACATTCTTGCAACTTTAATACTTGCACTCCTACTCTTTACCCAAGGGCCCAAATTCACCGGCGCCAATTCAGAGAGCTTCCTTTACCCACTCCTAGCTATTGGCTTCTGTGGTGGTTTTTCAACTTTCTCAACATTCAGCTTAGACACATTTAAACTCATTCAAGACGGCAATTTTATTTGGGGTGTACTCAATATCATTGTAAGCGTATTAACTTGCCTCGCTGTAGCCTGGACTGTTTATTTAGTTTGGGGTAAATCATAAAATATGGGACTATTTTCTCTACTACTACTCGCATCATTAGTTTCTTCTGATAGCCCAAACCCTCAAACAAGTGACTCACCGTCACCCAAACTTCTCGTTGGGATTACCATAGATCAAATGAGGGCTGATTTCCTCACTAGATTCGAGGACCATTTTACCGATGGAGGTTTCAAGAGAATTATGAACGGTGGCTTTACCTGCTACGACCATCACTATGGATATGCCCCTACTTTCACTGGTCCTGGTCACGCCTCAATCTACACTGGCACAACTCCTTCAGTACACGGAATTATTGCAAACGATTGGTTCGTTAGAGATAAAGACACAACCGTGTATTGTGCTTCTGACCCTCGCGCTAGAGGAATTGGAAACGATGGAATTGATGGACTTGACGGAAGGCCTTTGGTCTTTAATAAAGCAGGCCAAATGTCACCAACGCATTTGCTTTCAAACACTATAGGCGACGAAATGAAACTCGCAACCATGGGTAAAGACGCGCCAAAAGTCATAGGAATTAGTATAAAAGATAGAGGTGCCATTTTACCTGCTGGCCATTCTGCTGATGGAGCTTATTGGTTCTACGGCCAAAACTTTGGACACTTTATCTCAAGCACCCATTACTTTAGAATGCTGCCTCAGTGGGTTATAGATTTTAATAATGAAGGACGTGCTGAACAACTTTGCAATGATGGTTGGGATAGGTTACTTAGAGAAAGAGCATACAGCAAATGCTCTCCTGACAACAACCCATTCGAAGGGTCTTTTAGAGGAGAAATAAGACCCACTTTCCCTTACGATCTCAATGCACTTAAAGCAGCTAATGGAGGGTACGATGTTTTAAAAGCAACACCGGGAGGAAATACCATCTTAGTAGATTTTGCTTTAGCTGCAATTGAAGGCGAGAATCTTGGTAGAGATGGGGCTTGCGACCTTCTAACTATGAGCTTTTCTGCTACTGATTACGTTGGCCATAGATGCGGACCCCACGCTCAAGAGACAATGGACATGTACGTTCGACTTGATAGAGAATTAGAAAGATTTTTTAACGAATTAGACGACTTAGTTGGTGATGGAAACTGGACAGTATTTATCACATCTGACCACGGTGCTGCAGCTGTCCCATCCCAAGCACAATCCCAAGACATGCCAGCAGATTACTGGACTCCTGGAAACCTTCAGGATAGACTTGAAGTGGAGCTAGACGTAAAGTTTGGCCCAAAGGATTGGGTGCAAAACATTAGCAACAATAACATCTACCTTAATAAGGAATCTGTAAGATCTTCTGCTCCATTTGAAGACGTAATCCAAAGGTATGTGAGCGCATTGTGCGTGGAGGAAGAAGGGATTTTAATGGCATGCGGTGCTTATGATTTGGCCTCTAGAGCTAAAGTGGACCCTATACTAAAAAACATGTATAATGGATACCTACAAGGGAAAAATGGAGACGTAGTATTCGTCCTCAACCCTGGTTGGATGAAATACGGTCGCACTGGAACAACACACGGTTCACCATATACCTACGACACACATGTACCATGTCTCTTTTACGGCGCTGGCATTGAGGCAGGATCTACTCACGAAAGAACTTTCATTCGCGACATCGCACCAACAATTTCCACCTTGCTTGAAGTTCCCTATCCAAACGGATGCACAGGTTCTCCTATACACCAAGCACTCAAAAAATGAGTGAAATAAAAGTTAGTATAAGCAGATCATCAACAGAACCTGCTTTAGAGTTCGAAGCTATTTTTCCCAAGGGTGATGGCTCTACTTGGCAACTACAGCTCCCATGCTGGAGGCCTGGCAGATATGAGCTAGCAAACTTTGCTCAATACATAAAAAAAATGGTTGGGGTATGTGATGATGGCACAGAAGTAACATTGATGAAAACTGATCTTCATCGATGGGAAGTTCCTGGATCAATGGATACAGTACGTTGGGTTTTTTACGCAGATATCCTAAATGCTGGCTCAACCTTTGTAAGTGATGATTTGCAATATGTGAACCCTGTAAATTGCATGGTCTACAAAGTCGGAGCTGAATTTAATGGCTACGAGATTTGTCTTTGCGACATCCCGAAAAATTGGGAACTTGCAACTGCTTTACCTTATAGAATAGAGAACGATTCATACGTTATGACTGCGCGGGATATGCAGCATATCATGGATAGTCCATGGATGACATCTCCTGCGCTTTGGCATACTGAGTACGAAGCAGAGGGCGTTGATTTTCATATTTGGTCCTACGGTTGCGCACCTCCTAATTCTGAAAAGTTTATTGCTGACCATAAGGCTTTTTCTCAAGCCCAAATCTCATACTTCAAGTCTTTCCCAGCTTCCTTCTACCACTTCCTCTATCTCCTACCTCCTGATATTGAAGTAAGGCACGGAGTAGAACACGAAGACAGTACTGTAATTGCTTTGGGCCCTAAGGAAAAGATCAATTCAGATTACGGATATGATGAATTATTATCCATAGCGTCTCATGAGCTTTACCATGCATGGAACGTTAAACGTATAAGGCCATCTGAGTGGACTCCATATGATTTCACAAAAGCATGTCCCTCTAAACTCGGCTACATAGCCGAAGGTGTAACGACTTATATGGGGGATCTATTCCTTTTCGAAGCTGGATGTATTGACCTTAAAAATTGGTGCCGTAAAATGGAAGCCCTTTTATCGCGTCACTTGAATAATCCAGGAAGACTAAATATGTCGGTTGCAGATTCTAGCTACGATACATGGCTTGACGGTTATCGCCCAGGAGTATCCGGCAGAAAAGGCTCCATTTACGTAGAAGGAGCAGTACTCGCATTCCTTTGCGATTGCAGAATCATGAAGGTTACCGGCCATAAAAAATCACTCTCAACAGGTATGACACTGCTGTGGGAGAAATTTGGGATGTATAGACGCGGTCTAACTGCAGACGAGTATTGGGACGTCTTAGCAGAAGTTGCTGGCGAGAGACTTGACGACCTTAGGATCAACTACGCTGAAGGAGTAAAAGATTCGTGGAAAGATTTAGTGGAAGCAATGGCTTTCAAAGGACTTAAGCTATCAAAATCTCTTGGCGACAAAGGCGAAATTTCGCCCTCTCTCAAACAGCTTTAATTAATCTCCGCCTAAAGCGTACTGGACCAAATTCGCGCCCATTTGAAGTGCAAGCAATCGAATTTCCTCTGGATCTCTGTGGACTTGGTAATCCTCCCAACCGTCGCCTAAATCGCATTCGTGATCGTAGAAACACACTAACCTTCCATCGTAGATTATCCCATATCCCCTAGGCGGTTTATCGTCGTGTTCATGAACTTTGGGCAATCCCTGATTGAAGTCGTATTTCTGATGATAGATCTCGTGATCAAACGGGATTTCAACCCAATCATGTGCTGGAAAAACTTTCTTGAATTCCTGTCTTATATACTTATCCATCCCGTAGTTGTCACTAATGTGAAGGAAGCCTCCTGAACTAAGATATTCTCTAATATTACTAGCTTCTGACGATGACAATGCTATGTTTCCATGACCAGTCATATGGACGAATGGATAAAGGCTCAACTCAACAGCACCAACACTTACATAGGGAACGTGTTCTCCAATATTCATTCCCAAGTCCTCGTTGCAAAACCTCACTAAATTAGGCATACTCGTTGGGTTTGAATACCAATCACCTCCCCCGCTATATTGCAATACGGCGAATTCATAAGTGGGTGATGTAAGTTCGGTTTGACTTAAAGAAAAAAAGTGAAAAATAACACCGGTGAAAAAGGCAATACCAAACTTTAAGTCTATGCTAATTTTTCCTATCATTTCTGTTGCAAGTTACACCTTTTAATCCCTCGTAAAACCTAGTGTTTTTTTCATTATCTTTGTCGCCCTAAAATATATCCTATTTACTATGGAAAATAAGTTTGCCATACAGTTTTTTACGATATCTCTAGCCTTAGCGACCTTATACACGTTGTCGTTTAATTGGGCTTCCAAGAATTTCGAATCAAAAGCTGCAATTCATGGTGCATTTGTTGCGGACAGCCTAGAAGCGGATAGTGCGTTAAATGGCCTTACTTGGGAAGACGCTTCTATCAAAGCAACCCGCGAGTACTTGCGAGATAGTGTTAATACTAAAGCACACATTTTTGGAGCTACTTACAAGGAAGTAAAAGAACAAGAACTAAATCTGGGTCTTGACCTCAAGGGTGGCATGAGTGTTACTCTTGAAGTTAGTATTCCTGACCTAGTAATTGCTCTTTCTGATTATTCAAGTAATAGTGATTTCCGCGAGGCTCTTTCTGCTGCTAAGGCAAATCAAAAGAATTCATCGGACGGATTCATTTCACTTTTTGCAGATGCTTGGAACACTCAAGTAAGTGGACAAGAAAATCCAACAGCACTATGGAGAATCTTCCACAATATGGAGCAGAAAGACCTTTTTCCAGCTAAGAGCACAGACGAAGAAATCTTTGGAATCCTTGCTTTAGAATCAGAGACTGCGATCAACAATACCGAAAGTATTATTAGGAAGCGTATCGACCAACTTGGAGTTGCTCAACCAAATGTTCAAAAACTTCAAAATGGTCGTATTCTAGTTGAACTTCCAGGTATTGATGACAGAGAAAGAGCTAGAAAGCAGTTAAAGTCTACAGCTAACTTAGAATTTTGGCCTACTTTCTTCAACGACGAAATCCTTGGAAGATTATACGAGGCAAATGCAGCGGTCGGAGCGGTACTACACCCAGAATTATTTGGAGAAAATGCGCCTCCAGATTCTACTCTAACTCCTGAGCAAGGTAGAGCAAAAAATCCTCTTCTTTCTTTGTTTCAACCTGAACTAGGGCGCAGAGGTGCAGTCGTTGGATACGCGCTCGCTACAGATACTTCAGAAGTAAATACAATCTTAAATTACCCTGAAGCAAATGAGAATTTGAAGAATGATCTCAAGCTAATGTGGGCAGCTAAGCCTATCTCGTCTACTTCTCCAATCCACGCTCTCTACGGTATTAGAGACGACAGCAAAAAAGGCAAAGCAGCTCTATCTGGAAAGAGCATTGTCGATTCAAGAGTATCGTACGACGAAATTGGAGACGTGGTTGTAAGTATGACTATGGACGGTGAAGGCACTGGAATTTGGGGACGCATGACTGAGGAGTGTGTAAGCCAAAACAACAGAGCAGTTGCAGTTGTTCTTGATAACTTAGTATTCTCTGCTCCAAACGTTCGTTCAGCAATTACTAACGGTCGTTCACAAATTAGTTTTGGCTCGGATCAGACTACTGCTGAAAAGCTTACTGAAGCTGAGGATCTTGCAGGTCTATTGAAGGCAGGCTCTCTTCCTGCTCCAGCTAGAATTGTTGATGAGGTGAGTGTTGGACCACAATTAGGTCAAGAAAACATCGACGCCGGACTGAGCTCTTTCATTATTGCACTTTTGGTAGTTCTTCTTTATATGATTTTTTACTACAAGGGTGCAGGTGCTGTTTCTAACATCGCACTACTTGCAAACCTATTCTTTCTTGTTGGGGCTCTTGCCGCACTTGGTGCAGCATTAACTCTTCCAGGAATAGCGGGTATCGTTCTTACAATTGGCATGGCCGTTGACGCTAACGTACTTATTTACGAGCGCATTAGAGAGGAAATGAGACACGGAAAGGGACTTGCTCTTGCTCTTAAGGATGGCTACTCAAAAGCTTACACTGCGATTATTGACGCTAATATAACTACTCTTCTTACAGCTATCGTTCTTTACAGCTTTGGTAGTGGTTCTATTAGAGGATTTGCTACTACTCTTATCATCGGTATTTTCACTTCATTATTTAGCGCAATTATTATTACTCGTTTGATTTTCTTCTCTAGACTAGAAAAGAAGAAGAGAATCACTTTTGCTTCAAACATCACTAAAGATTGGTTCACTAACACCAAAATAAATTTTATCGGAAAGCGGAAGATCATGTATGTTTTTAGTCTGATTATAATTATTGCTGGAGCTGGATCCCTCATGACTAGAGGCCTAAACTACGGTGTTGAATTCACTGGAGGTAGAACTTTTGATGTGACATTTGATAAAGCAGTTAATCCTGATGATGTACGTGCAGTACTTTCAGTTGCATTTACTGAAGATGGCACTCCTGGCAATCCATTAGTTCAAACAAAGGAGTCAGACAACAAGCTACGTGTAATGACTAACTACCTAATTAATTCAGAAGCTGAGACAGTAGATGAGGATTACATCGCTACTCGTAATGGTGCTTTAGCTGCTTTAGGATCACACACCGTTGATATGGAGAACAAAGTAGACTCTACTATTTCAGACGATTTTAGAGCTGGTGCAAAGAAGGCTACAATTTTCTCATTAATTATCATATTCTTCTATATTGTATTCAGATTTAGAAAGTGGCAATTTGGCCTTGGCGCATTACTTGCAACAACCCACGATGTGTTAATTGTTCTTTCAGTATTCAGCATCTGCTGGGGCATGCTCCCATTTACAATGGAAATTGACCAAGCGTTTATCGCAGCGATCTTAACTGTAATTGGATACTCGATAAACGATACAGTTGTTGTGTTTGATCGTATCAGAGAATACCTTGGAATCTATGGAGGAAAGAAGGATGATATGCAACTTGTTAACGAGGCGCTAAACAGCACTCTCAGTCGAACGATCAACACATCACTTTCTACTTTCGTAGTACTTCTGACAATTTTCTCATTTGGAGGAGACAACATCAAAGGTTTCGTTTTCGCCCTTATGGTAGGTGTTTTAGTAGGTACTTACAGCTCAATATTTATTGCTACCCCAAGCGTATTAGATTTCAGCAAGAAATTAAAGGCATAAACCCAGTATATACTGGCTTTTCATAGACAGCCCCCCTCATTGCTAGTGGGGCTGTTTTTTTTGATTGAATTTTGAACGATGTTTTTATAGGGTTTGCTTTATAAAAATCGTATTTTGTCGAACCATTTGGCATTTACCCATCAATTAGTTTGATATGATTTTCCCATCACATAAAAAATCAAACCATTCTTCAACATTTAACATTATCACTTTAGTGATTTTTTTGTTTTCTTCTTCCCTGAATACGTTCGCAATAACAAATTATATAGATGTTGAGGGATGTACTAATTCATTTGCATGTAACTACAACCCTGAAGCTACAATTGACGATGGATCTTGTGATTTCATCAGCTGTATAACTTTTGGGTGTACACACGAAATTGCATGTAACTATGATTCGGATGCTGACTACGATGACGGCTCATGTGAATACAATACTTGTTTAGGTTGCATGAATGAGCTTGCTTGTGATTTTGATCCAGAAGCAACAATAGCAGGGGTATGTGATGATTTTGAATCTTGTGTAGGATGTTTAGAAGAAAATGCTGACAACTACGACCCAGAAGCAACTATATCTGGCAGCTGCCAATACAACGGTTGTACTTTTTCAGAGGCTTGTAATTACGATGAGAATGCAAACTATGACGATGGATCTTGTGAATACAATTCTTGTGCTGGGTGTATGACAGAAGACGCTTGTAACTTCGATGCTGAAGCTACAATCCAAAATGGAAACTGTTCTTACCCTGATTCAGGCTATGACTGTGATGGAAATTGTTTAAACGATTCTGACGGCGACTCGATATGTGATGAGTTTGAAATTGCTGGATGTACAGATTCTTCAGCCGAAAACTATAATGAAGACGCAACAGACGATGATGGAAATTGTGAATATATCGTAGAAGGGTGTACTGACCCACAAGCTTGTAACTACAACTCTGAGGCAAATACAGATGATGATAGTTGTGAGTTTGAATCTTGTGCAGGATGTCTAAACCCTGTTGCATGTAACTATGATTCTAACGCCATTTATCCTGGAGATTGTGAATTCCCTGAATCTGGCTACAATTGTGACGGTACATGTGAATCAGATAGTGATGGCGACGGTGTTTGCGACCCGTTTGAAATAGATGGATGTACTAATCAGGGAGCCTGCAATTACGATTCAGCCGCAACTGACGATGACGGATCATGTGACTTTATAACATGTGCTGGATGCACAAATCCTTTTGCTTGTAACTACAATCCCGCTGCCAGTATTGATGACGGATCATGTGAATACATCTCTTGTTTGAATTTTGGTTGTATGGATACTGGAGCTTGTAACTTTGATATTGAAGCTGATTACTCTGACGGGTCTTGTGAATATCTGAGTTGTATGGGATGTATGAATCCTCAAGCCTGTGACTTCGATCCAAATGCAATTATCGCTGGATCATGTGAGGATTATTCATCATGTTTAGGATGTATGGATCCTGATGCCGATAACTACGACGCAGAAGCAACCCAAGACAGTGGAAATTGTTTATACAGCGGTTGTACTATTCCAGTTGCTTGTAACTACAACCTACAAGCGAACATTGATGATGATAGTTGTGAATACACGTCATGTGCGGGTTGTTTAAATTCCGAAGCATGTAACTACGATGAGGAAGCAATAATTTCCGGAGACTGTACTTTCCCAGAATCTGGATACAATTGTGATGGTAATTGTATTAATGACACAGATGGCGACCTAGTATGTGATGAATTTGAAATTGGAGGTTGTACCGATTCTGAAGCTTTGAACTTCGATGAAGATGCAACTGATGATGACGATTCATGTGAGTATTTAGTAGAAGGCTGTACTGATTTAACTGCATGTAACTTTAACTCTGATGCAAACACAGACGATGATTCGTGTGAGTTCGAATCATGTGCGGGTTGTTTAAATTCTGACGCATGTAACTACGACGCTGATGCTATCTACCCTGCGGATTGTGAATTCCCAGAACAATACCTCGATTGTGATGGAAACTGTGAAAATGATGTGGACGGCGATGGAGTATGTGATGAGCTTGAAGTCCCAGGTTGTATAGAGTCTTCTGCTTGTAACTATAACCCGGATGCAACAGAAAACGATGAATCTTGTGATTTTGATTCATGTAACATATTTGGGTGTACTCTTCCATTTGCATGTAACTACAATCCTCTAGCCACAGTCAATGATGGTAGTTGTGATTTTTACTCGTGTTTATCTTTTGGATGTACTAACCCCACAGCGTGTAACTATGATCCAAGTGCGCAATTCTCTGATGGATCTTGTGAATACACATCGTGTTCTGGTTGCATGAACCCAAACGCTTGTGACTACGACTCTGAAGCAATTATTCCTGCTACATGTTTAGACTTCACTTCTTGTGTTGGATGTATGAATCCAGCAGCATCTAACTATGACCCAGATGCAACTATAGACAGTGAGAACTGTATCATTGAAGGCTGTACTCTTTCTGGGGCTTGTAACTACAATCCTGATGCAAATACAAATGATGGAAGCTGTGACTTCTTCTCTTGTTTGCCTTCAGGTTGTATAAACCCTGAAGGATGTAACTTCGATTCTGAAGCTGTAATAGCTGACGATTGTGATTTCCCAGAATACGGATATGATTGTGATGGAAATTGTGTTGACGATGCTGATGGAGATGGTATATGTGATCCTTTTGAAATAGACGGTTGCACTGACCCAACTGCTTTCAACTACGACGAAGAAGCAACAGATGACGACGGTTCTTGTGAGCCTGTAGTTGAAGGGTGTACAAACTCAACTGCATGTAACTACAATGTTAATGCTAATGTAGATGACGATAGTTGTGACTATGAATCATGTATTGGCTGTATGGCACCATCTGCATGTAACTACAGTGAAGAAGCAACTGTCCCTGGGGAATGTACTTACCCTGATACTGGATACGATTGTGATGGCAATTGTATCTTCGACTCAGATGGCGACGGTGTTTGTGATCAATTTGAAATCTTTGGCTGTACACTTGAAAACGCAACAAACTTCGACCCTGAAGCTACTGAAAATGACGGTTCTTGTATAATCGAAATACCAGGATGTACTGATGTTGGCGCATGTAACTTTGATGCACAAGCTAACATTGACGACGATTCTTGTGACTATATAAGCTGTATGGGCTGTATGGTAGTTACGGCATGCAACTTCGATCCAACAGCTTCAATTCCTGGCGAATGTATATACCCAGAAGTTGGTTACTACTGTGACGGATCATGTACTTCAGATTTTGACAACGACGGAATATGTGACATGTTCGAGGTTGCAGGTTGTATGGACCAGAACGCATGTAACTATGATGAGGAAGCAACTGACGCTGACAACTCATGTACCTATGCTCTTCCAGAATACAATTGTGATGGCACCTGTATATCTGACCAAGATGGCGACTTAATTTGTGATGGTCTAGAGAATCCACCAAACCTATACATTCCAGAGGATATTACGGTTGAGTGTGATGAAACTGAGTTTGGCTTTGCCACAGCAGAAGGTGGATGTTCTACTCCAGTAGTTACATTTTCAGATTTCATTCTCGATGGAAATTGCGCAAATAACTATACAATCTTAAGGTCATACTTTGCTTCTGATAACTGTGGTAATGTTACAAGCTTAGTCCAAACAATTACAGTAGTTGATACAAACGCACCAGAATTCACATTTGTTCCAGAAGACTTCACAATAGCATGTTCTGAAGACATCACATATGAAACACCTACTGCAGTAGATATATGTAGTGAATTTACAATTTCTATTGATGAGGAAATTGCTTCTTTAGGATGTACAGGAAATTACACTATCACAAGAACATTCACTGCAGAAGATGAATGTGGAAATGTTTCAACAGATGTTCAGGTAATTACAGTTGAAGACACAGTGTCTCCTATTCTTACTATTCCTGAAGACTACACAGCGGAATGTTCTGACGAACATCCCATGGATGATGCTTCAGCTACAGACAACTGTGGTGTTGTAACAATCTCTGTTGACGAGGTAACAACTCCTGGCTCTTGTGCAGGCGATTATACGATTACTCGTACGTTTACAGCTACAGACGACTGTGGTAACACTACTTCTGATATACAAACTATAACTATAGTTGACACAACAGCCCCTGAATTTGTGCTTGTTCCTGAAGATTACACAGCAGAATGTTCTGAAGACCACCAAATGGAAATGGCTGCAGCTATAGATAATTGCAATACTGTAGTTGTTACAGTTGAAGAAGAAACTACATCTGGGATATGTGATGGTAATTACGTAATTACTCGAACATTTACTGCTACTGATGCTTGTGGCAATGCAACAAACGCAATCCAAACAATCACCATTGTTGATACAACACCACCAAATTTCACTTCTATACCTGAAGATTTTGATGCAAGTTGTGATGATGAAATACCGATAATCCTCCCAATGGCAACAGATCTTTGTAACGATGTAGAGATTAATGTGGTCGAGGAAAGTATTGCTGGAGAAACTGATGGACTTTTCTATCTGTACAGAACTTACACTGCTGCTGATGGATGTGGTAATGAGAGTACCACAACCCAAACCATTACAATTACTGATACAGCTTCCCCAGAGTTCATATTTGTTC
>CACHDD010000023.1 GCA_902578505.1 uncultured Bacteroidota bacterium | reverse complement strand
GAATACAAAAGATTAATGACATCAAAAGCCGGCTCATGATTGATTTGTTCTGATACTAACTTGATTTAAATTGTAAGTACTAAATTTATAAAATGAAATTAGACGAACTCGTTAAAATCCTCAAAGAAAAGGAAAGAGTATTTATTAAATTTTACGCACCATGGTGCGGTATATGTCAATTATTATCACCATTAATTGAGGAATTAAAAAATGATCAAAAATTTAATGAAATTCATTTTATAGAAATTGATGTTGAATCAGCTACTGACATTAAAGAGGCTTTTAACATCAACACACTCCCCTACTTCTCAAGTATAAAAAATGGCAAGGTAGTAAAGGAATTAACCACCTCTAAAAAACAAATAATTATTGAAATGATAAACGAGTTAGTTAAATGAATTTAAATGAAATAAAACTACTTATACAAAACAATTCAATTTGTCAATTAGAGGAAAAAGAAAAAGAACTTCTAAAATTAATTGAAGAAAAAGATGACGTTTCAATTGAAGGAGAAAAAATGTCAAATATTCTTGCTGCAAAAGAAATAATCAAAAATTCAAATAATAATAATACAGAAATTAAGGTTGAACTACGAGAGTTTTTTAAAAATGTTAGGAAAGTGGTAAGATGAACAATTTTTTTAGGGAGGACGGGGATTTTACATCACATAAATAAAATATTTCGGATTAAAAAACTTTATTTAAATTTCCAACAATTTAATGTCTAATTATAAATTTAACAAAAAGCTAAGTAATAGAGATTATAATCGAATTATAGAAATGGCTTGGGAAGATAGAACTCCATTTGATGCGATTTTATTCCAGTTTAATTATTCAGAAAATGAGGTTATTAAATTGATGAGAATTGCTCTCAAAAAATCTAGCTTTAAGCTTTGGCGTAAACGTATCAATAGTGGTATAAGTCAAAAACATAGAAAAAAAAGATGTGATAAAATCAAAAGATTCAAATGCTCAAGACAGAAGAGTATTTCATACAATAAAATATCAAAGCGTTAAGTCTTGGTCACTTTTGAAGGTTTTTAATGATATATCATAAAATTAGATCCTTCTCATTTTCAACTATTTTAGGTCAAATAAATAATAATTTATATTGTGAAATAAAAGTTTCAAAAGCAATAAAAAATAATTCTTTTGAACCCATTTAGGAAGAACTCAGTTTTTGTTTTTATGCTCTAAATTAAATTGTATTTGTTATTGACATATATATTGATAATTCTATAACTAATTTTCATTTATGAATAATAAAGAATGGCTATATAAGACAGTTATTGAAAATAATACTAAGAATGGAAAGCGTTTTGATTTATTTATTCAAGCGTTAATTATTTTATCAATAATATCATTTTCCATAGAAACGGTTCCAAAACTAAATCCTATAATTAAGGAAATACTTGCAGATATTGAAATTATTGGGGTTTGTATATTCAGTATCGAGTATCTTTTAAGGATTTATTTGTCTCCAAAGCCCTTTAAATATATTTTTAGTTTTTTTGGAGTCATAGATTTACTTGCTGTTCTACCATTTTATTTATCTACTAGTATTGATTTACGATCAATACGTATATTTAGATTATTTAGACTATTTAGAATTTTTAAATTATTAAAATATAATAGCGCTATTGATAGGATCAAGGACGCTTTTTATGATGTAAAAAATGAGTTAGTAATTTTTATTACAGCTACACTTTTTTTAATATATCTATCATCTATAGGAATTTATTACTTTGAAAATCCAGTACAGCCCGATCAATTTAAATCAATATTTCATTCAATGTGGTGGGCGATAGGCGCAGTATTTGGGTACGGGGATTTATTACCCATTACAGTAGGTGGAAAAATATTTAGCTCAATAATTGTATTTATTGGAATAGGTTTGGTAGCAATACCAACTGGCCTGTTAGCATCTGCATTTTCCAAAACATTTTACAAATAGTTTTAGTTTAAATAGAACAAATTATATTGTATCGAAATTATCAAACTGTTTTCTACTTTAAAGAATCTAATTAAATGAAAAAGGTTATTCTTTCTAATTTTTTATTTCTTTTTTTCCTTCTAGGATTAAAAAGTCAAACCTTGGTTTCTCCAAATAATAATTTTAAACTTGACTTTTCAATTTCAGGTAATGGAGAGCCTATGTATAGTTTAATTTATAAAAATCAAGAGGTAATTAAACCAAGTACTATGGGTTTTGAAATTTCAAATTATTTTTCTGGTTTTTCATTTACCGAAAATAATTTTTCAAGTGATTTTTCTTCTGAATTTCAAATTCTTGACTATAAAAATAAAAGTTATGACGAAACTTGGATGCCAGTATGGGGTGAAGAAAGTGCAATAAGAAATAATTATAATGAATTACTTGTTGAGCTAAAACAAAGTAATACCAAAAGACTCTTAAATATAAGATTTAGACTTTTCAATACTGGCCTTGGTTTTAGATATGAAATACCCGAACAAAATAATTTGGGACATTTTATTGTCAAACAAGAACTTACTGAATTTACTTTAACAGATGATCATGTTGCTATTTGGATACCTGGCGATTATGACAGTCAAGAATATGATTACAATACAACTAGGTTATCTCAAATTGAAGCCACATTTGACGCGGCATACACCGAAAATGTTTCACAAAATTCATTTTCTAAAACAGGTGTACAAACTTCATTACAAATGAAAACGGATAATGGCATATATATAAATATTCATGAGGCTGCATTAGTTAATTATTCAACTATGCATCTAAATCTCGATCCTGAAAGTTTCACGTTTACTTCATGGTTAACACCTGATGCTTTTGGGAATATGGCATATATGAATGCTCCATGCAAAACTCCTTGGAGAACTATTATCGTTAGTGATGATGCGAGAGATATTCTGGCTTCAAGAATAACATACAATTTAAATGAACCTCTTGCAATTGATCCATCATGGATAAGACCAATTAAATATATTGGAGTTTGGTGGGAAATGATCACGGGGAAAAGTTCATGGAGTTATACCGATGATTTTAAATCAGTTCAACTTGGAGTCACTGATTATGAAAATGCAAAAAGGAAAGAAAACCACGCTGCAAATAATGAAAATGTAAAATATCATATCGACTTTGCTGCTACACATGGTTTTGATGCAGTTTTAGTTGAAGGATGGAATATTGGTTGGGAAGATTGGTTTGGAAATTCTAAAGAAAATGTTTTTGATTTTAAAACACCATATCCTGACTTCGATATTAAATTATTAAATGATTATGCTCATAATAAAGGAGTTGAATTAATCATGCATCATGAAACATCATCTTCTGTTAGAAATTATGAAAGACGTATGGACGAAGCATATTCATTTATGAATCACTACGGTTATCATGCTGTTAAAAGTGGGTATGTAGGTGATATTATTCCCAGAGGAGAAACTCACTATGGTCAATACATGATAAATCATTATAACTATGCAATTAAAAAAGCTGCTGACTATAAGATTATGATTAACGCGCATGAGGCGGTAAGACCTACAGGAATTGCAAGAACATATCCTAATTTACTTGCAAATGAATCTGCAAGAGGTACTGAATATCAGGCATTTGGAGGCTCAAAACCCAATCATACCACAATATTACCATTTACCAGACAACTTGGAGGACCCATGGATTATACACCAGGTATATTCGAAATGGATATTAGTAAATTAAATCCTTATAATGGCTCAAAAGTTAACACTACAATAGCAAATCAATTAGGCTTATATGTAGTAATGTATAGTCCTCTACAAATGGCAGCAGATTTGCCAGAAAATTATTTGAGGTTTTTAGATGCATTTCAATTTATAAAGGATGTACCTGTTGAATGGTCGGAATCAATATATTTAGAGGCAGAACCTGGAGAATATATAACTATTGCTAGGAAAGATAAAAACAGTGATAGTTGGTATATCGGCAATTCAAATGGATATAATGCAAGAACTGTACATGTTAATCTTAGCTTTTTAGATACAAATACAAGTTATAATGCAATAATTTACAAGGATGGTGATGATGCAAATTACTCTACAAATCCTCAATCATATTTAATTGATTCCAAATTTGTAAAATCAAATGATACATTAACTATAAAAACAGTTCCTGCAGGAGGATTTGCAATTCAGATTTCACCCATTAAGAACTAAAATCAATTACATCCAACTGGAAAAGCTTGCATCTGTGTTCTCCAAATTCCTGGAGTTAATCCAGTTGGATCGATATTTTTTATAAAGGTAACTTCAATTTCAGAAATATATTCAGACGGTTCTAAATCATATATTTCTTCTGGAATAAATGTGTACGAAAAATATCTACTTTCAATATTATATAATGGAAGAAAGTTTGATTCAGATATATTGAACATTTGATTTTGAGGTGAATTTTCATACGTATTCCCCAAGTTTGTATTTATTCTTAAATGAATGGAAATATCTCCATCCATCAGGATTCCTTCATTATTTATAGATAAAGAATCAGGATTAAAATTTATATTTAATTCTTTACTTATATTATAAATTATGGTGAAGTAGTCATCCTGTTGTAAAGCTTGAGGGTACGGACATAACCTATCTTCACATGGAGGAGGAATAAGTGTAATATTAAAATCTCTTGATTTATTCTCTAGATCATTATTTCCTCCATCAAGACCATTCTTTTTCTTCACTAAATAACTTAATCCATTGGAATATGCAGTGTTTACTGAAACTCCATAAAAGTCAGTTATAATAACATCAATGTACCAAATATTGGGATTACTGTTATCTTGTATCATTCTTAATTCTTCATTCGAGCTATCCCATGAACCATTTCCAACAATCGGTTCGGACGGCAACCAAGACCATAGATATAATGGGTCATCGAAATTAGCATCCTGAAGGTTAGGGCACTCACAATCAGGTTTAGATATATCAACATTGATTCTAGCTGTCATATTAACATTAGTTGGAACAGGCTGAACATAAGCAGCCTGACTGTATACCACGTTAAACATATTTACAAAAGATAGAAATAGAATAATTTTCTTCATTGTCTCACAAATCTGTATTCATAGCTAACTACTTGCTGACCATCACATGTTCTGATAAAACGAAGATTTAGATGATTATCAATAATTGTAGTTGGAGTTATTAGAAAAAGGTCTATAACTGTATTATTATTTTCTAAACTAAGTTTATCAGGATATATATTATCAAATTGTGAAAGTTGAGTATTATAAAGATTCCACTTTCCTGTATTTCCAAAATAATTTTTACCTGAAATCAAATTAGTTGTGTCAACTTGATACGTCATTGAATCTTTATCAAAAGTGATAATGAAATTCTCGTAAAAAATTGATAGGTCAAATTGTTTTTTGTCTGGTGCTTTTTCGTCGATTTGAAAAACATTTTCCAACATCCAGCTGCCAGAAATACCCTCTATTTTATCTGAAGGACTTCCAAGCTCGCCATGAAAAGGATCACGGCAACTTACAAGAATAATGATTGATATGAAAAATAAAAGAATTCTAATCATAACTCTAGCTTAACATCCTCCTGGAGGATTCTGAATAAATAAGTTTGTTTGCGAAGTAGCTGGGAACTGAAGTAAAAAACCATCACAACTCCATAAAGCATTTCTTATTTCTAAATCCTGTTGATAGAATGCTCCACGTTGTTTTAAAATATTTAATCTATAACCCTCAAAACACAACTCTAGCTGTCTTTCTCTTTTGATAATATCTAATAATTCTTGATTATTTAATGATAAATTAACTATTTGAGAAGCATTAATATAGGCTCGAGAAATAATCTTGTTTATGTCTTCAGTCGCTTGACTTAAATTACCCAATCTGGTTAAAATTTCAGCTCTTAAAAGATAAATCTGTGTCAAATGAAATATTGGAACATTAAAGTAATCCTTGTTGAATTTTTTTATCGCTACAAATTCATTTTCTAATCCAATGTTTTTTAATTCAAACCATGCAGATCTTCTATCTACATCAATCCCAAACTCATTTATCATATCATAGATTAATGATGATGATCTTAAAGTAGGATTATCATTAACATCGGATCTGTAGTTATTTGTAAAACCAGAAGAACGTATATCGAAATTTGAAGTTGATATTGTACCAAATATCATTTCTAAATTACTACTACTTCTATACCTATCTAGAAATAAACTATCATTATCTAGTATAAATTGTCCGGAATTAATTATTGAATTACAATTAGATAATGCGTCATCCAGATTATTCATTTGAAAGTTAACATGAGCTAATAATGCATCAACAGAATATTTTGACGCATAGTTTCCATTGCTTGTCGGTAAATTATCAGAAGCATATTGTAAATCAGATAAAATAAAATCATAGACCTCTTTTACAGTATTTCGCGGCAAAGGACTTGGATCGGTTGAATTTTTAATTATTATTCCATCATGACTATTATCTAGAGTATATCCAAATGGATGTGCAAATAAATTCACTAAGTCATAATGACATAAAGCTCTAATAAACTTTGCCTCTGCTATTAATCTGTTAGCTTCACCGGTGGTTAATGACTCAACTAAATCGATATTTTCAATTAGGTAATTACAACGATATATTGCTATGTATGGTTGTTTATAATATTCTCCTATGGTACCATTGAAATACAACGTATTACGGTTGTATATCTCCATGTAATCATAATTATTGAGTGGTGCAGCAATGTTATCGGCTAATAATGTTTTAAGATTTTGACAATTTCCGTTATATGTATTAGCAAGAACGTCATACGCGGAATTTAAAAGTTGTTGCAGATCATCCGCATCTTGAATCGCATCCTCAGATAAAATCTGATTATCCGGAGGAAATGAAAGGTCACTTTTGTTACAGGAAATAAATAGTGAACATAGTAATATCAGGAAATATATATATCGCATTAGAAGCTTATATTAATACTAAGATTTACAGTTTTCTCTTGAGGTGGTGTTAAAAATGTAATGTTTGCACTCATATTTCTATCAGCATTGTCCTCAAAATCTCTTGCAATTTCTGGATCTAAACCAGGATATTTGGTGATTGTCAGAAAGTTTGTTGCAGAGATTTCAAACCGCAACTTGTCAATTTTCCAATTTTCGATTTTTGATTTTGGGACATTGTATGCTAACGATAAATTTCTAAATCTCAAATAGCTTCCATCATGCAACCATAAGTCAGTATTTATCCAAGGAGTAGAAGCACCATATGTTGATGGATCCATAGTTAATACTGGATAAGTTGCTATATCACCCGGCTCTCTCCATCGATCATAAATTCTTTCGTCAAAATTCCAGTCAGTAACGACACCAAGCTGACGCTTTGAGGAAGAATCATATATATCTCCACCAACTTGAAAAGTTAAGACTAAACCTACTTCAAAGTTTCTAGCAGAAAAAGTATTTGTTAAACCTCCTACAAAGTCAGGAAGAACATCTCCAACAGGTACACGATTAGAAGGATCCCAATCATATGTTTCATTACCATTTATATCAAGATATACAGGTCTACCATTTTCTGGGTCAACATGAGAAAATCTAACTAAAAAGTTTGTTCCAACAGGCATACCTACAACAACTCTTGTATCATTTGTTCCCCCAGCAACAGCATCTTCAGAATATGGTCCAATACTAACTATCTCATTATAATTATGAGCAATATTAAAATTAGTGGACCACCTAAAATTTTGTTTTTCAATATTGTGTGAAACTAAACTAAATTCAATTCCTTTATTTAATATTTCTCCAACATTGTCCCAATAACTTGTAAAACCAGATGAAGGTGGCAGAGAAATATCCATAATAACACCATCTGTATATTTTCTGTAAGCTTCAAGCGTGAAGTGAATACGATCATCATATAAACCGCCTTCAATCCCTACATCAAGAGTTTTTGATGATTCCCATTTCAAGTCAGGATTTTCACGTCTAATTGGAAAGATTATTGGTTCGTTATTATAACTTATTGAATTTGTTGTGTCTGAAAAAGTTGCTCTCCATTGATCGTTAGGAATATTCGCATTCCCTGTTTTTCCATAACTAACTTTAAATTTTAAAAAGTTAATCTTATCTGCTTGTTTGATAAATTTTTCTTCAGATAATATGTAAGCAAATGAAGCTGATGGGAAATAACCATAAACATTATTTGATCCAAATCTCGATGAACCATCAATTCTCATAGTGCCTTGAAAATAGAACTTGTCTTGAATATTGTATTTACCTCTAGTAAAATAACTTAGAAATGCATATCGAGATGATGGAGAGCTTAGTTCAATTGTTGTATCTAGGTAACTTACTTGATTTATTGGCCCAAGAACATTATTAGTTGAAATAGATGAATACTGATTTTGTGACTTTTGATATTCGTAACCAAAAAGAAAAGAATATTTATTACTAAAAATATCATTATTATTATATCCAGAAATAAAATTAATGTTTTGATTTTCGATTCGGGTATTGTATCTATTGGCTTGTCCAGCATGATCGAAAAAAGGATTCAATAATTGTGGAATATAAATATCCTCTGTGAAATTCATCAAATCTTGAGAAGCGGATCCTTTCAAATACAATTTATCATTTATGCGATATGTTGTAGATAGGTTATATATACCTCTTTTTTCAATATTTGTCCACTGTTTCAACTCCCTTGTCCTTACAGGATTACTTGCACCTTGAAAATAAGTACTGTCATTAATAAAAATAGGATAAATAGGTAGAGCTGTAGACATCGCTTCACCAAGTCCTCCAGACCATGCTCCATCAACTCTATTGTTTATCCCATTACTTCTTGATAAATTTCCTGAAATTGTAAATTTGTCGGAGAAATTATAATCAAAATTCATTCGGCCACTTAGTCTTTCATAACTGTTACCAATTAAATAACTGTCATTTATATCATAGCTAAGATTAGAGTAGATATTAAAATCTTTGTTTTTATACTTAATTGAGTAGCTGTATGCGTTTTTGACTCCAATACCAACCGTCTCTTTGATCCAATTAGTATTATTATTTATTGCATCTTCCCAACTTATACCACCTGGTAAAGGTGCCAAACCAACATTGCCATCATTCTCCCATGCTTCTTGGTATAATGTCAGATAGCTTTCAGTATCCGTCATCTTTGGAAGAGCTGTTGGAGCTGAGACACCGATTCTACTTGTAAAGTCATAGGAAATACCAGTTTTTTTGGCTTTTTTTGTTGTGATTAAAATCACGCCATTGGCACCGCGTGATCCATAAATACCTGTAGCTGCAGCATCCTTTAAAATCTCAATAGATTCAATATCATTAGGATTAATAGTGGCAAGTGGATTATTATTCATTCCACCTGCATTACCTTTTATGAAATAATCTTGAGTAACTGGGATACCATCTAGTACATATAATGGATCTCCACCGGCACTTATTGAAGCAATACCTCGAATACGAACTATAGAAGATGACCCAGCCATACCACTACCCTGAGTTATTTGAACACCTGCAGCCTTACCTTGAAGCGCGGCTTCAAAACTTGGAGCGGGAATGTCAGTAATATCTTTGGCATCTAATTTTACAATTGTACCCGTCAAATCCCTTCTTCTGTCAACTGCGTAACCAGTGACAATTACCTCTTCTATATATGAAGATTCTTCCTGAAGTTGTATATTTAATATCTCTACTTGAGAGCTTTTAATCAATGATATTGTTCTTTTTTCGCTTTTGTATCCTATATATGAAAATGTAATATTATAGGTTCCAATCTGACTAATAGCAATTTCGTATTTTCCATTAAAATCAACACTAGTTCCTTTTTGTAGCTCTTCAACGTAAACGCTAGAAAAAGATAGTGGGTTACCATAAGTATCCGTAACAGTACCAGAAATTTTTTGAGCATTAGATACTGCATCAAATCCAAAGGCGACAAAAGCTAATATCAAAAACTTTTTAACCATTAATTAAAAGCTTTTTTCTTACAAGATGACCAGTTTTTAAAGTAATAATAATGGTGTAGATTCCATTACAGAGTTGAGAGCAATCTAACGTATCCAAAGAAGTATTAAAAGACAATAACTTTTTTCCTGAAAGACTAAAAATTTCGCACTTCTCTATTTCGAATTGGGATTCTATATTCAAAATTTCCTTTGTTGGGTTTGGAAAAACAGTCACATTACGATTCGTCATATATTCATGATGAACACCAAGTTGAATATTAGACGATAAATCAGGTGTTGGAGTTTCGAAATCTGTAAATATTAAATATTCTCCAGCATCTAACTGAAAAGTCATATTTATATCATTTACTTCTAAATCTGTTCCTTCAAAGTAATTATACCAAATTCCAGAATAAGGAAAGTCTGGAGATGTCTCTTGTGTTTGTAGACCGAAATTACCAACAATACAGACGTTTTCGGTTGGGGAGTATAAGTTAATTTTTTTTATACTTCCGTTTAAATTATAGTTAAAATCAGAGGTTTTAAATACATTGTATTCTGTTTTTAAGAAATTTAGAGCTTTTACCGTTTTGAGAAGTTTTACTCTATTAGGATTTATTAGATAATCCCATCGAACTGGCTTTGGAGCTGTTCTACAATCATCACTTATAGTTCCATTTTCGCAGTAATTAATTGAATAATCGTATCCCATTTCTCCAAATTGCCAAATCATTTTTGGACCAGGTATGGGAAGTAAAAACACAAATGACAGTTCTTGTCTTTCAAGAGCAGTATTACTCATTTGAATAAAATAATCCGATAATGAATTTCCATAATTAATATTATTATACATCAAACGCTCTTCATCATGACTTTCCATATATGTTATTAAGTGAGGATTATTCCAACCTCTATTTGAATAAACTCCCCAACTAAAATCACCTCCATATCCCATGCTCGCTTCTGAATAATTCGAATGCAAATTTCCCCAAAGTAAAAATCCATTTTCAGATAATACTTGTTCTTCGTCATTATTAGCAAAATGCTCAAGGATAAAATACTTTTCTGGATTAGTAGACCATACAGAATTAGCATATTCATTTAGAATATCTATTCTGCTTTGATCATATGCGTTCCATAATTCAATATTTCCAATCGTATTATTTTGCGTGAAACCTTTTGATAGATCAAGTCTAAAACCATCAATACGATATTCGTCAACCCAAAATTCCAATACTCTTTTGCAGAAATCTTGTGTTTTTTCAGACTCATGGTTATAGTCATAACCTACATTAAAATCGTGAGTTGGTTGCTGGTTGAACCATGGATTATCAGGGCTTGGTTGCCCCCATTCTCCTATATCTTCATTAAAATACATTCTTACTTGGGGATTACTCCCAAAAGAATGATTTAAAGCTATGTCCATGATAACAGCAATTCCACGTTGATGGCATTCATCTATAAATTTTTTCAAAAGATTTTTATTGCCATACATTTTGTCAGGTGCAAAGTAAAATGAAGGATTATAACCCCATGAATTATTTCCATCAAATTCTGAAATTGGCATAAGCTGTATTGCATTTATACCGATATATTTGATGTAATCTAAAGTATCAATGAGGTCTGTATACGACTGTGATTCTAAAAAATCCCGGATCAGCAACTCATAGATTATTAAGTTCTCTTTTTCAGGTGGAGAAAAACTATTGGATGACCATTCATAAGAAGACGGATCATTTATTTGAAAAACAGAAACAATATCTTTCACATTTCCTGTAGGATATTCTATCAAATCTGGATAATTTGATTCAGGTATGAAGTGATCATGATATGGATCTAAAACCTTCTCAGCATATACATCTGCAATTCGAAGAAATTCAAAATCAATAGAATATTGAAATCTGTACTCCGCCTGATTATCTAGTTGGTCAATGGTAATCCAAAAATTTTGTGTTTCTGGATCTTTATTCATTAAATAATTTATATCGTATTCCCAATTATTAAAATCACCAAGAACATATATAAAGTCTTTATTTGGAGCATCAACCTTTAAAGTAACTTGATTTGAAGAAGTATAATTTATTCCATATTCAAGCCCCTCTGGCTCACTAATTAATAAATTATTTGGTTGAATGATAATGTTCAACGTATCAAAAATTTGTAGGTCTTGTGCTTCAGCTTTAAACGTAAATTCGTGAAGTCCCGAACCATATTCTTGAGCGTCAAAACTAAGCGTAGTATTAGATGTGAATTCTCCTGATGAAACAACATCTCCTTCGTATAAAATCTCTAGTTGACAATTTTCAGAGGCAGCGCCAATAATCTCAAATTCACTCTCAAGACTATAAATTAATATTTCATTATTTGGTGAGACAAAACCAGCTGAAAATTCATTATTTGTAATTGGAAGGTATATATCATCTCCATTAAATGCTCTACCTACGTAATCTCCAGAAATATCACTAAACACAAAAACAATGTGAGAAACAGTTTCGTTGGGCAACAAGTTAAAATATTCATTAATTTGAAAGGAGAATTCATGTAAATTATTGGAGATATTGGTCATCAGAAAATCAGGGTTTCCATTCCCCCAGTCTCCCATAACATGTTGCCAATCATTTAAATCATCACTTAAATTTGTTATCACCCCACAATGAATAAATACATCATTAATTCCAAGAAGTTCTTGATTTCCTTGAGATGCATCATAAGTAATAGTTACATAGTCATTTTGTGAAGGGAAGTAGGGCGTAGACACTACTTGGCCAAATAAAAAAACCGGCGATATTATCGTAAATAGCAAGAGCAGCTTTTGCATGATATCACTACTTCTAGAATTTGATAAACTTTAGATAGCTATTTTTATCACTTAAAACAAAATATATTCCTTTAGATAGAGACGATACGTCAACCTGACTACCATTTCCATCTATTATAAGGTTTCCTGAAGGAGAAAAAATTTTGTAGTTAATCCTTTCGTTAAAATAAACGATTTCTCTTGCGGGGTTTGGATATAATGTAAGATCAAAGGAGTCAGCGTATTCTCCAATTCCAATTCCAAAATCAATATTTAACTCGTTACAATTTTCGCAACTATTATAACAAAATATTCCAGCCGATTCATCAAAACCAGATCTTGTAAATGAGCGGTTCCACCCCCCTATACCATTTGGGTTACCACAACTATCTGTTGCAAAATCAAAACTCTCTCCATCTTGGAAAGGACTACCTAGCAAAGGTTCACCATTAGAAAATTTATAAGAAATTTCTTCTGGACCATCTACTAAAATTGATGTTGAATAAACTCCTTGATAATCATCCAACTCAAACATTTGAATTCTTCCATTTTGCCATTGTGGATCAGTAAAACTGCCAATTATCCATACACCTGATCCTTCAATTTCTTCATTAGACATATCAACTGTAAAAACAACTTCTGCAGGATCAGGATAATCAAGACACATATCATAGCATTGATTATAACAATACTGGACAGTTGTATCAGAGTTAATTATAATTTCTCGATTTCCGTTTACATTACAAGAAGATGGAATTGATTCGTTGTCGTTAGCCATTCCATCCCAATCATTTCCATTTACATACTTAAACTCATAAGTACCAACATTAATTTCAAAGCCTAACTCAAAAATACCATCTCCATCTTCATCAGACATTTGACTTGCAGCAGGATCCCAATTTTGAAATTCGCCAGCAATATGAACACCATTAGGTGAAATTGCTTCATTTGTCATATCGACTTTGAATAACACACTTACTGGAAAATCACAAGCTTCACATTCTTCATAACAAAACGGTCCAACTTGAGTTGTGCCAGTAGTAATTGAAAAAGTTCTTATAAATGACCCAAAGCCATCAGAAATTGCACATGGAAGACCACCTAGATTTTCATCATATCCCCATGAGTTACCATTTAGAAATTTGTAGTTGTATGAGCCGTTAGGTATTCCAGATAAAGTAATTGAATAAACATTACTTCCTTCTTCATTAGATAACTGTAAAATATCTGTTGACCAATCAGTATAACCTAGGTGATTCATAAAATCGCCTGTGAGATATATACCCGAGTTATTGATAGTTTCCAGACTCATATCGACTGAAAATGTTACAGAATTTTCATTTATTTCAGGACATATGTCACAAGATCCAAAACAAACTGTATTTATATTAATATCTGTATTTGTTGTTTCAATTACTCGATTTAGACCACCATTTTGATCATCAACTCCGTTACAATCAATGAAAGAAATTGAATTTTCTTCATTTCCCCAACTATTACCATTGATGAATTTGTATTCAAAAGTACTGTCGTTTTCAAGTGCAACGGTTATGCTATATATACCGTCGACATCAGGGTCTTCAAGTTCAAGTGTACTTGGGTCCCAATTTTGAAATGAACCAGCAAGATGAACTCCGTTAGGTGATATTGCCGTGGTGTTCATGTCTACATTGAAAGTGACATTGCTTTCTTGAGCATATGAGTTTAACAAAACACAAATGCTCAAGAAAGACATTAACAAAAATCGCATTCTAAAATATTAAAAAATTAAACTAGAATTTTGATCACTTTAATCACATTCATTTCCAAAGACAGAAAGGAATAATAGAAGGTCACTTGTTGCAGCTACTCCGTCACCGTTTAGATCGCCTACACAATCATTACCTAGAGAGAATTCACAAGAACCATCGTCATCATTTGCTCCCATATTGTAATTGTTTGCATCAGCATACGTACAACCTGGGATGATACATGAACCATCGTCAGTATTAGCAGTTGGGTCGTAGTTAGTAGCATTGATATCTGTACATCCAGAAACTACTTCTATACATGATCCATCATCGTCAGTAGCGTTTGGATCATAGTTAGGTGCATCTGAATTAGTACATCCTAAGTAGATACATGAACCATCGTCACAACCAGCTGTTGCATTGTAGTTATCCGCATTCGAATCTGTACAGCCTGGGAATGAACATGCTACACTCAACTCACATGGATTTCCTGAGAAATTACATGCAGTTGGGTCACCACAACCTAAATCAAAGTTCATCATAGGACCTGCCCATAGATATTGACCATCATCGTTTACAGGAATTGGAGAA
>CACHDD010000022.1 GCA_902578505.1 uncultured Bacteroidota bacterium | reverse complement strand
GGAATATGCAACGGACCTGGTGCTATTTACGGATGCGGTTGTAATGAAATCCCTGAGGGTGATTGCGACTGTGAAGGAAATATTCTAGATGCAATTGGCGAATGTGGTGGTGATTGTGATTTTGACCAAAATGGAAACGGAATTTGTGATGATGACGAGGTTTTAGGTTGCATGGAACCTACTGCATGTAACTTTAATTCTGAAGCAACTTCTGACGATGGGTCTTGTGATTTCTGTTCTTGTATTAGTGATGAGGATTATACTTTAACTATTGAATCTACTGTGCCAACCGTAGCAGCTGGTACAACTTATAGGTTCTATATCAATATGGTTAATCCAACAGACCATATGAGTGCTGTAGTTGGCAACAACGACCTACCTCTCTTAATAAGTACTCCAGAAGGAGCATTTAACACCCCTATTAACTCTAGTTGGAATGCAGAAGGCATAAACCCTAATTTCATTCCATTTTTTCCTGAACTAGTTGACGATAGCTATGCTACGATAGGTCTTGATGTTTCAACTAGTATGGCTGGAATAATAGGTGCTGATGCGCCTGGTCTTGTAGAAGATACTTCACAGCCTATCACAACATACTTCATGGAACCGTACACAACTGAAATTAATGTTAGTTCAGTAATTGGAGCTTCATATTATGTGACAAATGGAGCAGTAAATGGTTTGCCAGATGAGAATAATCGCGTACTTATTATGCAGATTACTACAACTGGTTCTTTAAGTGGATTGATTAACTATCAAATATTTCCAGAAGGCATCGGTGCAAACGCGTTGATTAAATCTGTTGAATTCTATGGCGTTGGAACTTTTGGTGAAGAAGTTGTTGGCGAAGATCTATGCGGATGTAATGATACTACAGCATGTAACTATGATCAAAACGTAGTATACAACGATGGTTCATGTCTTTACAATGACGTATGTGGCATATGCGACGGACCTGGTGCTATCTACGAATGTGGATGTGCAGATATACCTAAAGGAGACTGTGACTGTAACGGAAATGCATTGGACGCCTTAGGTGAATGTGGAGGGGATTGTACTGAAGACCTTGACGCTGATGGAGTGTGTGACGATGTAGACGAGTGTGTGGGAGAATTAGATGAATGTGGCGTCTGTAATGGACCTGGTGCTATCTACGAATGTGGATGTGCAGATATACCTAATGGAGACTGTGACTGTAACGGAAATGTATTGGACGCCTTAGGTGAATGTGGAGGGGATTGTACTGAAGACCTTGACGCTGATGGAGTGTGTGACGATGTAGACGAGTGTGTGGGAGAATTAGATGAATGTGGCGTCTGTAATGGACCTGGTGCTATCTACGAATGTGGATGTGCAGATATACCTAATGGAGACTGTGACTGTAACGGAAATGTATTGGACGCCTTAGGTGAATGTGGAGGGGATTGTACTGAAGACCTTGACGAAGATGGGGTGTGTGATGACCTGGAAATCTATGGATGTACTGATGAATTAGCATGTAATTACGACCCAACTGCAACTGAAGAAAATGGACTTTGTAATTATGATTGCTACGGATGTATTGACCCTATAGCTTGTAATTTTGATGAAGATGCAACTCTGGATAGCGGTGGATGTATTATGCCTGGAGATCCTTGTGATGACGGTTCGATATATACAGTTGAAGACTTCTTACAATCGGATTGTTCTTGTAATGGATATGGATGTACTGATCCTGATGCCTGCAATTTCATAGAGGATGCACTTACAGATAATACTATTTGCAATTATGTAGGAACTTTTAGCATCTCTGGTGCTCTATCTTCAAATACTGATATGATTTTAGAATACACTTATCCCAATACAACTGGAAGCTTTTACGAATGGATAATTATTGGAGGTGACATTGCAGATGGCGAAGGAACTTCAACTATTGAAGTTGTTTGGTGGGGTGATTTTGAAGGCCAACTCTGCGTGATAGAAACTAATGAAGAGGGATGTTCTGGCAATCCTGCGTGTATAGATGTTACTATTGTTAATAGCATAGAAGAGGTTGGAGCATCGATGATGAATATCTACCCAAATCCAACAAGAGACATCCTAAATGTTGAGCTTAACGGCCCAAACTATATTCAGATGTTCGATCTGTTAGGTCGTGAGGTTTGGGCTGGGAGAATTACTGATGTAGGCCAAATCAACCTAGGATCACTCGAGCGTGGCGCCTATCTAATCCGAGCAAACATTGATGGCGTGTACGCTATTGAGAGAGTCGTTGTGCACTAGATTTTTACGGTTAGGAAATCTGTAAATCTCGTTGTATAGCAGGGGGAAAGTCGCTCCTGTCTAAGACGCCATTTTCTGTCGAATCCTTGAACTGCTAAGCGCACTTTATCTCTGCCGAGTTTGGAATTTATTTCGTCTATGCTTTGCATGAGGTCTTGGCGACGCGACCTGTCGACAGAGTCGAAAAGACCTAGTTGCAGTTGTGTGTCAGGGACTATACCTCCAACCATTACACCTGCCTTTTTGTAGGCGCACAATGGTCGGTAAATTTCCTTTAGAAGCCTAATGGCAGCAGCGACTATTTCTATGTTATCACTGGTGGGGACGTCGAGTTTGAGGGTACGGGAATTGTTGTACTGAAAAGCATTTGGCTTAAATGGGTTGGTGTGTACGAAGGCCGTTACCGTGGTGCAACAGCTCCCCTCCTTCCTAAGCTTAGTTGCGCAGTTGACGGCGAAGGTTCCCACGGCTTCTTTTAGCGCCTCGTAGGTTTCCACTTCCACTCCAAACGACCTTGCTGTCCTAATATTTTGCTTGCGCGGAACCACCTCGTTCACTGGAGAGCAAATAATACCCTGGAGCTCCTCTTGCAAGCGAACCCCAGTTATGCTAAGATTTTTGCGAACCCAACCGCTATGAGCACGCGTTAATTGCAGGGCAGATTGTATGCCGAACGATTTCAGCTTAGCCGCAGATCTATGTCCTATACCCCAAAGGTCACCAACGTCGCAATTGCTCAAGGCGTTTTCAATCTCTTCATGCGTTTTAAGGGCATGTACTCCACCTGTCGAGGGAGTCTTTTTGGCTATTCTAACGGCAACCTTTGCTAGGGTCTTTGTAGGGGCCAACCCTATTGACACAGGGATACCCGTCCACTTGGTAATCTTAGACATCAAAGCCCGAGCCCTTTCCTCAGAAGCAGGCCCCTTAAAGGTCAGGAATGCCTCGTCAATCGAGTAGATCTCGAGTTCGTCGGCTTCGGGTTTTATGCATTCCATCACGCGTCTAGACATATCCCCGTATAAAGCGAAGTTGCAAGAGAAAACATTTACTCTGTTGCGCTCAAATAACTTGTCATTTTTGAATGCTGGTGTGCCCATTTTAATGCCTAAGGCCTTTGCCTCGTTGCTTCGGGCTATGACGCATCCGTCGTTATTTGAAAGCACCACAACGGGCTTATCTTCTAGGTTTGGTCTAAAGATACGTTCGCAAGATGCGTAGAAATTATTGCAGTCGACGATTGCTATCAAACCTTATGGATTACGAATGTTACAACGCCCCAAACCTGAAAAGTAGAATCCTCTGCCACTTCCATTGGTTTAAGATGTGGATGCTCGGGAATAAGGTAGAGTTTATCATTAATTATATCTACACGCTTCACAGTAAACTCTCCGTCTATAACGGCTAGAACTATACTTCCTCTATTGGGAGTTAACGAACGATCAATTAGAATTACGTCGCCGCTTTGAATACCGGCGCCCACCATGGAGTCTCCCTCTACCCTAACGCAGAACGTAGCCGAAGGGTGTTGGACTAGGTATGAACCAAGATCGAGATCAAGGTCCATATGGTCTTCGGCTGGAGATGGGAATCCTGCTGGAACTGCTACGTCAAAAAGTTGTATGGAGTCAAAGTCGACATCCTCTGCGAGACATGCTTTAAGCTTTTTTTCCATTTTATTATAGTTTCAAGTAAGACTTAAATAACTACTGAACTATCACTCTCTTAGTAAAGACTTCACGCCCAGATCTTATCAAGACAAGGTAAATTCCGGAGTTTAGTTTATCCACACTTATGGTCGTCATCATAGATGTAATAGTACGAGACATTACAACTTGGCCAGATGTAGATATTATGCTCATAGATGTCTGGGACGGCAATTCACTAAATACTAAATTGAATTCTGAAGTAGCTGGATTAGGAAATAAAACCAAACCTGAAGACGCCAAGCTGTCAACTGATGAATGTGCATCATTGTTTGCATTAAATGTTGGGTCTTGAAATATGAATGTTCCTGTCCCATTCGGAACTCTAGCATACCCCATGTCGTCATCAGAAGATGGAAATACAATTTGGTCGACAATGTATTCTTCTGCAGTGCTCAAGTAAAGAGACTCACCAGATCCAGAAAGTTTAAAATTCGCGTGCAAATCGCCTTGAGAGCCATCCTCATCAGCCCAAATTATCAAGTAACCACCAGCATCAATTGTAGTCCCTTCTGGAAACTCCCACTTGTCCATACTCCAAGGATTATCGCTTAAATGCCACCCACTTATATCCACATCGCTATTGGTCAAATTGTAGAGTTCAATCCAATCGTCATACTCACCTGCCTCATCGGCCTCTGTTATAGAATTCTTACTCATAAGCTCATTAATAGCAATCTGAGGACTCTCAACAACTGGTGGGTCTACAGTGTAGTAATAAGTATCATGTTCAGCACCTGCTGGCATGTATGACCTAGTGCCAACATCATTTCCTCCAACTGCCTCTATGTAGAATCGAACGACTGAACCAACTGGCGCAGGAGGCATTAAAGCTGAATACAAACCATCACCCTGGGAATCCATTTCTATCGTGTTAAACAATCCATTTACATCATTACTATAGAAAAGATTTACCGCATCAATTCCGGATCCATAACTAGCATGAGCAGTTATGGTTGCCGAAAGGTCTGGTTCAGGGCTAGCCCAAACGCCATTTGAACTCTCCATAGTAACTGAACTGATAGTTGGAGGAGTTACATTTACCTCTGGAGCATTTGCAAGGTGGTTATACCTTGTTTCAATTACATCAAGCAGCTCATCAATTTCATTGTTGAACTGTCCAAAAGAGTAAATCGCATGAGGGTCATTTTGGACCATATCGCTAATGAAATCAGACCAATAGTTAACCATTGGGTGAATATTATCAGGATTTATCTCCTCTAACATCACTCTGTAATGAGCTAGGTATCTTTGACGGATTTCAGGAACCTGGAGAAGTCTGTGAAGCAATGGATAATTTTCATCGTTTGCATTGTAGAAAGGTCCCCAAGTAGCATGATTCTCCATTAAAACTGTGTTGCCATCGTATTCTAGTGGAACCATTCTGCCAGTTTCTTCTTCATAAAAAATGTGGTAGTCCATTTTTCCCTTATGGATGTATCCGTCGTCATCTGCAAAAACATTTTCAGCAGCTAAGAACCACAGAGCTCTATCTACATCCATTACTAAATTAAGTTGACTATATAACTGATCTAATGGAGTGTTTTCTAGAATATCACAAGTCTGTAAGAGCATATCCCAAGGATGATTAATACTAGACATTTTTAACGTGTAGTATTCTTGGTATTCTGTTGTGTCTTGACCGTGATAGTTTAATGCTGCAGTTCCATCACCCCAGTTTGGGCCGCCACCTCCGCCACCTGGACCGCCACCTCCGCCACCTGGACCTCCAGAGCCATCGGGTGAGTCAGCACGCCAACGTGCGCCAGAATTATCCATAAACCACTCGTCAAGAAATTCAGAATTGGTTTGTTGGACATTGGTATAAATACCCCAATCCTCACCATTTATGTGAAGATTTATGAAGCAGCTTGCTGCAGCAGGAATGTACTTACGAATTACTTTTTGAAAAATGAACTCTCTAAGCCAAGTAGGATCAAAATAACCACATGCAAAGTTTAAAGACTCGTAGCCTAAAAGATCTTGAGATGAGTCGTATTCGTCCATTGTAATGTTAAATGACTTCTTATCTGATTCGTTCATGAAGTAAGAGGTTTGACCTTTATACCTAGCGCCTACTTCCGAATATTCTACCCCATTAACAGTAATAACGGCAGGGATTACCTCGGCATCATTGTAATTCTGCTCAAGAAGAAACTCGTAATTATTTTGATCAAATTCCAAGTAAACATCGAGAACCTGTGTATCGTCATAAAGCCCATCGTGTTCTACACCACCAATAGTAAGCCTGTGCTCTTCCTCTTCAAGAGTCCATTGTAATGGTAAATTTTGAGAAAATACAGAAAATGACAACAAGGTAAAAGCCATCAGAAGTGAAATGTTATTTTGCATCAAAATAAGAATCAGATATTTGTGTTAAAGGTAGCCATATATTTGGGGTTTATCATTTTGTTTACTTCATTTAATATAATGAGAAAAATAATCTACTTTCTGGTTTTAGTCCTTCCTATAGTTTTTATCAGGTGTGATTTAGATGATGAAGAGCAAAATTGCGAATTGATAACTCAAGGGGTTATAAAAGATTATACAGGGTTCGATGGTTGTGGATTTCTAATTGTCAGCGATTCTTCAACTTTTGAAGTTTTGAATTGGGATGAAATAAACTTCATTCCAAAAGACGGAATGGAAGTTTGCTTTGATTACGATATTGAACTTGAAGCAGTCTCGATTTGTATGATGGGCCAGATAGTTTGGCTTACAGATTGTCAAGTGTTAGAAGACTAACCTCAGACATTAATTCATAACATAAATAAATCTAATGATTAAAAGCTTCATAGCTACTTTAGCCATATGATAATTAGACTTTCTCTCCTTAGTTTATTTGTGTGTATTTCTGGACTGCTTAAATCTCAAAAAATAGCACAAGTAGATCTTCAAGCTATTTCAGAATTAAAAGATCTTGTTACAGAATATGAAGATTACAAAAGCCTTTTGCAAGTTACTGGTGCATACCCTGTAGCCGAAGTTAAAGGGAAAGCAACTGTAGGATTTATTGGGAAATTATCTGATGATGTATCGGAGTCTGAATGGCGCAATTGGGCTGATGCAGAAGAATCAATAGACGCAGGTGCATGTATAAATGGAATAGCTTCATTTAGAATAGACGCTTTTTCACTGGATATCTTATGGCAAACCCCAATGCAATTAATTGAACTTGCGTCTCGTGCAGTACCACATTTAGACAAGACCATATATGGCACAAGAGTTGATAGCGTACATTTAGGATATAATCTACCTCAACCCTATCACGGAGATGGCGTATTAATTGGAATACTCGATTGGGGATTTGATTATACACATCCAATGTTTTATGACACAACACTCACATTTTCAAGAATTCGAGGAGTTTGGGACCAGTACAAGCAATCTGGACCATCACCTGTAGAGTTTGGTTATGGAACTGTAGCAGAATCACCAATGGACATACAAATGATGCAAAGTGACACATCAAATGTCTATGGATATTCTACCCACGGCACCCATGTAGCAGGTATCGCTGGGGGTAGTGGCTCAGGAATTGGTTTGAAAGGAATGGCACCCGCAGCAGAATTCCTCTTTGCAACATTAATGGTTGATGAAGCTTCTGCCTTAGATGCATTTTCATGGATGCAAAGTGTTGCAGAATCGGAAGATAAGAGATTAGTCATAAATAACAGCTGGGGACTTCCTCAATGGGGAACTCCAGACGGAACTTCACTTAGCAATCAGTTTATTGATGCTATGTCTGAAGAAGGAGTTGTATTTGTAAGCTCAAATGGCAACAATGGAGGAGTAGATTACCATATAAATCACTCATTTCAATCTGAAGGTGATACTATTCGCTCTCGTGTAAAGTTCTACCCACTTGATGCAAACACAAATGCTTGGGGTCAAAACTTAACACTTTGGGGTGAACCTGGCGAATCTTTTAAAATGGGTTTTCAGCTAATAGTTGGGCTATCGACTGTTGCTGGCGAAACTCCAATATACGACACTGAAGATGGACCATTTATGTTAGACACAATTGAAGTGGTAAACAATGACACCATCATCTACGATGTTATAATGGAGAATGCTCACCCTGCTAATGGCCGGCCTTTTATTCAAATGCGAATTCATAAAGGCGATGCAAATATATCTGTGATAATGCAAGTAACTGCTGAAAGCGGTATTGTACACGCTTGGAACAACACACACTTAACAAATGATGTTGGAAATTGGGGTCAAGACTTCCAAGCCGCCCAACCTGGCTGGCTTGGTGGTGATCCATATTATGGCATTCAACAACCAGCGTGCGGCAATACAGTAATAGCTGTAGGTGCTTACTCATCTGAATTCATCAACCCAGTTGGAACAGAATTGGGTGGCACATTAGCTAACTTCTCTTCATATGGTCCTACTTTAGATGGTAGACTTAAGCCAAACATATCAGCACCTGGAGTTAATGTTGAATCATCTTTGAGCTCATTTAGAGATGGAGGATATAGCATAACAAACTCTATAGAATTTAACGGAACTGAATACGAATTCGCAAGACTTTCTGGCACGAGTATGAGCAGTCCTGCTACAGCTGGAGTAGTGGCTTTAATGCTAGAGGCAAATCATGAATTAACTTCTAATGATATCCGTTCTATTTTGGAATATACAGCTAGAGTAGATGACAATACAGGTTTTTTACCTAATGAGGAAGAGCAAGTTTGGGGCCACGGAAAAGTCACTGCAACTCATGCTGTGATAGCAGCTTTGACTTGGGATTCTGATTTAGGGATATCGTATCTTGACGACTCTAGACACATGATTTACCCTAATCCAACAAATGATAAAATTTGGTTTTCAGAATTATCTAATGGTATTACTGTATGGGAGATTTATGATATCCACGGGAGAATGATTGAGTCTGGAAGAAAATTGAATCTTGATTTTATTGATGTAACAAGGCTTCAGAGTGGATTGTATCTACTTAATAAACGAACTGATGGTAAAATGAAGAAGTTTAGATTTATAAAGAGGTAAGAAATTTAGTTTTAAATTTGATTAATCGATACAATCTATTATGAGATTTATTTTAACTTCTTTAACTATACTAATTAATATAAATTTAATTGGTCAAATTGTCGAACTAAATACTGAAGAATCATTTAATGGTTACACTCTTTTTTCGCCATTAAACTCAACAAATACATATTTAATTGATAATTGTGGATTCTTAATAAACTCATGGTCTAGTTCGTTCAGACCAGGACTTTCAGTATACCTTCTTGAAGATGGATCTTTACTCAGAACATGTAAAGTTGACCCCGATGGACCAAAAGGGGGACGAATTGAAAAATATTCATGGAATGGGGAATTGATTTGGGAATTTGATTTTTGTGATGCAGTTGTTTGTCAGCATCACGATATTGAATTCTTACCAAATGGTAATATTTTAATTTTAGCATCCGAAATATTTGATATAAAATCAACACAGGAAGCTGGATTTTCCTCATCAAGCCCTACAATATCAGAAATGATAATTGAAATAAATCCAAATCAAGACAATGAAATTGTCTGGGAGTGGCATGCTTTCGATCATCTAGTCAACGATAATCCGCAAATGCATCAAGAATTAATTTGGACTGAATTAGGGAACCAAAATTCTAATCCATCTGGAACTGACTGGCTTCATGCAAATTCTATTGATTATAATCAAAATTTAGATCAGATTATTGTTAGCGTCCGTGCTTGTAGTGAAATTTGGATTATTGATCATAGTACAACCATTGAAGAAGCAGCAAATCATAATGGTGGGGATTATGGAATGGGTGGCGATCTAATTTATAGATGGGGAAATCCAAATGCATATAATTTAGGAAGTAATGAGAATCAGCTTTCGTTTAAACAACATGATGCAAACTGGATACCTGAAGGTTATGAGCATGAAGGAGACATTATGATTTTTAATAATGGTACTGGTAGAGGATGGAGTTCTGTAGATATAATATCACCACCAATGGATGAAAACGATAATTATATTGTAAATCAAAATGAAATAATAGGTCCAGAAATATTGACGTGGACATATGAAGCTGAAATACCTTCAACCTTTTTTTCTAATGCAATTTCAGGTGCAACAAGATTACAAAATTCAAATACAATAATTTGCGAAGGAGGACCTGATGGAATGGGGGGAGCAAGAATATTTGAGGTTGATCTTGAAGGAAATATTGTTTGGGATTTTCACAACTACGGAAATGGAAATGTTTTTCGGGCATATAAATACGGGCCTGAATATCCTGGATTAATTGATAAAGATTTAACTCCTGGCCAAAATCTTTCATTAAGTCCTAATACATGTAGTATTTATGGATGTACTAATATTAATGCATGTAATTACAATCAATTTGCCGATCAAGATGATCTGTCTTGTTTGTATATAGGCGATCCTTGTGATGATGCTGATATAACCACATTAGATGATCAGATTCAAGAGAACTGTGAATGTGCCGGAACTATAAACACAGTATTGGATGAATTAGAAGCTTTATCAATAAACATTTACCCTAATCCAACTTCAAATAAACTGACAGTTGATTTGGGCGATCTAAATGGGGTCAGTACAACTATTAAGCTCTACGATTCATCAAGCAAACTTGTCTTAAAAAAGCATGTAGTTTCATCTCTCACAATTGATGTTTCTGGCTATGCTAAAGGCATGTATTTATTAAACATGTCCACTAATAAAAGCGTCTCATGGAGTCGTGTAATTATTGACTAGTTATAAATAAAAACTATGAGACTTATAGTGACTACTTTAACCTATCTAATCAGCTGTAGCTTGTGTGCACAATTGGTTAATGTGACGTTTCAAGTTGATATGAATCAATTTGATGAACCTTTCAATTATCAAAATGTATATCTGAACTCAAGTTTTGATGGATGGTGCGGTTCTTGTCGACAAATGTATAATATGAATAATGACAATATTTGGTCTGTAATTATTCCACTTAGTGAAGGAACCTATGAATATAAATTTAGTTTGGATGGTTGGACTGACCAAGAATGGTTTGCAAGCGGGGATATTTGCACAACAACTATAGATGGATTTGTAAATAGAACCGTAACTGTTCTAGACGAAGATATTGTGTTACCAATAGTATGTTACAGTAACTGTACTTCTTGTATAAACATAGTTTATGGATGCACTTATGAATCTGCAACAAACTATAATGAATTTGCAACGGTAGACGATATGACATGTGAATTTGAAAATGTCAATATGTCTGAATGTAGCTCAGATTTAAATAATGACGGCGTAGTATCAACTGCTGATTTATTATTATTCTTAGTAACATTTAGCCAATTATGCGAATGATAATAAATTGTTGTATTGTTAGTCTAAAATCATAAATATTCGATATTAATTCAATGGTTGTTGTGATAATTTTTAATTGTAATCGTTTTAAATTATCAAACATTTAAAAAACAATTACTTAAGAACATTAATTACAATCGTAATTTCTATTGTTTAAATATTCAATTGCAGAAATTGCAGCTCTTTCACCAGAAATCATAGCCGCATTCAATGATCCATTCAACAGAGTATCTCCCGCTAAAAAAATGCCAGAATCGCTATACTTACTCGATCCATAATCGCTACACTTACTCGATGTAAAATCATATTGTATATCATTTAATTTAGGCAATGCCTTGGGAACTGTATATAACTTGATAAATTTAGGAGATATTATACCGCAATTTTGCTCTAATTCATCTTTTACTCTCGAAACCAACATATCGTCGGATAAATTATGGTCATCAATAACAGTAACTGATAATAGCTCATTGATAGGATTTGTTATCGTACTAATACTGGTGTGATAAAATATATTGTTAATTAGAGTTCCTTGCTTTGGTATAAGCCCAATTAATTCGTTTTTAATTACCCTATTATTTGTTTCGAAATACAATGTTTGACAAGAATTCCATGAGGTAGGATGTTTTATTTCGTTTAAAACTAAGCCACTAAAGTCTGTTGCAATAATAGTTACATGAGTCTCTAATAATTTGTTATCTTCTGTAGTAACAAATCCTTGTTCCACTGAAACTACATTCGTGTTGAAAAGGAAATCTGTGTGATTAAGATTCTCATATAATTGTTTTGGAATAGCTTCTATTCCTGCTTTCGGAATAGCTGCGTATCCTTCAGCAAACATCTTGTACACAAATTCAAACATTCTACTAGAAGTTTCTAGTTTAGACTCCAAAAAAATTCCACCAAAAAAAGGCTTGAAAAAGTCTCTTATTATATTATTTGAAAACCCAAAATTTTTTAAGTATTGATATGTAGATATTTCTGTTTCCGAAAAAATTTCTGATAGTTTTTTTCTTTTTAGTTTATAACTGAGATCTAAGATTCTCATTTTATCTAGAAAACTTCCTATTCCAGAAAATAATGTGGGAAATAAAAAAGAAATTGACTTTACGGGGTCACCAATAATATTTTGTTTTTTATTCAAAAACACCGATGATCCTGGCAAAATCTGTTGTAATTCTAAAGAAGTATAATCTAGATGTTTTTGAGCTTCTGGATATGAAGTGAGGAGTACTTGAAACCCATGATCTAATTGAAACCCATTCATAACATCTGTTTTAACTCTCCCACCAACTCGATCTGATCGCTCAAGGACAATAGCACGATAACCATTTGATTGTAAAACTTTGGCTGCGATTAGTCCACTAACACCAGCACCCACAATACATATTTTACTATTTACAGTTTTCAAATCTACTTGTTTTTATACTTTAAGAAATATTTAGATTATTCAAATAATGTTGTGCATTCATTAGATGTTGATTTTGCTTATCTCTTGGCATTTTATCAAACATATGTACTAACATTCCTAGTCTAGGGTTAGATAAAAAGAAAGTACGATGAGTATTCATAAAGCGCCAAAAAAGGCCGTCCCAAATAGCTTGCCATTCTCCTTTTTTGTAGTTACTCATTTTAAGAATATAGTTACTTCCACTGATATAGGGCTTCGTAGCCATTATACCTCCATCAGAAAATTGGCTCATACCATAAACATTTGTCACCATTACCCAATCATATGAATCAATGAAAAGTTCCATGAACCACTTGTATACCTCATCAGGATCAAATTCACATAACATCATAAAATTACCTAACACCATTAAACGCTCTATATGGTTACAATAACCTGTTTTAAGCACTTTTTTAATTGTTTGATCAACTGGAAGAATACCTGTGGTACCATCGTAAAATGAAGATGGAATTTTATTATAAAATCGCCAATGATTTTTCGTTCTTTCTTCGCTCCCTCTTATCTCATAAACACCTCTAATAAATTCTCTCCATCCAATAATTTGTCTAACAAAACCTTCAATAGAATTAATAGGTATATTATTGAGTTTTATATATTCCAAACAATCATTTAAAACTTCAGTTGGTGTAATTAATCCCGTATTTAACATGGGAGACAAAACACTATGATTTAAAATAGAATTTTCTTCTAAAATCGCATCTTCATAAGCTCCAAATTCAGAAAAACGTTGACTAAAAAATTGTTTAAGCCAAATTCTTGTTTTTGAAAAACTAATTGGATAAATTGGTTTATCAGTTAATTCACCCAAGTGGTTTGAAAAATTAGCTTCTACATAAGACTTAGCCTCTTTAAAATAAGAATCGTTTTCAGGAAAACAAACTAGAGGGGGAATCTTCTTAGCAGGATATTTCTTTCTATTATCGGAATCAAATGTCCATTTCCCTCCTATTGGCTTTCCATTTGAATCCATTAAAATATTGCGTTCTTTCCTCTGTTTTATGTAAAACTTAGTTTGACTGTATTTCTTTTTATCACTTCTGAAAAAAGAGACAATGTCTTCTCTTGAATTAAGAAACATAGGTGAAGTAAATTGTTCTCCTTGAATTTCAGAATCACATAAACCTTGATTGATTCTGTTTTGAAGCCAATTGTCGACTGGATCTATATAAGATATTTTTTCTACACACAGGTTCTTTAAATAAGGAATCAATAATCTGATATCAGAAATTTTTTCATTTGATTCAATATAATTAACCTTAACATTTTTATCGTATTTAATATAATCTGAATAACGTTTCATAGTTGCTCTATGAAACGCAATTTTCTGCTTGTGAAAATGATATTGCCTGAAGAAAAGAAATTCTTCAACCAGGAAACATGGAACAGAATTTTCAATAAGTGGCGAATCTTGAAATAACTGATGAGGAAAAATTAAATTCACATGTTTCATGTTTTAACAGTATATATATTTTTTCAAATTTATTATTTGCACAACATTATGTATAGGTTTATTTAAAATTTTCTATACATTTTTTTTTATTTTCAGAAATATATATATAATATTGTATAATTATTATTTAAAACACTTATACAAAATGTTAAACACAATTTTACTTAATGTGGTCGAAAGTATCGATCCTACAAACTATGTAAGCTTTACATTCTTTATAGGATACATGGCTATGCTTGCGGCATCTGTTTTTTTCTTTTTTGAAAGATCAAGAGTTTCTGATAAATGGAAGATGTCTCTTTTGGTATCTGGATTGATAACCATGATAGCTGCATTTCATTACTACTATATGAGAGACTACCATCTAGCTACTGGTGATTCACCAACATTTTTCCGTTATGTAGACTGGATTTTGACAGTTCCACTAATGTGCGTTGAGTTTTACTTATTAACAAGATTAGCTGGTGCCAAAAAATCACTTTTATGGAAATTGATCGTAGCATCAACTTGGATGTTAGTTGCTGGATACATTGGTGAAGCTTTGGGTTCAGGAACATCCCACTCTGTTACATGGGGAGTCATCTCAACTCTAGGATATTTATATATCCTACACAATGTATGGCTAGGAGAAGTTGCTCAATTAGCGCAATCAAGTGGAGCAGAATCTGTTAAAAAGGGAGTTAGAGCTCTAGCATGGTTTGTGCTAGTTGGTTGGGCTATTTACCCAATCGGCTACATGTGTATGGATGGAGGCTGGTTGAATCTTGCTTTAGGCTGGGATTCTCAGAATGTAGATCTATGGTATAACATCGCCGATGCTATCAATAAAATAGGTTTTGGTTTAGTTGTATATAATATCGCCTATACAGAAACTCAAAAAGAGTTGGCATAGGTGTTTTATGTGTGTTGTTAGAAGGTGAAGGCCAGGTTGGATTAAACCTGGCCTTCTTCTATAATCTCGAAAAATATGAATAGATTTCTTTTTATGTATTTAAGTTGTGTATACCTACTTATGAACTTATTCAATGCTTATCAGGATATATCAATAAATCATCAACTCATTTTTTCAGCTTTTTTTATTTCATTTTTTGGTATACCACATGGAGCTATTGACAACATCATTGCTCGTCATAAAACTGGAATTAATAATATTGTTTTCTATATAATATACCTACTTGTACTGCTAATTTTTTTATCAATTTGGTACATGTCTCCGGACATAGCATTTTGGACTTTTCTTTTGATTTCTGCCTATCATTTTGGTGAATCACAATTAGTTACATTATTTAGGTCTAACAAGTTTAATCATTTTGTTTTTTTATTATGGGGAACTTGGCTGATTGTTTGCTTAATGTATTTCAACTCGAGTGAATTAGAAGAAATTGGCAACTATTCAACCATATTTAGTGTCAATAAA
>CACHDD010000021.1 GCA_902578505.1 uncultured Bacteroidota bacterium | reverse complement strand
TACAAAAGCATCGGGGGTTCACCACACCTCGATGGCGAGCATACCGTATTCGGTAGGGTAGTTAAAGGAATGGACGTAGTAGACAGAATTACATTAACCCCTCGAGACAACAGCGATTGGCCTCTCGAAAAACTCGCAATTAAAATGCGAGTTGCTATATAAATAATTCAACGGAAACAGGCGTACTACCTATTTTTAGTTGAGTATTACGCCTATTGTACCTAAACAATTGGTTTTAAGACTTTTGTATGATTTCGAGAAATCTAAAATGGCCCGAACTGTTGAAAGTTTGGGTTTGTTATTGTCTTCAGAAATAAGGAAAAAAGTGTTCACATTCTTCATGCACTAGGGTTTTGAAATACATTACCCTAACGCATGAAAAATGATCTTATTGCATCAGTAAGTTGTAAGTTGAATATTATTTTCTCCTACAATCTTCCTAAGGTTAATAACCGCGTATCTCATTCTGCCTAGTGCTGTATTGATACTAACCCCTGTTGTTTCTGCAATTTCTTTAAAACTTAAATTATCGTACATCCTCATTCTTACAACTTCTCTTTGGTCTTCTGGAAGTTGGTTTATGATACGACGAACGTCTGTATGGATTTGGCCTTCGACAATTAAATCCTCTACGTGAGCATCACCTGTATCCATTTTTGCAAATACATCTAATTCGTCCCTCGAGCGCACCATACGCATCTTTTTATTGCGTCTGAAGTGGTCAATTGCCATATTATGTGCGATGCGAAGAACCCAAGGAAGGAACTTGCCCTCTTCTACATATTTCCCCTCTTTTAAAAGGCGAACTACCTTGATGAAGGTATCTTGGAATAAGTCATTTGCAAGTTCAGAATCTCGCACGATAAAATTAATTTTCGTGTAAACTCTCTCTTGGTGACGGGTTAATAAAGTTTCGAAAGCTTGCTCATCTCCTCCGCGGTAAGCACGGATTAACTCGCGATCAGATATTGAATTACGCATAACACTACACTTTAAAGGTTTACATGATGCTAGTCGATCTAGCTCAATAAGTAAGAATTAAAGTAGAATTGTTTCTATCGCGTATATTTTTCGATTAAATATAAGCTAAACTATGATTTTATTTTGAATAGCCCAAACCTAAACTAACTTCGAACTGCTAAAAAAACCTAATGAGCTCCAAAAAGAAAGGCATGCAAATAGAGATTAGAGGCGCTAGGATGCACAATCTTAAAGGAGTTAATGTTGACATCCCCAAGAGGAAATTCACAGTTATTACTGGACTTAGCGGCTCTGGAAAGAGTTCATTGGCCTTCGATACATTGTACGCAGAAGGCCAACGCAGATACGTAGAATCACTTTCTTCGTATGCTAGGCAATTTTTAGGAAGATTAGACAAACCCCTTGTCGATTCTATCGCGGGACTCTCACCAGCAATAGCAATTGAGCAAAGAACTTCAGCTGGAGGCCCCAGAAGTACAGTGGGATCTCGAACAGAAATTTACGACTACCTAAGAATATTATATGCAAGGGTAGGAAGAACTTTTAGCCCTATTTCAGGTGATGAAGTAAAACGCGATAGAACAACAGATGTTGTAGATTTTATACTTAAGCGCGATAGTTCATGTAAATTTCTAATCACTGCCCCCCTACTTCCTAGAGAAGATAGAACAATGAATCAGCAACTTGAACTTTTGGTTCAGCTAGGATTTTCAAGAGTTTTATTGAATGGAGAAGTCCAAATGCTAGAATCAATTTCTGATTCAAAAATTTCTAAAAAAGACAAGCTTGAAATTGTTATTGACAGAATGAGTGTGAGCGCTGCAAGCGAAGACTCATCAAGACTAGCAGATTCAATAGAAACAGCATTTTTTGAGGGTGCGGGAGATTGTGCAATCTTATTCTCCGATACAGAAGAAAGACATAAATTTAACAATAGGTTTGAAAGGGACGATATTGTTTTTATTGAGCCTAGACCAGATCTTTTTAATTTCAACAGCCCAGATGGCGCTTGCCCAACTTGTGAAGGATTTGGCAACATTTTGGGGGTTGATCCTGAGAAAGTAATTCCAGATACTTCAAAAAGCATTTTTAGTGATGCCATTGCGCCTTGGAGGAGCGATAGGATGAAAAAATGGAAGGATGCTGTAATTATGGGAGCTTCAAGAGAAGGAATAGATATTCACAAGCCATGGCATGAGTTAAGTGAAGAGGATGTAGAAAAGGTTTGGACGGGAACAAAAAGCTTCAGAGGTCTAAATAAGTTTTTTGACTATGTTGAGAAGAAAAGTTATAAGATTCAATATAGGGTTATGTTGAGTAGGTACAGAGGAAGAACTGTTTGCCATGAATGCAAAGGATCTCGTATTAAAAAAGAAGCTTCTTACGTTTTAATTGACGGTGTTTCAATGCCGGAATTGCTTGCTATGCCTTTAACTCATGTACGTGAGCATTTTAAAAATTTGAATCTAAGCCAAACCGAAAGCAAGGTTGCGAGTAGGTTGCTTTTAGAAATTAGTGACAGACTAGACTGCTTGTGCAATTTGGGATTGGGGTATTTGACCTTAATGCGTCCTAGCAATAGTTTGAGCGGAGGAGAAAGCCAAAGAATCATACTTGGCACCTGCCTCGGAAGCGCCCTGGTTGGGTCAACTTATGTGCTAGACGAGCCCAGTATTGGACTACACCCAGAGGACACCTCTAAACTCATCGAAGTCCTTCAAAATTTGAGAAATTTAGGTAATACAGTTGTTGTAGTTGAACACGATGATGATATTATGTGTTCTGCGGATCACATTGTAGATATGGGTCCTATGGCTGGATCATTCGGAGGAGAAGTTATTTATAGTGGCACTTCAAAAAATATTTTAAAACTCCCAGAAGACCATCCTTCTATTACTGCTTCTTATCTGAATGGATTAAATACTGTTGAAGTCCAAAAATCTGAAAGATTATCGAAGGACAAGATTAGAATCGAAGGTGCAAGGGCTAACAATCTAAAAAATATAGATGTTGATTTTCCTCTTCGAAGGCTTGTTGCAGTTACTGGAGTTAGTGGTTCAGGGAAGAGCACACTTGTGGGTGATATTCTTGTGCCTGCGGTTAAAGCTGCAATAGAAGGCATCCCTACAATTACTAAAGGATTTACTAGTATTTCTGGGGATTTGGGCCAAATTTCTACACTTGAATACATAAATCAGAATCCCATAGGCAAGTCATCTCGATCTTGCCCAATAACCTATGTGAAGGGATATGATGAAATAAGAGCTTTACTGAGTTCAACACAACATGCAAAAGCTTGCGGTCTAAAACCATCTCACTTTAGCTTTAATGTATCCGGTGGAAGATGTGAAGAGTGCGAAGGTGAAGGAATGATTACTATAGGAATGCAGTTTATGGCTGATCTTAAATATAAATGCGATAGTTGTGGAGGAAAAAGATTCCAAGACCAAATTTTAGATATAACCTACAAGGGCAAAAACGTATTCGACATTCTTTCTATGACAGTCGAGGACGCCTTATTGTTTTTTCAACCAGATGAAGGAGAAAAAATGTCTACAACTGTGCGCAAGCTGTTAGATAAAATCCAACCCTTATACGATGTAGGGCTAGGTTATGTGAGTTTAGGTCAGGGTTCAAATACACTAAGCGGTGGAGAAGCCCAAAGAATTAAACTAGCTGCCTTTCTTTCAAGAGGAAGCAAACAAGGCCACACTCTTTTTGTGTTTGACGAGCCTACAACAGGGCTACATATTCATGATGTGGCTAAACTATTAGAGTCCTTCGAGCGGCTTATTTTACAAGGACATTCAATCATTGTTATTGAGCACCACCTAGACGTAATAGCAAATTCAGATCATGTAATTGATCTTGGACCTGAAGGTGGTGAAAATGGAGGTTCTATCGTATTTAGCGGTAACACAAAAGATTTAGCCAAGTGCAAATACAGCTTGACTGGTCAACACTTGACTAATAAAATGAAAAAATAAAATTCTTTCTTAAAAAGATTTTTTAGAACTAGTTTGAAAAAACAAGGCCTTCAGCTTTGATTTCATCGCCTCCACCAATCTGCTCTCCATTTTCGTCATAAATGGCTTTTGTTCTTCCGTGAATATTAATTAATCCTGTAATCTGTCCGTCGGAAGTAAGTTGCATTAATAATATTCTCTTTGAGGCACCCGCAAGTGCTTGACGCTTATCTGGAGTTACAAACCAAGCCCCATTATTCGTAGTAATAGGCCCACCCTCACTGAAGGCACCAAAATCCATAATAAATCCTGAGAGTGCATTTAGATAGTTATCTTCAAGACCGATAGTAACCCAGCTATCATATGCTAGTTCTGGAGCTACAGTAATATCGTATCTCTGAATTTCAGTCGTTAACGACCCCCCTCTTTCGTGCTGATAAAACTTTGTTGTAGTCTTTACTTCCAAAGGGGCAGACTCTTCTCCGTAAACAGCATCTATGATATCACCTTTATTTTCGAATACTGCGTATACTCTATAAGTTTTTTGACCTGCAAGCACTCCTTCATAATGTTCAGCAACTAAATCAACTTCTAGTCTAACAAATTGAGCACTCAATGACAGAACTGCAAAAACAGCAAACATTGATGATAGTACAAATCCTTTCATATAATTTAAATAGTTTTATAATTCGTTTATTTTACAATACGACCTCTGTCAAGTACTTTTTTGTATCCCTTGCCATAACTTCTATTTGGCAAATAGTAAGTTAAATTAATCTCATGTGAGTGACGACCAAGTAAATTACCATTTGTTGTGAAATCATATGAGTATCCGAAGCCAATACCTTGGTAGATCATACCTAAAGAAATATTCACTGCGTCTTGAATTCTATATCCTAAACCACCCCAAAATTGAGATGCTGATCTTCTGGGTGAATATATCCCTCTGGTATAAATATCTATCTGAGGCATAAGTGATGCAAATTCAAGACCAAGCTCAGTAAGTTTTATCATACCAGATCCTTGGATTGAAAATTGCCTGTCAATCTCGTAGAGATAACTACCTGTAATTCTATAATTTCTAATAAGTTTATTATCAGTAGTGTCAACGCTTTGAAGGCTTAGTTCATCTTGTAATAGATTAAATACAGAAAGACCTACATTGTAGTTTTCTCCATATAGTAAAAATCCAACAGCAGCATCTATACCAAAAGATGTTTCAAATGTTCCACTTAACGCTGGATCATTTTGTTGCCAAACAGTAAAATCTCTACTGTCAAAACCAAACTGAGTTCCTTGTAAACTAAGACCAAAAGAAAACATATCTGTATTTGGCAATACAAGCTGGTAAGAACCGGTTACCTCAAAACCTGTTTGGCTTACGGCACCTCCCATATCATCCCTGTAAATTAAAAGACCAGCACCTAGTGACTCATAAACTGATGTGTGACCAGAAAGCAACATTGTTGTTGGAGACCCCTCAAAACCAGCCCATTGACTCCGATATGATGATCCAAACACTGTGTAGGATTCAGTTCCAGCAACCGCGGGATTTACAACAAAAGAATTTAGTGGGAATGAAGTCCTACGAAATCTTTGCTGTGCTTCAGCTGATGCTGAAAATACAAGGAGTGCCGTAATTGTAAAAAATAATCTATTCATAAAATCAGTATTTTACAGTTACTGTTCCAGTTATGGGAACAGCATCTGGACTCAACATAATAACGTAGTAATAATCAGCGATTGGAAGGTTTTTTCCATTAAACTTTGGATCCCATTCAATACTTTGGTTTCCTGGTTCAGATGTAAATAATAGTTGACCGTATCTGTTGTACACTTTTGCTTGAAATTCAGGGAAATACCCATCAATTCCAACTATCCACTTATCATTGATTTGATCGTTGTTTGGTGTAACGGCATCTGCAATAAACATACAACCATCGATAAAATCAACTTGCTCAATAACAGTAGTCTTACAACCAATTGTATCAGTTACTACTACAGAATAACTATCTGCTGTAAGGTTATTAGCTGTAGAAGTAGTCTGGCTGGCTGGATCAGACCATTGGAATGTAAATGGTCCATGACTTCCGAATACACTCGCTGTTATAGTACCATCTGCCTCACCCCAGCATGTAACAGGAGAAGTAAATGTTGTAATTACCATGTCTGTTACTATATCAACTCCGATTGAAAAAGTATCCGTTAATACACAACCTAATGCATCAGTAACAAGAGCTATATAGGTCGTGTCACACAGGTTGTTGAGATCAACTGAAGTATTAGAATTAAGATTATCAGGTAGAACAGGACCTTCCCAAACTCCCACTAAATCTAGTGGAGCTGTACCACCTGCGGGAAATATATCCACCGAACCATCACACATACCAGTACATGTAGTATTTGTAGGAGAAATTAAGAACTCCAATGGTGTTGGCGCATTAATAGTAAATAACTCTGTTATCTCACAACCATTAGCATCAATTACAGTTACTGAATAATCTGATGCACAAAGTGAGTCGAGAGTTGCTATGGTATCTGTCAATAAAATATCAATAATTTGAAGATCTAACTCCCCTGTTCCACCAGCATAAGATAGTGTTACAGAACCGTTACAATCGCTTCCACAGCTAATAGGAGCCGCTGATAGAATATCCAGATTTAATCCAGATGGTTCTATTATTTCAATAATTTGAGGACCATTTGAACATCCAAAGTCATCAATTAATTCAACGGTATATGTTCCTGGAGCTAAACTATTAAATACATTTGGAGCTAGTAAAGAATTAGCGTTGACATGAAGGTAAATATCACCTGAACCACCTTGAGCTTCACCATAAATTGAACCGTTGGCATTTCCATTACAATCGATTTGGGTGACACTAAGACTGTCAGTTATGGGAAGAGGACAGTTTACATTAATTATAGTGTCATAAACACATCCTTCTATATCAAAGACACTAAAAGTAAAACCACTTTCTTCGTCTATACATACTAAATCAGTCCAACATTCAAACCCACTGTCATTAGTATAAGATGTAATTTGAGTTCCCGTTGGATCGTAGGCTGCTAATGTTAATGCTCCGGTTCCTCCTAATGGACCACCATCAGAAATACAAACAGTCGCATCTCCTTGTCCAAAACAGTTATTATCAGTAGTTAATTCAAATTCTGCAACAATAGGATTTGGCTCAATAACTTCAAAATAAACAGTATCTCTACAATAGAACTCATCTACAACATGCATAACATAATTTCCTGAACCTAGATTATTAAATGTTGTATTGTCCTGTGGACCAACAATTAAATTATCATTATCATCATAAAGATTGAATTCAGCTAGAGTCATTGCACCTTCACCTATAAATTCAACTTCTATTGAAGATTCACCCCCAGCACATGGAAGAATATTTCCCGTCACTGTTGCTTCTTCTTCAATGTATACTTTGCATGGGTCTTCAAAACATACCTCATCAGGTAAACTAAAAAATTGATTTTCAGTTTGGTCACCTTCAATGAAAACTTGAAAACTTGCATTCATACACCAATCGTTACATGTTGTCACTTGAGCTATTAAAACTCTATAATCATCACCTGCAATTGCATTGATAGGACCTCCAGGTAAGAAGACAGAACCATTTGTAGTTTGTGCACTACAAACTTCATTACCAGAAGGCAAACCAAGTGTTTGAGGAATAATTCCTGGTGCATCTGAACTTGGCATACCAATCGTCCAATAAGTATCGTATTGATAATCTGCAAATGGGCCGATCCAAAAGGCTGATGGATTTGTGCCGTCCATAGCTACAGATCCAGAAACTGGGTTATGACAACCACAAGGTGCGTCAATATACATAAGAGGTGTTCCTAGCGCTCCAACATCAGCATATATAGCACTAAGAACGTCTGTTGTGTTAGTAAACTCAGCGTAAACTTTATAAGTCACATAACCGTTAAGATTACCATCTGGATCAAAAGTATCATCAGGTGTAGGAGTGTTAGGACCATAGAATGCTGTATCCACTTCCATAACTACACCTGTCATTTGGGCATGTGTAACAAACGTGAAAAACAGTCCAATCCCTAAAAAAAATATACGAATTTTCATGCAAGTAGTTGAAATTTCCAATGTAAAATGAAGCATTGATTCAAGCTGCAAAATAACGGATTTCTTATGAAAAATCGTAGAAAAAGCATGAAGGTTGTATAAATTACCATTTAAACAAGGAAACAGCCTACTCCAAAGCCCATCTTGTTTAGGTTAGATTTGTAAAGCAAATTAAGTAATGGAAGCTGCAAAACCATATATACCAACCAATAAAGTCAGAATTGTTTCAGCAGCAAGTTTGTTTGATGGACACGATGCCGCAATCAATATAATGCGCAGAATTATTCAACGTACTGGGTGTGAAGTTATACACCTAGGTCACGATAGAAGTGTTGACGAGGTAGTTACAACAGCTATACAAGAGGATGTTCAAGCTATTGCTATGACTTCCTACCAAGGTGGACATAATGAATACTTCAGGTATATGAAGGATTTATTAAACGAAAGAGGCGCTGGACATATTAAAATTTTTGGTGGAGGTGGCGGAACTATTCTTCCTGAAGAAATTAAATCACTTCAGGAATATGGAATAGAAAGAATTTACCATCCAGACGACGGTAGAGAAATGGGTCTACAGGGAATGATTAATGACCTAGTAGAAAGATCTGATTACAAAACTGTTAATACCATTGAAGAGTTAGATGGTGCATTAGAAAGACTACCCCAAAAGAACATTACTGATCTAGCTAGATCAATATCTGCAGCAGAAAACAATGTTGAGGAATTCTCTGAAGCTCTTTCGAACGCATATCCTCAACTAAAAAACGTACCTGTTTTAGGAATTACAGGCACTGGAGGAGCAGGTAAGTCATCTATGGTTGACGAACTAGTTAGAAGATTTTTAGCCGATTTTCATGAAAAGCGAATTGCGATAATAAGTGTTGACCCCTCTAAGAGAAAAACTGGAGGTGCACTGCTTGGTGATAGAATTCGCATGAACTCTATCAATAATGAAAGAGTATACATGCGATCACTTGCTACAAGGCAATCTAATCTCGCACTAAGCAAGCACGTTAATGAGGCATTAAATGTCTTGAAAGCTGCCGAATTTGATTTAATTATTCTAGAAACTTCTGGAATAGGACAAAGCGATACAGAAATTATAGAGCACAGCGATGTAGCACTTTACATTATGACTCCTGAATTTGGTGCAGCTACGCAGTTAGAAAAGATTGACATGCTAGACTTTGCAAATGTCGTTGCAATTAACAAGTCTGACAAAAGAGGAGCAAAAGACGCGATAAGAGACGTAAGAAAGCAATTTAAACGCAACCATGATTTGTGGGAGTCAAAAGACGAGGACTTACCTGTGATTGGAACAATAGCTAGTCAATTTAACGATCCTGGAACAAATAATCTCTATACTATGCTAATGAAGTGCCTTGTAAAAAAAACAGGTGCTGATTTAGACCCAAATAGAGATTTAGTGTTAGATTCTTCAGAAAAAATATTCATCATTCCCCCTTCAAGGGTAAGATATCTGAGCGAAATATCTGAGACTAATCGAACATACGACCGAATTATGAAGAAACAGGCTGAAGTTGCGGAAAAGCTTTACAGCCTTGAAAAGTCTGCTGAGCAATTTGAAGGAGATACGAGAGATGTAATAAGCGCTAAGGCAAATGAAGTAAGACTTGAGCTAGACCCTAAACTACTAGCATGGCTTGAAGAGTGGCCTGAACTTAAAAGCAGATATAAAAAAGATGTTTTCACATTTAAGGTGAGAAACAAGGAAATAAAAGTTCCTACTAATAAAGCGTCACTTTCTCATCAGAGGATTCCCAAAATCAGTCTCCCATCCTACTCTAATTGGGGTGACTTGGTTCGTTGGTCTGCACAAGAAAATTTACCTGGTTCCTTTCCATACACTGCAGGTATTTACCCTTTTAAACGGCAAAATGAAGATCCTACTAGAATGTTTGCTGGCGAAGGTGGGCCTGAGAGGACAAACAAGCGTTTCCACTATGTAAGCCTTGGGCTGGATGCTAAGAGACTTTCAACTGCATTTGATTCTGTGACTTTATATGGGAACGATCCAGATCTTAGACCAGATATCTATGGAAAAGTTGGAAATGCCGGCGTAAGTATTTGCTCATTGAATGACGCTAAAAAGCTATACAGTGGATTCGACCTATGCGATCCAACAACTTCTGTTTCAATGACAATCAATGGTCCTGCTCCAATGTTGCTTGCGTTTTTCCTTAACACTGCAATTGACCAGCGTTGTGAGAAATACATTATTGAAAACGGATTAGAAGCAGATGTAGAAAAGGTGCTTAAGAAAAAATGGGACGATCATGGCATAGAACGCCCTCGTTATGAAGATGAGTTACCCGAAGGAAATAATGGCCTCGGGCTAATGCTTTTGGGTTGTACTGGAGACGAAGTTCTTGATGCCAAAACTTATGCAAAACTCAAAATTGAAGCTCTAACCTCTGTAAGAGGAACTGTTCAAGCAGATATTCTCAAAGAAGACCAAGCCCAAAACACCTGCATATTCTCTACAGAATTTGCTCTTAGACTTATGGGTGATGTTCAGCAATACTTTATCGACGAAAAGGTCCGTAATTTCTACTCTGTATCAATCAGTGGCTATCATATTGCCGAAGCTGGTGCAAACCCAATTACACAGCTTGCATTCACTCTTGCAAACGGATTCACTTACGTTGAATACTACTTAAGTAGAGGGATGGACATCAATGCTTTTGGGCCAAACCTGAGCTTCTTCTTCTCTAATGGAGTTGATCCTGAATACGCTGTTATTGGTCGAGTTGCAAGGAGGATTTGGGCTAAAGCAATGAGAGAAAAGTATGGAGCGTCTCAAAGAGCACAAATGCTTAAATACCACATTCAAACCTCTGGACGCTCTCTACACGCTCAAGAAATTGACTTCAACGACATCCGAACAACTCTTCAAGCACTATACGCTATCTACGACAATTGCAATTCATTACATACAAATGCATACGACGAAGCAATTACAACTCCTACAGAGGAAAGCGTTAGAAGAGCAATGGCTATTCAGTTAATCATTAACAAGGAATTAGGGCTCGCCATGAACGAAAATCCAATGCAGGGCTCTTTCATAATTGAAGAACTCACTGATTTGGTAGAGGAGGCAGTACTTTTAGAGTTTGACAATATCACTGAACGAGGAGGCGTATTGGGTGCGATGGAAACGATGTACCAGCGTTCGAGAATTCAGGAAGAAAGCTTGCATTATGAGACTTTAAAGCACACTGGAGAGTATGAAATTGTTGGGGTAAATACCTTTTTGAGCTCAAAAGGGTCTCCTACAACTATTCCAGGAGAAGTAATTAGAGCAACTGATGATGAGAAGCAGGTTCAATTGCGCAACCTTAATAACCTTCACAAAGGAAATGAAGAAAAAGCAGACTATCTGATATCTGAGCTTCAGCAAACTGCTATTAATAATGATAATATCTTTGAAAAGATTATGGAGGTTGGTAAGGTTTGTTCTTTAGGCCAAATCACTTCAGCTCTTTTTGAAGTCGGTGGTCAATACAGGCGGAATATGTAAATGAGATTTAAAATGCTTGCTACAGGCATAATATTTTGACTTATTGTTACAAGCCTTGTGATAGTAACCTTATAAAATATTGGGCACTCATTATTTGACGAGTGTAAAAAATGTGCCCTACGACCCTGAATTTCTGGATCAATTTGTAATGAGTATAACAACTTCAGCTTTTTATGCTCTACTAATTTCGAATGTACTTGGAGTGTTGTTATGCGTATTTACTGCAAGCAATATAGCAAAATGGCGCAGATATATACTAGCAGTTTTATAGGCGAAGTTTTGTACTCATTTAGCGTTATTTACACTGTTGAGATTCAGCTCCCATTATTGTATTCAATATTGGATATAGTGCTAGTAATTTCAACTGTACTATTTGCCCATAAGCTTTATCTAACGATAGTTACAGAACCTCTAAATACTTGAGAGCTGATATCGTGATAGCCTAAAGCTGTTACAGAGTACATGTAAACGCCATCATTAACGTAGTGGTCACCTCCGACTTGATTGTTTTGGCCTATCCATGGCTCATTTGGATCATTAGTCTTAAATACAACTTCTCCCCATCTATTAAATACAAGGAATTCGTATTCAACCGCATCATATCCTTGGCCTAACGGAAGGAAACTATCATTCACACCGTCATTATCTGGAGTAAATGCACTTGGTATAAATATTCGAAATTCAACTTCCTTAAATTTAGCTATTACCTTTTCGTAACTAATATTCTGAAGATTCAAAGTCATTGAAGAAGAGTTTTCATTAGGGGATGGACTGGTTGTTTGGACGAGCCATCTATCGAATTCCCATTTTTCATTTGCAGAAGCTTTAAATACTAGAGGGTCATTCGCAATAAACTCTTCTGTCCAATAATCTTCAACATATGCAGTATTTACTACCGTTACTGCGCCAGCGCCTGCAGGCTGTACTTCCACTTCAAGTTCTAGGTGATCAATGTATGTAAAATGTGCAATTATCTGACCACTTACTTCAACTTCTAAAGTTGCTTCTTCATAATTAGCGTCTGGTCCAATAATATTGGTAGGCTGAGATGAAGTCCAGTGTGAGAAAACCCACCATTGATTTGTTGGAATAGCTTGTATTGTATGTCCGCTTATACTAAGTGATTCAGTAGTTGGATAGTTAGGAATAAGCATTCCATCTAATATTATTGATCCTGCTCCTGAGGGCTCAACATTAAAAGTTATATCCTCAGGAGGAGCAGGAATACCAAAATGTGCTCTTATTATTAAATCATCCTGTAAGTTGAGACTCCATTCTGGATTGTCGGGATCACTAAGAACAGCTGTTCCACTTACAATTTCCCAAAACAAAAATTCTACTCCATAGTTTTCTTCTGCAGTTAAGTTAATTGCTAACTCTTCGAAATACCATCCATTAAATGGTGTTTGGGATGGAGTAATATCAATTGAATTAATTTCAACATCACCCATTCCTACTATTTCTAATGTTAAATTGTAGGGTGTTACATCGTAACAATCCTCCATACCAGACAGCAGTTCATCTTCACATCTTGTATCAATAAAATCTTTAAGTTGTTGCAATTCTGTCTGCCATCCAGCAACAGACCCCCCCCATCTGTCGCACTGTCTTGGCATTTCTGGCTCTATGACAGCAACCATACTATCAAGTACAGCATGCATGTTTTCACATGTGAACTGAGTGTTTCCTAGATCAGCCCAACGATTTACATAAAGGGCCCAAAAATCTTCGTTGTCCATCAAGGCATTAAGAACTGGAATATGTCCTTGCCCTCCTACGTTACCCATTGATTCTGGATTACATGGATCAGCAGTGGGTCCTGTGTCAGGTATGCCGGTGTAATTTATGTAATGACCAAATGATGCATCGCAATCCCATAAAGCATACCTCCATCTCTTAGCTCCACCATCTGGGTGTCTACCTCTCCACCATGCAGTATTCCAATTAAGCCAATCCATACTTACGATGTAACTATTCAAAATAAAATAATCAATAAGGCTTAATGGATTTAGTTGAGTAATTGCATATTCATAATTAGCCGCTACAGTCATATCATTTGAAGTGACAAAATTTACAAAGTCATACCAATCATCACCATCACCATACTCTTCCCATGTGCCACCCCATGTTTTTAGAAAATCAACAAAATGTCTTGGTTGATTGTAATATTCACGTGTAAAGTCAATATCATCAACCTTTTCTCTATACTCATATACTCCCCAATATTGACCATTAAGATATACAATACAACTTTCTGAGGTACGTTCATCCATTTTTAAGCCTGCCTCATGAGAAAGTGTGTGGACATATGAATCTCTTATATGAGCTCCGGGTTCATGCGGATAGTTATCATTTGCACCTGCTTTAAATATTAACCTTTGATATTCATCTCTATCCTTCTCGTGAAATAATTCAGATTCAACAGCGTAATCATATCCCATTTGATCTCTTGTGATATAATCAAATCCCCTTTGGCCGTATGCGTTGGAGTCATTACCATGCTCGTTTGAATCACCACTTGCCTCTACCATAAAAGAACCATCAGTATTAAAAAATTCAATATGCATTGGTTCACCTACACCACCTCCACCAGGCCATGTTCCATTTTCTTGTCCGTCACCACTACAAGAAACAACAATGGTAGTATGACTATCGTTACCTATAAAATATGTATTTGTTGCAATAAAGCTATCAGCTTCAACACCAGAAGGGTCGACAGCTATCGATCTTAAGACAGTTGTCTCATCAATTGTAATTGGTCCCGAGTACAAGTTGCTACCACCATTTGGTGCATATCCATTTGTAGTATATCTAACCTCGTATCCTGGAGGAGCAGAAATCGACACATTAATATCTAGTGGATAATATCCAGCTTGAATATCATACTGTGGTGTAGGTGCATAAGCGCTAAATGAAGATGCCCCGTTGTTTGACGCATTTGGAGTTGGATCAATACAAACTTCCCATAAGCCACCCCCATCAGTCGCCCTAGCCCAGCTGTGATCAGCTTGGGTTGTGCCAATGTCAACAAGGTAGTCAAATTGCTCAAGGACAGAACCTGAAGGATCGCTGAAAATAATCGATTCACCTTGGCATTGGTTTATCTTAAAGTTAGTGTTAAGATTACCTCCTAAGTAAAGATTAGTCAACAACTCTCCTTCACCAGAACACATAACTATAGTAAATCCTCCAGCAGGAACTGTAGTACCAGCAGGAATTTCAAATTTGTCTGGATTAGAGGGCTGATCAGATAAGAAATAGCCTCCAAGGTCAACATCAGTGACTCCTTGATTATAAAATTCAATGAAATCCTCGTTATCACCGCCTATATTTAAAGTATAGTTAGAACAACTAAATTCATTAATGACAACCTGAGCATTTATAACTGAAAATTGAGTCGCGAGTAACGAAACAAATACAATTAGTAAATTAATTCTATTATTAAGTAAACTTTTCAATACTGATTTATTTTATGTCAAACCTTCCAATAAGTGGAGTTGATTGATTTCCTGTCAATCTAAAGAAATAAGTTCCAACACTTAAAGAAGCTTTTTCAATTACATGAGTGTTACTCTTAGTCTGTTCTGTTCTTACTAATTTTCCTTGTGAATTAATAATGTGCAATAACATCATCTCTCTTGTAGGATTTGGGAAAGTAATAGTTGAGCTTGTAGTCATAGGGTTAGGTATAACAACTACTTGTTCAGTCATCAAGTCTTCATCATGAACGCTAGTAACACATTCGTGAGTAACATTAACTAATGTATTATGGTAGTCGTCATTAACAACATCGACAACGTCTACTATGCAAACTTCTTCTTCAACATCAATCCAGTAAAGCCTGAGTAGAGGAGTCCATTCATAGAACTTCATCATGCTCTCCCCTTCATAACTTAAACCAATAACCTTCGATCCTCCTGGCATATGTGCTGGCTCTATAGGATAGCTAATTACGTCAGCAAGAGAGATTGCTTGGCTTATTTCAATTCCACTCAAATCTATTTCAAATCCAACAATTCTATTGTTTGGATTCATGACATGGATATCTAAAAATCCTTGATCCCAATTAATATCTCCAATCTTGAAGTGAACAGTATCATACATA
>CACHDD010000020.1 GCA_902578505.1 uncultured Bacteroidota bacterium | reverse complement strand
TCTAAGCTTAAAGTATAAGGAGGCTGAAGAGTATGAATTCATTAATTCGCGCTTGAGAAAAACTAAGGATGTTAGGGCTAGGTTTATTAGAAGTTTTTGTGCTCCAATAAAAAGATCTCTTGACGAAGCAGGAATAAAGTACTCAATCAAGGGTAGGCCTAAATCTATCTTCAGTATTTGGAGAAAGATGCAGAATCAACAAGTGAGCTTCGAAGAAGTGTACGATGTTTTTGCCGTCAGAATAGTATTGGATACTGACAGAGATAAGGAGAAGAGCGAGATTTGGCGTACGTATTCCATAGTTACGGATTTCTACCAACCAAACCCAGATAGGTTGAGAGATTGGATTAGTTTGCCCAAGGCAAATGGATATGAAAGTCTGCACACTACTGTGATGTCTCCGTCAGGAAAATGGGTGGAAATTCAAATTCGCTCAGACAGAATGGATCACGTTGCTGAGAAGGGTTTCGCAGCACATTGGCGTTATAAAGAAGGAGGAGAAAGCACAGTTGGAGGAGACCAAATTGACAAGTGGCTGACCCAAATTCGAGATGTTCTTGAAAACGATAATGATGATGCAATTGAGTTCATCGATGAACTTGCTATGGATCTTAAGTCGAGTGATATATTTGTTTTCACACCAAATGGAGATATGATAACTCTCCCGCAGGGGGCAACAACTCTAGACTTTGCATTCAAAGTTCACTCTAAAGTTGGAGAAACTTGCATAGGTGGAAAGGTAAACCACAAGCTAGTTCCTTTGAGTCATCAACTTTCTAGTGGAGACCAAATTGAAATTCTGACAAACAAGCGACAAAAGCCTAAAGAGGATTGGCTCAAATTCGTTGCTACATCTCATGCAAGACAAAAAATTCGACACGCACTTAAAGAGGTTAAAAGAGAAAGAGCTGTTGAGGGTAAGGATAGTTTAGAAAAATGGATGAAGAAAATCGGAGCGCATTCGACTCTTGAAAATATAGAATCTCTATATCGAAGGTTAAAGCTTTCCTCAGCCCAAGACTTGTATCATGAAATCGCGATTGGGATAATTAAGCTAGATGATTTGACCAAATACAAGTTGAAGCAAGGGAAATTTATTTGGCCAAAAGGTCCTAAGCCTGGAACACTAAATAAAAAAGCTTCTGTAAGTAAATTCGAAAAGAAAAATAAGGAAGATACTCTGCTTATTGGAGAGAATATGCAAAAGATAGATTACAATTTGGCTCAGTGTTGTAATCCAATTCCAGGGGACGATGTGTTTGGGTTTATCACGGTAAGTGGTGGGATAAAGATTCACAGGCAAAATTGCTCGAACGCTACAAACATGCTTTCAAAGTATGCCTACAGAATGATGAAGGCTAGGTGGTCGTCAAAAGCTGAGCAACAATTTGAGGTGAAGTTAGCGTTTACTGGCATTGATGATTTGGGCTTAGTTAATCAAATAACCCAAATTATCTCAGAAGATATGGAGGTTAATATGCGTGCAATCAGTATGGAAACTCATGATGGTCTTTTTAGAGGATTTGTCAGTGTACTAATCATGAACAAAAATCACCTTGAAGATTTGATAACTAAACTAAAAAATGTCACAGGAGTTCACACTGTAGAACGTGTTAAAGCCGAGTCATAACCTATCTTTGTACCATCTTAATACATTATGATTAAAGACGAAACATTTAGTCAAGCAAGAGACATGTTTGAGATGTACCTCGAACAAAATTCTCACCGCAAAACACCAGAGCGTTTTGCTATACTTCAAGAGATATACGATTACGTTGGTCATTTTGATGTAGACCAACTCTATTCTCAAATGAAAGATGGTGAATTTAGAGTTTCAAAGGCGACACTTTACAACACACTTGAATTATTACTCGATTGCAATTTGGTTCGTAAGCATCAGTTTGGCAATAAAAACGCTCAATACGAGAAGAGCTTTAGAGTAGCTCAGCATGATCACGTAATAATTGCAGATACAGGTGAGGTTCTAGAATTTTGTGATCCTAGAATTCAACAAATTAAAGCAACATTAGAGGAGATATTCGACATTGAAGTTCTCCATCACTCATTAAACATTTACGCAAAAAAGCGTACCAAATAAAACTGAATGAAAGCTGACGTATTGCTGGGACTCCAATGGGGAGACGAGGGAAAGGGAAAAATCGTAGACGTGCTTACACCTGAGTACAATGTGATTGCAAGATTCCAAGGAGGACCAAACGCAGGGCACACTTTAATATTTGACGGAAAAAAGCACGTTCTCCATACAATTCCTTCTGGGATTTTTAGAGAGAACACTTTAAACGTTGTAGGTAATGGAGTTGTAATTGATCCCGTAATTTTCAAAAGAGAAATTGACGCTCTAGTTGAGCGAGGGGTTGACCCAACAAAGTCACTTGTTATTTCTAGAAAGGCGCATCTTATCATGCCAACACACGGGCTCCTTGATGCAGCATCAGAGCAGGCAAAAGGAAAGGCAAAAATCGGTTCTACACTAAAGGGAATTGGGCCTACCTACATGGATAAAACTGGTAGAAATGGTTTACGCGTTGGCGATTTAGAATCTCCGCATTTCAAAGAGAGATATGAGGCGCTTAAGACGAAGCACATAAGAATGCTAAAACAATACCAAGAGTATTCTTACAACCTAAGTAAATATGAGGATGCTTGGCTTGATGCAGTTGAAAATTTGAAGAATTTCAAGCTCATAGATTCAGAGCACGTTCTAAATGGCGCTTTAAATGCAGGCCAATCAATCCTAGCTGAAGGGGCGCAAGGAACGATGTTGGACATTGATTTTGGAACGTATCCATACGTTACATCATCAAACACTATTACTGCTGGAGCTTGTACTGGCATGGGTGTTCCTCCAAATAAAATTGGAGAGGTGTTCGGAATATTTAAAGCTTATTGCACCAGAGTTGGTTCTGGACCATTCCCGACGGAGTTAGAGGACGAAACCGGAGAGAAACTTAGATCAGCAGGTATGGAGTTTGGCGCGACAACAGGTCGTCCAAGACGTTGTGGATGGTTAGATCTACCACAACTTAAATACGCTGTTATGGTAAATGGTGTTACACAACTTTGCATGATGAAGGCCGACGTTCTAGGAGAATTTGACGAGGTGAAAGTTTGTACTCATTACATGCACAATGGCGAAAAAATAGACTATCTGCCTTATGGAATCAATCCTGATGAGGTGCAGCCAGTTTATAAATCGTTTGAAGGTTGGCCAGGAGATCTAACTGGATTGAGAAAAAAGGAAAACATTCCTGCTTCACTAAACGCTTATGTGAAAATGGTTGAAGACGAAGTTGGTGTTAAGGTTAGCATTTTAAGCGTTGGACCTGATAGAGAGCAAACCCTCTTATTAAATACAGATCTTGAATGATCTATTGGTTCACAGGTCAACCAGGCCATGGTAAAACAACCTTAGCGAAAGCATTAATTGCTCAGCTAAGAAGGCTTGGTTATGCTCCTCATCACATTGATGGAGACGACCTGAGAGACATTACTGGAAATAAAGATTATACTGAGGAGGGCAGAGTTTCAAATGTTCAAAATGCCCAAAGCATAGCTAGATATCTCCATCACAAAAACGAAGTTGTAGTTGTAAGTTTAGTAGCTCCCTATAAAAACATGAGGGAGAAACTTAAATCGTCAGTTGAAGTGTGTGAAATTTATGTACACACAAATGAAATTAGAGGACGTGAGGAGAATCACGTATTAAATTATGAGGCTCCAACTGAGAATTTCATTGATATCGACACTGGCTTGTGTACTGTTGACGAAGGTGTAGTAAAGATTTTAGGAATAAGTCCTGTCCCTTCAAAAGAACTGAAAACTCTTGACAAAAGAAAAACACTAGCAGTCGATTTTGATGGTGTAATTCACAAATACAGCAAGGGGTTTCAAGGATTAGACAACGCTTATGACCCTCCTATGGATGGTGCACGAGAAGTATTGCAACGACTTAAGGATAAAGGCTACGTACTTAAGATAATGAGCTCTCGACCTGCTCTTGTTATTGAAGAGTGGTTAGAGAAATACGAAATGTCAGATTTATTTGACACTGTAAGTAACTCAAAATTTGCTGCTACTATATATCTAGACGATAGAGGATTCCACTTTACAAATTGGGAAAATGTTGAGAAAAGACTAGCAAAACACCCTAAATTCGAACAATAATAGTAGGATTTAAAAAACGGCGTAAAGCACGGGCTAGTGGACAATAAAAAATCTAGAATTAGACACCTCGCAAAGACCTTTACATGGAGAGTCATTGCATCAGCTACAACATTTACTTTATTCTATATTTTCACTGAAGATGTGAAAAGTGCTGGAGTAGTAACAACTATTGAATTTTTTCTAAAAATGTTGTTCTATTACATGCACGAAAGAGCTTGGTTTAAATACGGTAGATTAGGGCGAAATGACTAATATAGACACGTACAATCTCGATCACCTTAGTGAACTTGAAGCTGAGTCTATCTACGTAATTAGAGAGGTTGCAGCCCAATTCGACCGACCTGCTATTTTATTCAGCGGAGGTAAAGACAGTATCGTTGTTACTCACTTGGCTGCTAAAGCATTTGCACCGGCTAATATCCCCATGCCCTTAGTGCATATTGATACAGGTCACAATTTCCCCGAAACATTAGAATTCAGAGATAATTTAGTTGAAAGACTTGGAGCGAACCTCATAGTTGGATCTGTCCAAAAAACTATCGACGACGGAAAAGTAAGGGAGGAAACTGGACACAATGCCAGCCGAAATAAACTTCAGACAACTACACTTATCGACAACATTGAAGAAAACAAATTCGACGCTTGTATAGGTGGTGCCAGAAGGGATGAAGAGAAAGCTAGAGCAAAGGAGAGGTTCTTTTCTCACAGGGATGACTTCAGCCAATGGGATCCAAAAAACCAAAGGCCAGAACTGTGGAATCTATTTAATGGAATGCACGCTCCTGATGAACACTTCCGAGTGTTCCCTTTGAACAATTGGACTGAGCTAGACGTTTGGAATTACATCCTCAAAGAAGGCATTGAGCTTCCGAGTCTCTACTATTCTCATCAAAGGGAGTGTGTGAGACGCGACGGTCAGATTTTGGCCTACTCTGAATATTTAAATCTAAAAGAAGGAGAAGTGGCAGAGTCTCTGCAAGTCAGATTCAGAACCCTTGGAGATTTAACAATTACTGGTGCATTTGAAAGCGACGCAGATTCGGTAGAAAAAATCATTGACGAGGTTGCTGCGACTAGAATTACAGAAAGAGGCGGAAGAATGGACGATAAGAGAAGTTCTAGCGCAATGGAGGATAGAAAAAAAGAAGGATATTTCTAATGAGTTCATCGACACACACAAACGGATTATTGCGCTTCACAACTGCGGGAAGTGTAGATGACGGTAAGAGCACCCTCATTGGAAGACTTCTTTACGATTCAAAAAGCATATTCCAAGATCAACTAGAAGCTGTAGAGCAAGAGTCAAAGCAAAAAGGTCTTGAAGGCGCAGACTTGAGCCTACTCACAGATGGCTTAAGAGCAGAAAGAGAACAGGGAATTACAATTGACGTTGCATATAGATACTTCGCAACACCTAAGCGTAAATTCATTATTGCAGACACACCAGGTCATATTCAGTACACGAGAAATATGGTTACTGGGGCTTCGACAGCTGACCTTGCAATCATTTTAATTGACGCGAGAAATGGGTTAGTTGAGCAGACTCATAGGCATAGTTTTATCGCTTCACTTTTGGGCTTGCAGCATTTAGTTGTCTGTGTAAATAAAATGGATTTGGTCGATTATGATGAGGCCAAATACAACGACATCGTTCAATCCTACAAGAGCTTCAGCTCACGCCTCGACATAAAGGACATCACCTTTATTCCGATTAGCGCACTCAAAGGAGACAACGTTGTAGACACGTCTGAAAATATGTCTTGGTATGGGGGCTCTACCCTACTCCACCACCTCGAAAACGTTCACGTTGGTGCTGATAGAAATCTTCAGGATTGTAGGTTCCCTATCCAATACGTGATCAGACCCCAGACAGACGAACACAGAGATTTCAGAGGTTACGCAGGAAGAATTGCCTCAGGCGTTTTTAAAAAAGGCGATGAAGTTGTAGCTCTACCTAGTGGACGATCAACTAAGATTAAAGAAATCACTCTTGGTGAGGATGAGCTAGACCTTGCCTTTCCTCCACTTAGTGTTGTGATGACTCTGGAAGATGATATTGATCTTAGCCGCGGAGAAATGTTGGTGAGAAAAAACAACCAACCCCAAATGCTTAGCGAAGTCGATGCAAAGATTTGTTGGCTAGATTCAAGACCACTAAATCCTTCGGCTAGACTCATCATCAGACACATGTCTCACGAGGTGAGGGCCAAAATTTCCGAAGTGCTTTACCGCATCGACATCAACACCCTCCACAGAGATGAGGAGAATAGAGATATAGCGATGAATGATATTGCAAGAGTGAGAATTAAGACAGCTTCTCCAATACTTTCTGATCCATATCGCACTAATCGTACTACTGGTGCGTTTATCTTAGTGGATCCGAGCACGCATGCTACTATTGCTGCCGGAGTTATTGGATGATCAAAAGACTAAGAAAAATACTTATAATTTTAGGTCTGTTTGGATTCACTCTTTCAGGGCAAGCCCAAACAGAAAAATCTGCACCTAAGGAACGAGTAAAGATCCTTGCCGCGAAAACCATTGAGCGAGACCCTCTAATTTCTGCATCCAGTAGACTGCTTGGTAATGTAAAGCTGGGATTCGGTGATGCAGTACTCAATTGTGATAGTGCTTACAGATTCGATGATGGAAGATTCGAAGTGTTCAGCAACATTAGAGTTGTAAACGAACCAAGCACTACTCTTTTAGCTGAATATGCCATCCTCAATCCAGAAACCCAAACCATTACTGTTCGTGAAGATGTCCAATTCCTGCATGAGGATATGAGTATTACATGCCCTGAACTCATCTACGATATTGAGCACAAACTAGTGAACTACTACCAACGAGCTAAATTTATTAATGGGCCCAAAACTCTTGAAAGTAATCTTGGCACATACAATTCTAGATCTGGAAAATTATATGCAGGTGGGAATGTAATTGTAGAAGAAGGGACAGACTTTATAGCATCTGATTCGATAGCTATTGACAAAGAGGATAAGTACCTAAGTATATATCAAAAAACTCATATGGACATTGGGGGAGCACAAATAGATTGTGAGAGAGGTGAATTTGACGGCGACAGTGAAGCAGGTTGGTTTGCTGGCAACGCAAGCATTTATGACAAACAGGGATTCCTTGCAGGAGATAGTATTATTGTAGACCAAAAAGAAAGAAAAGGTACAGCTTGGGGAAATGTCATAGTAAGAGATTCAACTAATACTCTTACTGTCACTGGCACTTATGCAAACAGAACAGACGAAATTGAGATTATTCACGGTGACACCCTCAAACCGGCGATTGCTACTAATATAGAAAAAGATGATACATTGATTTTGGAAGCAAGGAGGTTACGCAAGAGTGAGGATTGGATTTTTGCAATAAAATATGTTGAGTTCGAGCAGGGAGCATTTTCTGGCAATGGAGATTCGCTAAGTTGGAATCTTGATGCTGACGAGGTTTGGCTTTTAGGAAACCCTGCCGTTAGATCTGAAGAAGAAGAATTAACTGGAGATAGTGTTAAGATGACAGTGATCGACAATAAGCCTTCGATCTTATCCCTTCTTGGAAATGCAAAAGTGTTGAGCTACACTAATGACACTTTACAAAACCAAATGATGGGAAAAACACTTGATGCCAAATTCTCAGGTGGAGATATATACCAAATAGACATTAAAGGAAATGGAAATATCATTTACTACACCATAGATGATGCAGGTAGTGCGAGCATAAATGAGGCAACTTGCTCACAAATTAAAATGCTATTTCGAAACAGTGAAGTCGACTCAATCATCCTCTTAAATTCGCCAGAGGGCAGCTTAAAAAAGCTGAATTAAGAGTATAGAGGAAACTTATTCATGTGTTCCATCACTGCTCCACCTATTCTTTCTAAAGTAGCTTCGTCATTTCGATTGCAAATTGCCTCATCTATCCATTCTACAAGCTGAAGCATATCACTTTCTACGAGCCCTCTAGTCGTTACTGCTGGAGTACCAACTCGCATACCTGATGTTACAAATGGAGAGCGCGTATCAAACGGAACCATATTTTTATTAACAGTAATTTCTGCTTTCCCAAGAGCAAGCTCAGCATCCTTTCCAGTGATGTCTTTATTGCGAAGATCAATTAGCATTAGGTGGTTATCAGTTCCACCACTGATGAGATTGTATCCTTTAGCTACAAACGCCTCAGCCATGGCTTGGGAATTGAAAATAATCTGCTTGCAGTAATTCTTATATGCTGGCTGAAGAGCTTCACCAAACGCCACAGCTTTTCCAGCTATTACGTGCTCAAGCGGACCTCCTTGCATTCCTGGGAATACCCCTGAATCTAGAATAGAAGTAAATGATCTTACAACTCCCTTCATTGTGGTTTTACCCCAAGGGTTTGGGAAATCCTTACCAACCATAATTACTCCTCCTCTTGGACCCCTCAAAGTTTTGTGAGTTGTCGTGGTTACTACGTGGCAATGTGGAAGTGGATCGCGTAATAGTTTTGCAGCAATTAAACCAGCAGGGTGACTTACATCGGCTAGCAGTATCGCTCCAACACTATCTGCAATTTCCCGGAAGCGAGCGTAATCCCAATCTCGAGCATAAGCAGATGCTCCGCAAATTAACATTTGGGGTTTTTCTCTCTCTGCAATCTCCGCAACCTTATCCATATTAACTCTTCCCGTTTCCTCTTCAACGCCGTAAAAAACTGGTTTATACAATTTACCCGAGTAGTTTACTGGAGAACCGTGAGTAAGATGCCCTCCATGACTTAGGTCAAAGCCCAAAATCTTATCCCCAGGATTCAAACAAGCCAACATTACTGCTGAATTTGCCGAAGCCCCTGAGTGAGGTTGAACATTCGCCCACTCTGCTCCAAATAATTCGCAAAGTCTGTCAATCGCAAGCTGTTCCACCTCATCTACAAACTTACATCCGCCGTAATATCTCTTACGAGGAAGGCCCTCAGCATACTTATTTGTAAGTATTGAACCCTGAGCATCCATTACAGATTGAGAAGTAAAATTCTCCGATGCTATGAGCTCTGCTCCTTCTAATTGACGCTTATGCTCAAAATCTATAAGATCAGCGATTTGAGAGTCAGATTTGCTTAGTGACATGGATTAAAATTATGGTCATCAAAGGTACATTATCACCACTTACTTTTAACTTTATGAAGAAAAAATTTGGGCCTAATATATATGCCAAACTCATCTCAAAAATACACCAACAGATTAGCTGATTCTTCTAGTCCTTACCTGGTCCAGCATGCTCATAATCCAGTTGATTGGATGCCTTGGTGCGACGAGGCTTTTGACATAGCTCGCGAGCAAGGTAAGTTAATATTTGTTAGCATTGGCTATAGCGCATGCCATTGGTGCCACGTCATGAATCACCAAACTTTTGGGGACGAGGAGGCAGCAGAATTTATTAATGAACATTTTATTTCTATAAAAGTTGATAGAGAAGAACGCCCAGATGTTGATGCAGTATATATGCACGCAGTCCAAATCATGACAGGAAGAGGCGGATGGCCTTTAAACTGCATCACACTACCAGATGGGAAACCCATATTTGGTGGAACTTATTTTGCTAAGGACAACTTCTTAGAAAGGCTTGAGAAATTGGTGCTACTAAAAAACACCCAGCCCAAAAAAATCGAAGAATACGCTTTTAGACTTCAACAAAGTGTTGCTGCTTCAGACCTTATTTCTGCGCCAAAAGAAATTACCTATAAAGAAATTGCGGGCGGCCCTTGGCCCGATGATCTTTGTAACAAATATTTGATCTCAATCAAAGAGCAGGTAGATGGGTGGAGAGAGAGTTGGGATAAGGAGTTTGGCCTTAATTGTGGTGCGCCAAAATTTCCCCTACCTACGAACTTAGACTTCCTTCTGCATTTTAGCTCTGCCTTAGGAGATAAAGATGCCTTAGCACAAACCCAACTATCCCTAGACGCAATGTCTAGAGGTGGTATTTACGATCAAATAGGCGGGGGTTTTTCCAGATACAGCGTAGACTCAGAATGGAAGATTCCGCATTTTGAAAAGATGCTCTACGATAACGCACTGCTTATATCGACATACTCTAATGCATTTCGGGTTTGGAAAAAGTCAAACTACAAGAAATTGGTTTTCGAAACAATTGATTTTCTTGAAAGGGAATTAAGCGATTCAAGGGGAGGATTTTATTCAGCTCTTGATGCAGACTCAGAAGGCGTTGAGGGTAAGTACTATGTTTGGTCAAATTCCGAGTTGAGAAACATTCTTTCAACGGAGGATTTTGATTTCGTTTCCTACGTGTTTGAAATTGATAAAAAATCATGTTTGGAAGACGGGAACAATGTGTTGATGAAATGGCAGAGTGATGAAGATTTGGCAAAGGATTTGGGTTTAAGTCAAGATGAATTCAATGCAAGACTTCAAAGTGTAAAATCTCAACTCTTAAAAGTTAGAGAGAGGCGAATAAAACCTGGCCTTGACGACAAAATTCTAACATCTTGGAATGCGTTAACCGTGTCTGGACTTTGCACCGCATACAAGACTTTCAAAGAGCCCAAACACCTCGAACAAGCCATCAAAGCCCAGAACTTCATACTTGAAAATGCAGTTTCTGAAGACGGTGGTTTGTACCATAGTTATCACTCTAAAACTGGTCATACGATAACTGGATTTTTAGAAGACTACGCATTTACAATAAAAGCTTGCATTGACCTCTATGAAGTAACGTTTGATTCGGGCTGGTTGTACAAAGCCCAAGACCTACTCAACTATAGTTTTGACAAATACTATGACGTTAACTTGGGAACATTTTGGTTTACATCTTCTAATTCCTCAGAGCTTTTTGCAAGGAAGCAAGAGAATGATGATGGCGTAATTCCTGCATCAAATTCAACTATGGCAATGAACCTATTCAAACTTGGGAGGTACTTCTCTAGATTTGATTGGGTTAGTAGGTCGGACAGAATGCTTGTGGCTACTTGGGAAGAATGTCTGAACATAAGGAGAGCTACAAATTGGGGCCAAATTCTTCTCTGGAGATCCTACCCATTTTATGAAGTTGTAATTAAAGCAAAGGATGAAAATGAATTGGGCTTGACTCGTCAAGATTTTGACGAAATATTTTTGCCTCAAATATTAATTTCCGGTGGCACTTTCAAATCATCATTCCCAAAAATTTTAGAGGGAAAATCTTGCGTAAATAATCATGAAAAAAGTTTGCAAATTTTTGTCTGTAAAGAAGGGTCTTGTTCGACTCCTTTTGATACAACAATTGATGCACTAAAAGAGCTAAATTTGAAGAAGTGAATTTCATCAAGTACATAATTCTTTTAGGTGCTTTGGGTTTGAGTTTAACCTCCCAAGCCCAAATCGATGAAAAACCATCTTTGATTGAACGGTTTAAAAAAAAGAGGGCGAAAAGAAAGGCAAAAAAGCAAGCAAAAATTGCATACAAGGAGTGGGAAAAAAATTATAAGCAACGACAGCGAGATCACTATGAGATGCAAGATAGTAGAACCAAAAAAAAAATGCTAGATGGCCAAAAACAAGCTCGACGTCAGGCAAGTGGCAGAAACCACTCATGGTGGAGTCGTATGAGAACCCGCTTATAACCTGATATTTAAGTGAATTTTCACATTCTTTCACAAAGGGTGAAAATGGGTTATATTTACGCCTTCTATAGAAACGCCTGAAAAACACCTGTTAATGAAAGGTTTTATATCATTTTTTGCAGCAGTACTTTTTATATCAAGTGCTGGCTTGGCCCAAGTAGGGTCTGGAACGCTAAAAGGAACTGTGACTGATGGAGATTTGGGAGATCCTCTTCCATTTGCCAGTGTAGTTGTATTCCTTAACGGTAACCAAATTTCTGGTACCAACACAGATTTTGATGGAAAGTATACAATCAAGCCAATTGCGCCTGGGACTTATGACGTTCTTCTATCATTTGTTGGATACCAGCCAAAAAAAATTACTGGTGTAAAGATTACTGCAAACAAGATTCAATTTGTGAATGCAGTACTTAGTGCTGGTGTAATGGTAGCTGAAGCAGAAGTCGTTGAATACGAAGTGCCATTGATTGACAAAGATGGTGGTGCATCAGGCGGAACTGTTAGTCGTGAAGATATAGATAAACTACCTGGTCGTTCTGCAACATCTATCGCGACAACGGTAGCTGGTGCAAGTACAGCAGGTACTGGTGGAGGAATCTCGATACGTGGTGCACGTACATCATCAACATGGGTATATATCGATGGTATAAAAGTTCGTGGTTCACAAGCACTTCCAAAGTCTGCAATAGAAGAGGTACAGGTTGTAACAGGTGGTATCCCAGCAAATATTGGTGACGCAACTGGTGGTGTAATTAACATCTCACTAAGAAATTCAAGCCGTAAGTGGTTTGGTGGTGGTGAGGTGATTTCTTCAGGTATACCACAGGGCGAATCGGTGATAGGATTAGATAAATTTGGATATAACCTTGCTGAGATGGTTGCATCAGGCCCAATCATTTTCCGTAAAAATGACAAAGGTGAAAAAACAGATCCGCTTCTTGGACTTTTCCTGTCAGGCAACTACACCTATCAAAAAGACCCAAGACCAACATTCGGAGGTGTATATAGAATTACTGACGAAGCTCGTGAATCAATTATTAATGACCCTCTGCGTCAGAATATCAGCTCAACAGGTGAAGTTAATGGCGCACTTTATAATTCAGATTTTCTACTTCCAGAATATGACACTAATGGTAGTGCAATTCCTGGAACTGGAGCGTTTACTGTTGTGCCAACTAGAATGAATGCATCAAGTCAAAACGCTAATCTTGTTACCAAAATTGACGTTAACACAAATGAAACTACAAGCCTAACATTTGGAGCTACTGCAGCTGGTGGAAAATCATACTCTGCTAATTATGCTAACTCTTTAATGAATTGGGAAAATAACAACTTAGTTACAAACTTAGACTGGAGAGCTTATGCAAAATTCAGTCAAAGGTTTGTAAATGATGAGGACGACCCAAGTACTCTAAAGAATGTATTCTACCAAATTATGGTTGATTACAGTGAGACAAACTACTCTATTCAAGACGCAAACCATAGAGATAACTTTTTCCGCTACGGTCACGTTGGCACATTCAATGTGCTCAATAGAAACTCATACGAATACAACTATAACACTGGAAGATTTGTACACAACGGCTGGGAGGACACTTTAGTTCAATTCCAAGCTTCAGAGCATAACCCTGAACTTGCTGCGATTAATAATCAGTATTTCAATTTATTCGATCAAGAAAATTACAATCCAGATGATGATGGTCCATATGAAAGCATATTAGCTGTTCAAAACGGCAATGCAATCCTCAATGGACAAAATCCCTCTTCAGTATATGGTTTATGGACTTACCCAGGGCAACAGGGTGGTACTTACTACATATCTAATAACTCTCAATTCCGAGTGAGCGCCGCTGGTTCTGCAGACATAGGGGACCATGCATTCCAACTTGGTTTTGAATATGAGCAAAGAAGAGATGCCGCGTTCTCGCTAGCTCCTATTGGTCTTTGGACTTTAGCAAGACTTTACACAAACTCTCATATTAAAGAGCTTGACTTTAGTGATTCAACTATTACAAATATTGGTACTGAATACTATGTTACATACGATAGATTACAAGGTGATAACCAATATCTAATAGATGAAAACCTTAGAAATATTCTTAAATATGGTGAAACTGAGTTAATTCAAGTAGATGCATTAAATCCTGACTCAATACAGCTTGAATGGTTTGCTGCAGATGAATTATTAAATCAAGGAAGCAGTGCTGTTTCATACTATGGATACGATGCATGGGGTAATAAAGACAATACAACATACACAATTGAAGAGTTTTTTAATAACACAGACCCGAATACTGGACGTAAAACAAGACCTATATCTCCCTACGAACCCATCTACATCTCTGGGTATATTATGGATAAATTTACTTTTGACGACATCATCTTTAATGTAGGGGTTCGTGTTGATAGATTCGATGCAAACCAAAGTGTTCTTAAAGACCCGTATGTAATTGGAAACTCGTATAATGTTGGCGACGTAACAAATAATACAAATGGCACTTCTTTAATTGAACAACATATTGATGGTGAAGTTGTAATCCCAGATAATATTGGTGATGATTATGTTGTTTATGTAGATGCATTAGAAAACCCAAATGCAATTGTTGGTTTCCGTGATGGTGACACATGGTACAATGCAGTTGGCGCTGAAATTAATGATCCAGATATTCTTGCTGTTAACGAGCCTTATCCTGCTCCATGGTTGCAGAACCAGGATCCTGATGCAGAACTTGATGGAAACGCATTCAGAGATTATAATCCTGCTGTAAATATTATGCCTAGAATATCATTCTCCTTTAATATTAGTGATGAGGCTGTATTCTTTGCTCACTATGATGTGCTAACACAGAGACCAACTTCAAACAATAGATTCTCACCTATTGATTACTTATTTATTGAGAACAATAATAGCTTAATATCTAACCCTGATCTTAGACCTGAGAAGACAATTGATTATGAGCTTGGTTTCCAACAAGTGCTGACTAAAACTTCAAGTCTTAAGATTAGTGCTTATTATAAGGAAATGCGTGACATGATACAGGTAAGAAACTTTACTGGAGCTTATCCCAGACCGTATAGTGCATTCGGCAACATAGACTTTGGTACCGTTAAAGGTTTAACTGTTGGATATGACCTAAGACGTACTGGAAATGTTAGAATGAATGCGAACTATACTCTTCAGTATGCTGACGGTACAGGGTCTACAACTTCAACAGCTCTTGCTCTTATCAACGCAGGACTACCAAATCTTAGAACAATTACTCCTCTTAACTACGACCAACGGCATAGAATTGTAGCAAATATTGACTACCGTTACGGTTCTGGTGATCAATATGATGGACCTGTAATTGGTGAAACACAATTATTTGCTAATATGGGTCTTAATCTTATTGCAAACCTCGGTTCAGGTACACCATACACTGCATCTACAATTGCTACTCCAATTACTGGTGAAATTAGCCCTTCAACTGAAGGGAGTATTAATGGTTCTCGTCTTCCTTGGTCATTTAATATGGATGTAAATCTCGACAAGAATTTCCGAGTTAAACTTCGTGGCGAGGGAGATAAAGCTAAGGTGATTAATATGAACTTATATCTTTGGATTGGCAACATCCTTAACAATCAGAACATTAGCTCTGTATACAGATATACAGGCGTTTCTGATGATGACGGTTATCTAGCTGCCGCACAATACCAACCATTAATCAATAGTCAGAATAACCCTGACGCATTTAGAAACTACTACTCCATGTATGTAGATAATCCGTTTAATCTAGGCCTTCCTCGTACTATTCGTTTAGGTCTAAAGTTTGACTTTTGATAGAATTTACAAAAATGCATGATACAATTATGAAACGCATTTATTCAATATTCGTTTTAACGATTCTTCTAGCACAGCCTGCTTTAGCTTATAAATATGTTGGAGCAAATGGTCCTGGAGAACCAAACAATGG
>CACHDD010000019.1 GCA_902578505.1 uncultured Bacteroidota bacterium | reverse complement strand
CTCTATCTATAGCTGGTAATTCAATTGATGAGTCGTAAATACTTTCTTTATTTATTAAAAAAAATGGTTCTCCTCCGTAATTGATTTGAGCTACAGCTGACTTCAAGCAAGCAACAAATGCAAGCATATATATAGTTCTAATTATAAGGTGTTTCATTTTAGTAGGAGTAACTAAGGTTTTTGTTCCAATTTTCTAATATTAAGAATGTAGTGCCATTTATTGTACCTCTATATTCTTTGATATCAAACTTGTATTCTTCTTTTAAAAGTGCCCTGCAAGGATCACCATCAGAACGATGAACAATACGAATAGGTTGCTTAGGCGGTAAACTTTTGAGCATAGGTCCAATTGATTCTATATTGAATTTGTGATTTCCGCAACCTCCAGAATATCTTACCACAGCATGTAATGTGTCTCCAGAAACAAAAACAGTATCGTAATTAAAGGGAGTTTCAGTCAATTCCTTAGATTCTTTTATAACAGAAGGGTTTACCTCTAAAGTCTTACAATTCCATATTGTTAGAGTAAGTATAGCAGTTAAAATACTTGGGATTTTCACAGTGTAAAGATAAACTTTACTTGCGTCTTAGCTCAATCAAGTTTTCAAGAGCAAAATGCTCATCCCTTAATCGTGCAGCCTCTAAATAGTCCATGTTTTTAGCCGCCTTTTTCATCTCCTTTTCTACATGAGACGATAGCTTTTGTAACTCCTCAATTTTCATTGTTCTAAGAATTGGATCAGAAGCTGGTTTGATGAGTTTTGGATCTGGTGCTAAAGCAACGTTTTTAGACCTTCGAGTAATGTGTTGACTTTGGCTATGTAAACTGTGGTTTTCTCTTTTTATTTGTTGAGGTTTTTGTCCAGTTTTTTCGTTATATGCTTCTTGCTTTTTCCTTCGTCTCTTTGGTCGCCAATCACGCATCAGTTTATTGGACGATTTGATCATAGAAATGTGCAGGATTGGGGAGGATTAGCTACAGGAGTTATTGCAGGTCCAGAACTTATAGTTGAATTACATCAGCCAATTTCAAAGGAACAACTGCTCCAATTAAAATTGATCAAGCAGTCTATGGATACAGAAGTTTGCTTCACTACGCTGAAGATGTAGCATCTCAATTCAGAGGGCCCTTTGGGAATTCTGGTGATTGCAACATAAATGTGAATTGTCCAGAGGGAGCACCATGGCAAAATGAGTCAAGAAGTGTAGCAATTATCGTACAAGGAGGTTGGGGACAGTGTACAGGAGCTTTAATAAATAATACTGCAAACGACGGCACTCCTTATTTCCTTACTGCAAATCACTGCCTTGGAAATCCAAACAATTGGTTATTCTATTTTAATCACGAAAGTCCTGGATGTAGTGGAAGTACCGGACCAACTAACCAAAGTGTAAGTGGAGCAACTACACTTATAAATAACGGTAGCTCAGACTATGCACTTCTAGAGTTAAATGAAGTTCCACCTGCTTTTTTTAATGTTCAGTATGCTGGTTTTGATGCAACTGGAAGCACTCCAGAATCTGGAGTATGCATTCACCACCCAGGTGGAGATATTAAAAAGATTTGTTTTGACGAGGATAGTCCATCTCAAACAAATACTGGGGGTGCAGCGGTTTGGTATATCAATCAATGGGAAGATGGTGTAACTGAACCAGGCTCATCAGGTGCACCATTATTTGACCATAATCATAGAATTATCGGCCAATTGTTTGGCGGATATGCTGCATGTTCAGGAAGCGTCAACAATGGTGGAGCTGATTGGTTCGGTAGATTAGACGTCAGTTGGGGAAATGGAGCGTCTCAATACTTAGACCCATCAGGTGGTGGAATCACGGTTTGGGATGGTTACCCAGATGGAGCCGTTTCATACGATGACGATGCTGGAATTACAATTTCAGGTGCGCCAGAAGGATTAATTTGTGGTGCTGATCCAATTGAAGTTGACTTAATCTTAAGCAATCCAGGAAATAACAACCTTACATCTTGTACCATCACATATAATATTAACAACTCAAATTCTCAACAGATAAACTGGAACGGAAACCTTAGCACCGGACAAACAGAAACAATTTCTCTTCCTGGATTCACTCCTGTTGATGGCACAAACTCAATTGAAGCCGAAGTTTCTAATCCAAATAACACTTCAGACGACAATGGTCTAAACAACGAGGCAGAGTCTGAATTCTCAACATTTGCTGGAGACACATATGACTTCACTTTTGTATTGACGTTAGACGATTACGGTTCTGAAACAACATGGACTATAAAGCGTCTTGGCACTGTGATTTACGAGGGCGGACCTTATGAGGACGACTTAAACGGCGAACAAATCGTTATAGACATGTGTTTAGAAGAGGGTTGCTACATTGTTACAATGAACGATTCATACGGAGATGGTTTATGCTGTGAATATGGTGAGGGGTCTTGGGTTGTTTATGACGATGACAACAATGTGATGGTTGAATCAGATGGTGTTTTTGAGGAGCAAGAGACTGATCAATTCTGTACAGCATGGTCCTCTATAGGCCAAACTGCTCCTAAGCTAGGCATCTACCCTAACCCAGCTAACAATACCCTCATTATCGAGACTCCAACTTCTGACGGAGAGTTTATTGTTACTGACGCTGCTGGTAGAACGATGTACACAGCCCCAAATAATGATGTGAGAATAACTCAACTAGACGTTAGTTCATGGTCAGAAGGAATGTACATAGTTGCTTGGTTTAACGCTGAAGGAGATAGATCTGTAAACCAAATTGGAGTAGTTCACTAAGAACCCAGTTTGGAAGTCATAGATAAATATTTTCCTTCTCTTTCAGAAGAGCAAAAATCTCAGTTTTTAAAATTGGGAGTGAGCTTCACAAAGTGGAATTCCCAAATCAATCTAGTTTCAAGAAAGGATATAGATCAGTTTTTCACGCGCCACGTCCTTCACAGCCTTGCTATTTCAAAGGCAATGAAGTTCGCTGATGGGACTAAAGTGTTAGATGTAGGTACAGGAGGTGGATTACCCGGTTTACCTTTGGCAATTCTGTATCCTGAAGTTGAATTTGTACTATGCGATAGTATTGGAAAGAAGATCAAGGTAGTTAAAGCGTTGATAGAGGATATAGGCTTGAAAAATGTAAAGGCACATCACCTTAGGGCAAACGAAGTACTGGGGAAATTTGATTTCATAGTAAGCAGAGCTGTTACAAGGATGAGCAAATTTCTACCATGGGTAGAGAATAAGGTTAGCAATAGGTGCATTAACCCTTTTCCTAATGGAATACTATATCTAAAAGGAGGAGACTTACAGTCTGAGCTTAGAGAAATAAATAGAGCATCAGAGGTCTTGCCTATTTCAGATTGGTTTAACGAAGAATTTTTCGAAACCAAGGCAGTGGTCTACGTCAGGTTGCAGTAGGGATTAATGAAAAAAAGGTCCCAATGGGACCTTTTCTATACCTGCAAGAAAATTGAAACCAACATAGTCATAGACCATGTCACCAATTAGACGAAGGTGTTTTAGCAGGGTTGCCTGTTTTTTTTTCTAAAAAAAGTGATTTTTTTCGAGTCCCTTGATTTTACTATGGTTTCAGAATATAAATCTCATAAGTTTGTGTACTTAAAAGCGATATTTTTATGTCAGATCTAAATTCTTTAAGCAAGAACACCATAGCCGAAGCAATTGGACTAAAGATAACTTCAGTTGAGGAAGCTATAGTAAAAGGTGAATTACCAGTTGATCAAAGAACTCACCAACCTTATGGATTACTTCATGGTGGTGCAAGCGTCGTACTTGCTGAAACACTTGGATCAGTAGGATCGCATTTCTTGGTAGAACAGGATGGTAAGGGTGCTGTTGGGATTGAGATTAACGCCAACCACGTTAGACCTGTTAGCTCAGGGACTGTATATGGAACTGCAACTTTGAAACATAAGGGCGGAAAAATTCATATTTGGTCTATTGATATAAAAGACAAACTTGGAAGATTAGTTTGCACTTCTAGGTTAACAGTAATGATAGTGCCAAGGAATGAATAATACAAGAATTTGGTGGCGTCCACCTGGGGCGCAGGATGTGTATACAATGGAGGCCTCAGACAGTGGGACCTCATGCTTTAGGTTTGTGCCTTTTAAATTGAATGGAGAATTTCCTTCTATAGAGTGGAGAGGGCACGTTGTTAAGGCAGATTTCCCTGAAAAAGGCACAATTGCAGCAGACGAAATCTTTGAAAACAAATCTACCAGCAGGGATGAGCACAGGTTAGGAGTTCAGAAAGCTTTAGCTTTAATTGAAGAAAAAAAATTAGAAAAAGTAGTTGTGTCGAGGGTAAAGAGTATTGAAGGGAAGTTCTTTGTAGAGGATGCCTTTAAAAACAAATGTCAAACCTACAAAGACGCGTTTGTTTACCTCTTAGAACACCCCAGCATAGGAGTATGGTGTGGCGCTACTCCGGAATTATTAGTTGCTTCCTCAGATAATAGAATTGAGACTGTTTCACTTGCTGGCACTAGGACTCAAGAATCAATTGAAACAAGCCCATGGACTTCTAAGGAATACGATGAGCAAGGGTTAGTAACGGATTATATCAAGAACATTCTTGAGGATCATGGGGCTACAGATTTGAGGATAGAGCCTATAGAGGATTTGGTCTATGGCGAATTAATTCATCTAGAAACTAGATTTAGATGTTCAATGACAGGAAGCATTGTTGATCTAGCAAACGACCTTCATCCTACTCCAGCAGTTGGAGGTAGACCTCTTAAAAATGCTTGCGACTTTATAACTCATAATGAGTTGTTTAGCAGAGAGTACTTCACGGGATACTTAGGCGTTGAATCAGCGTCTGGAAGTGCTTTTTATGTTAACCTAAGATGTGCCAAATGGCAAAACGGAGGAGTACAATTATTTGCTGGAGGAGGAATTGTTGAGGGTTCTAATATAGATTCGGAATGGGAAGAAACAGAAGCTAAACTCAAAGCAATCCAATCGACAATATATGGCTAGTTACAGAACGTCAGATCACAAAGGTGCTTCAGTTTTGGTAGCTCAACTTGCTGCTTCTGGCTTAAAGCATGTAGTTATTAGCCCTGGTTCGAGAAATGCGCCACTAACTATAGCATTTGACGCTCATCCTGAGGTTGAAACCCACGTTATTATTGATGAAAGGTCAGCGGCTTATTATGCCTTGGGCTTAGGACTTAGAACTGGCACGCCAACTGCAGTAGTATGCACTTCTGGAACAGCAGCCTTAAATCACGGTCCTGCAATAGCAGAAGCTTTTCACGGTCGGACTCCACTTATAAGCATAACTGCAGATAGGCCAACTACTGTAATCGATAAAGGACACGGACAATCAGTTTTTCAAGCAGGAGTATTTGGGAAAAATTGCTCTTACTCAGTGGTGATTGAGGAGAGTGAAATGAGTGAAGAAGCGATAATCGTAGAAGCAAAAAAGGCCTACGATATATCATCTACAGGAACTTCGGTTCATATAAATGTACCATTCGAAGAGCCTCTTTATGGTCTTGTAGAAAGTGATTTCACTCTTAATTTAATTGAGAGCACTTCTAGAGTTGATGAGGTGCCTGAAATTCCTGCTGAATTGCTTGTTGATGAAGTAAAAGTTTTGATTGTTGCTGGATCTCTCCCCTTTTATCAAAGTGAAAGTTTGGTCTTGCATTTAGCAGGGGTATGTGAAAGATTTTCTGGTATACACGGAGCGTCAATAGTTCATTCAGCAGATTTGCTTTTGGGCCAAAATGGAGGAGCTCTACCTCTAGAACTTGAACCAGATGTAATCGTTACTATTGGAACTCCTACCCTAAGCAAAAGTTTTAGAAACTACTTATTAGACAAAAGACCAAACCACTACCACATCAACGCTTCTGGCAAAGGTTGGGATACCTGGGGTTCGTTGATTACAGTGATAAAGTCTGACCCAATACTTTGGCTTAAAGAATATTCTGAAGTATTTAAAGGATCACAAGAGTATATAGAGCAGTGGAAAAATGCTCGAGTAGGACTTAAAATAGAAATCTCAGATATTCCTTGGTCAGATTTCAAAGCATTTTATACAATTTTAAATTCCATTCCATCTCAATCAACTGCACACCTAAGCAACTCAACTTCGGCCAGGTATGTTCAATTAATTGATTGCCCAAAGTCATTAAAATTTCATTGCAATAGAGGTGTTGCTGGAATAGACGGGTGCACATCTACAGCAGTGGCAGACGCAGAAGTAAGTGGTGAGCAAGTGTTTCTAATAAGCGGTGATATAGCATTTATGTACGACATAAACGGGCTTGCATTGACTGAGAGAATCCCATCGAATTTCAATGTGGTTGTAATAAATAACGGCGGCGGAGAAATTTTCAGATGGTTAGATGGTCCAGAGAGCACAGGATTGGTTGATAAATACTTTGAAACTAAACCCAGAACTAGCATCAAATCTGCTGCTGATTACTGCGGTCTAAAGTATTTTTGTGCCACTAATGAGGAAGAAACCCAGAGGGCAATTGAGCAAATGTGCAATAGTGATACTGCTTCTTTACTAGAAGTAGTAACCGACGGCCTGAAGAGTACTGAAGTTTATAAAACTATTTTAAGAAAATGAGCCAACGCAATTGGACAACGATTAAAGAATACGAAGACATTCGCTTTGAATTCTTCGAAGGAATTGCAAAGATTACAATCTGTAGACCTAAGGTATACAACGCATTCCGCCCTGAGACGAATATTGAAATGATTGACGCGATGGACATTGCTCGCGAAAGAAATGAGGTGGGTGTAGTAGTCCTAACAGGAGAAGGCGACAAGGCATTTTGCTCAGGAGGAGACCAAAACGTAAAAGGAATAGGCGGATATGTAGGTGAGGATGGAGTTCCTAGACTCAATGTTCTTGATTTACACAAGAGAATTCGTTCACTACCTAAGCCAGTTATTGCGATGGTGAATGGATATGCTATTGGAGGTGGTCACGTGCTACACGTGGTTTGCGATTTAAGCATCGCGTCAGATAATGCAATTTTTGGCCAAACTGGGCCCAAGGTTGGGTCATTCGATGCTGGTTTTGGCTCTAGCTATCTTGCTTCAATTGTAGGCCAAAAGAAAGCAAGAGAAATTTGGTTCCTATGCAATCAATACTCTGCGGCTGAAGCTGAAAAAATGGGATTAGTAAACACCGTAGTTCCTTTAGACAAACTTGAGGATACAACTGTAGAATGGTGTAAGACCATTTTGAAGAGATCTCCTCTTGCAATTAGGATGATTAAGCGTGGACTTAACGCAGAACTAGATGGTCAACGTGGATTGATGGACTTTGCAGGTGACGCAACTCTTATGTATTACTTGATGGAAGAAGCTCAGGAAGGCAAACAAGCATTCCTCGAAAAGAGGGATCCAGACTTCCAGAAATATCCTAAGTTCCCATAAGGCATGGCAAGCATTAAGGCATGGATTAAGGCAGCACGCCTTAGGACCTTGCCCCTAGCAACAACTTGTGTAATGATTGGTGGGGCTCTTGGGTTCAAAGAGAATCCTCAAGCATCTTTCCTTATTCTTGGTCTTGCTACCTTCGTGGTAATCAAATTACAAACGCTTGCGAATTTTGCAAATGATTATGGCGATTTCGTGAAGGGAACCGATGGCGAAAACAGACCCGATAGAGCGCTAGCTTCTGGTGATATTACCCCAAAGGAGATGAAGGCACGTTTAGTTTTCAATTCGATTGTAATCTTCATTGCTGGATGTGCCACTGTATACCTCAGCTTCGAAGATGTGGGGATGGGCTGGCAGGCCGTTGGATTGGTATTGTTGGGAATTGCTTCTATAGGCGCAGCTTTTAAGTACACAATGGGCAAGACGGCTTATGGATACAGAGGGCTTGGGGATTTGTTTGTGCTTGTGTTTTTTGGCTACGTAGGTGTTCTAGGAGTTGCCTTCCTAATTACTCACACCTTCCAAATGATTTGGTTAATTCCAGCTACATTTTCTGGTCTTATGGCTGTTGCTGTCTTAAACCTAAACAATTTAAGAGATCACGACGGAGACAAAGCAAATGGCAAGAACACTCTTGTCGTTAAGATGGGGATTAAAAAGGCCAAACTTTACCACGGAGCAGTTCTTCTCACAGCTTGGGCTTCTATGATTTGGTTTTTACAAGACTGGAAGGGGATGATTTGGTATGCGTTAATCGCTCTCGTTTGCATGAAGCATGCATTACTTGTTATGCGAACAGAAAACACTAAGTCACTTGATCCCGAACTTAAAAAGGTAGCTTTGATGGCTTTTGTCACAGGAATGTTCATGCTAATGAGCGTAACCATTTAGTCGTGCCTTTAAGCTCAAGAATAGAAGGATTAAAAATTGAGGTAATAAACAGGCCTCTTGTTTTCAAGAAACCAGCCCAAACCTCACGAAACACACTTTCCAAAAAGCCCACTTTCCTATTAAAAGTCACACAAAACGATAGGACAGTTTGGGGAGAATGTAGCTTAATTCCTAGCTTAAGCTATGAATCTGTTGAACAGACGGAGGAAAAACTAAAAGAACTAGAAAAGGCAACTTCTCTAGAAATAAATGACATCCCTAAAGAGTTGCCAGCTTTGAGATTTGCCGTAGAGACAGTTGTAAATAAGTTAAGCAATAGCGAATCCACAACTCCTTTTTCAAAAGGCAGCCAAGGCCAAACCATAAATGGACTTATTTGGATGGGCGACGCTAATAGCATGGTGGAGCAGGCACGCGGCCTTAAAGCAAGGGGATTCAAGACTATCAAGCTTAAAATTGGAGCCCTTGATTTTGACGAGGAGTTACAGATTCTAAAAGAGATTAGAGAAATTTGCCCTCATCCTGAATACACTTTAAGATTGGATGCAAACGGGGCTTGGGGAGTTGACGCGCTAGATAAACTAAACCAACTAACCGAGTTTAACATTCATAGCATTGAGCAGCCTGTGGCGCCTGGGCAATTTGAGCTAATGAAATCTGTTTGTGACAACAGCCCCATCGATATTGCATTAGACGAAGAGCTTATTGGAGTGTTTGAAGAAGATGAGATGTCAAGCTTACTTGATGCAACTTGCCCTCAATACATCATTCTTAAACCAAGTTTGATTGGTGGACTTGAGATGGCAAACAAATGGATAGCCCAAGCCGAAAAAAGAGGCATTGGTTGGTGGAGTACTTCGGCTTTAGAATCAAATGTGGGTCTAGAAGTTATAGCGAACTGGACAGCTCAAAAGGCAAGTGAATCTAAATATTGCGTTGGAGTTTCAGGCCTAGGAACAGGCAGTCTTTTCATGAACAACACCATCTCAGAGATGAAAGTCTATGGTGGTGAGATTTGGCATAAGCCCAAGATTAAAATAGGCAATCAGAGTTGGCCACTTTGTTCCAAGGGAACAGCTAAGTTTGCTGAAGAATGTCCGGCTTGGTCAAAGGGTATTGCAGAGTTTTTGGCTTTTTGGATTAAGACTGAAGAGCCGCTAAAATGCAATACTTCTGGATCGACTGGCGAACCAAAAGAGATCACACATTCTAGGGAAGCTGCTATTCACAGTGCAAAGCAGACGTTGGAATATTTTGGGCTTAAGCGAGGTGATACGATTGTCCTAGCCCTTCCAATGGATTTTATTGCAGGTAAGATGATGCTCCTTAGAGCATTAGTTGGCGGGCTCAACATTGAAGCATTGGAACCAAGCCTCAACAACACGCAACTACCCAAAGCAGATTTTTGTGCACTCACCCCTCACCAAGCCATAAAAGTTGAGGACAGTCTTTGCAACGTAACCCAAATTTTACTTGGAGGCGCCCCTACGCCACATCATTTCAATTACGCCGGAATTTACGAGGGGTTTGGGATGACAGAAACTATTACCCACATCGCATTGAGAAAGCAGGGTGATGAAAAATATGAAGCATTGCCTGGAGTAGTTTTTAGCACTAATGAAGGGAAATTGACTATTAATTCGCCTGAGCGAGGAGTGCAGAATTTGGAAACTGACGACGTGGTTGAGTTGCATTCTCCTACTTCTTTCACTTGGGTTGGACGAGGGAGCGACATTATTAATTCTGGTGGAATCAAGCACAATCCTGAGCATCTCGAATCCCAAATCCGCCATCTAACTTCTTCAGATTTTGCAATTTATGGAGTGCCTCATCCTGAACTAGGACAAACCATAGAGCTTAGGGCAGACATGAAGCGTGATGAAAAATTCATCGAAAAGGTTGAAGCTATTTTAAAGGGAAAGCAGAGGGTGAGGAATTTTGTGTTTGGGCTAATTGAAAGAAATTCAGCTGGAAAAATTTTGAGAAAAAAGATGGGACAGGATCTGCCAACAATTGTTTTTGCTACTGGAAATCAGAATAAGGCCAAAGAGGTGGCAAGGATGCTCGAGGGCAAGTACATTGTAAAATCGCTTACCGACATTGGCTGCACAGAGGATATTCCCGAAACGTCTGACACTCTTGAGGGAAATGCGGCTTTAAAAGCTAGGTACGTAGTGGAAAAATATGGCTACGATTGTTTTGCCGACGACACAGGGCTTGAAGTAAATGCTCTCGATGGGGCTCCAGGAGTCTATACAGCGAGATACGGTGGACCAGAGAAAGACGCTGCAAAAAACATGAGTCATTTGCTAAGTGAATTGTCAAGATTAGGCAGTTCAGACAGAAGTGCCCAATTCAGAACGGCGATACACATCATACACGGTTCCACAGAAAAATTAATAGAAGGCATTTGCACTGGAACTATAGCAACGGAACAGTCTGGAAGTGAGGGGTTTGGCTACGACCCAGTGTTTATACCCACTGGTGAAACTAGGACCTTTTCAGAGATGTCACAGGACGAGAAAAATAAAATCAGTCATAGAGGCGTTGCGATTAGGGAAATGCTCGAGTATTTATCATCTTTGCGACAATGAATTATCTTGAATTCGAAGAGCCAATTAAGACTCTAAAAGAGCAACTTGATAAGGCAAAAGATATCGAGGATAACAACGACCTCGATATGACTACTACTATTGTTGAGCTAGAGGCTAAAATAGAAGAAGTCACTAAGGAGATTTATAGCAAACTCACCCCTTGGGAAAGAGTTTTGGTTAGTCGCCATCCAGATAGACCTTATACTCTTGATTATGTTGAAGCAATTACTGATGGTAATTTCTTAGAGCTTCACGGAGATCGTACTGTAAAAGACGATAAAGCAATGGTAGGTGGGTTTGGCGAGCTCGATGGGAGGCCAGTAATGTTCATTGGCCAACAAAAAGGCTCTAATACTAAGATGCGTCAGTACAGAAACTTTGGGATGGCAAATCCTGAAGGATATAGAAAGGCTTTGAGGCTTATGAAGCTTGCAGAGAAATTCAACAGACCAGTAGTGACGTTAATTGATACTCCAGGTGCTTACCCTGGACTTGAAGCTGAAGAGAGAGGGCAAGGCGAGGCAATCGCTCGTAACCTAATTGAGATGGTTCAACTTAAGGTTCCAATCATTTGCGTGATCATTGGAGAAGGCGCATCGGGCGGTGCACTTGGGATAGGCATTGGTGATAAGGTGATGATGTTAGAAAATACATGGTACAGCGTAATTTCTCCAGAGTCTTGTTCATCAATTTTATGGAAATCTTGGGATCATAAAATAAGTGCAGCAGAGGCATTAAAGCTTACTGGAGATGACATGCAAGAGCTTGGACTCATAGATGAAATTATACCTGAACCCCTTGGCGGTGCTCACAATAACAGAGATGAGATGTATGCTACCCTTAGGAGGGTCTTGATAGAAAATATAGATACTTTAATGAAGCAAGGATCTGACAAAAGAATCTCACAAAGAATACGTAAGTTTTCCAACATGGGAGTAGTGACAGCTTTATAAAATTTATTATTTATCCTCTACTTTTTACGTTAATTTTGAGTTTTAAAATCTGCGATTCACAAACATAATTACTCGCATGCTACAATCAAATTCTACATTTATTGCAATAGCAGTAGCTATCTTTTTAGCTGGCTGCGCTGGCCTTGGTTCTATGGAAAAAGCCATAGACACAGTTGGTCTATCCGTTGAACCTGAAACTCTTATCCTTCGCGGTGGAGAAGTAGAGGTCACTATTACTGGAAACTTCCCTGCTAAGTACTTTGGCAAGAAAGTAATTCTTGAAGCTACTCCTGTTCTTGTATGGGAAGGCGGCGAAGCTGCTTTTGACATGAAAGGATTCCAAGGAGAAGAAGCAGCTGGAAACTACACAGTGGTTTCTTACGAAGTTGGAAAGTCATTTACTTACAATGCAAGCATTCCTTACGAAAGTACTATGGAAGATGCTTCACATCTTGAACTTCGCATAAGAGGTAAGAAGGGTGATAGCGTTGTAGACTTCGACCCTTACTTCCTTTGTAAGGGTGTAATTACTACGCCAAACCTAGTTCAGCCTGACGACAAGTTCATTATTACTGCCGATCGTTTCCAGAGAACTATTGCATACACGCACAATGACGAAATTAATTACGACTACAACAGTTCTGTTGTAAAGTCTAAGGAATTGAAGACTGATGAGTGGGCTGAAATGAAAGCTCTATTTACTTTAGCTGCTACTGCTGATAGCGTTGCTCTAACTGGAGTTGATATTGATGCATATGCTTCTCCAGAGGGAGAAATTAGCCTAAACGAAGATCTTGCTACTGACAGAGCATATTCTGCTCATAATTCCCTAAAGAGAGAGTTGAGACGTGCAAAAATCAATACAGCCGATGATTTCGCAAACCTTGTTGCTAAGGGTGAGGATTGGGAAGGATTCAAAAAGTTAATGAAGGCTTCAGATATATCTGATAAGGATTTAATCATTCGTGTACTAGAAATGTACGCTGACAAGAACAAGAGAGAAGAGGAGATTCGTAATATTGCTAAGACTTACTCTGAGATTGAAGACCAAATCCTTCCATCCCTACGTCGCTCAATGATTGCTCTAAACTACACTGTTGAAGGATACACTGACGAAGAATTGAAAGACCTTTGCATGAGTGCTCCTGAAACACTTACGGCTGAAGAATTACTATACAGTGCTACACTATTTGACAATGTAAACGACAAATACACTATCTATTCTTCTTGTGCAACAGTTCACGCTGACGACCTTAGAGGACACAATAACAGTGGCGTTTGCTTAATGGAAATGGGACGTAGCAACCAAGCAAAAGAAGCGTTTAACAAAGCGCATAGCTTAAACCCTACAAATAAAGCAGTACTAAACAACCTTGGAGCAATTGCTCGTCAAGAAGGAAACATTGATGAGGCTGCTTCACTACTTGCAAAAGCAGGATCAAGTAAAGAAACAAGCTACAATAAAGGACTTGTTGCCATCACAAATGGTGAGTACGGATCTGCTATCTCAAACATGAGCGGCTCAAATTCTGTAAACCTTGCATTAGCTAAGCTTCTAAATGGAGATGCTAACGGTGCAAAGACAACATTAAATAACTCAAATGACGAAAGTGCAATTGCAAGCTATGTTCTTGCTATTAGTTGTGCTCGTCTAGGAGATGCGGCTGGCGCTAAAGCTAATATTGATGCGGCCCTTACAAAGGATTCATCTCTTTCAGCTAAAGCAAGTGCAGATCTTGAATTTGTTGGTATTGAGTAATTATTAACTATCTCAAATAAGAAAGGCCCGGCATCGAGCTGGGCCTTTTCTTGTGGGCTAAAATATTTTATAGATTTTGGCTAGCGTACCAAAGTACAATTCCAGCACACACACTAACATTCATACTTTGTTTGACTCCAAGCTGGGGAATTTCAAGAATAACATCTGATGCATTGCAAGTAGAAGGTTGAACACCTCTTACTTCATTTCCCATCACGAAGGCCCACTTTTCGCCGAGTTTGGGCACCCATTGATTGAGTAAAATACTAGAATCGGTTTGTTCGATAGAAGCAATATTATACCCTTCATATTTAAGAATCTCAATTGCATCTAGAGCCGTTTCATGACCGCGCCATGAAACGTATTTACTAGAACCAAGAGCTGTTTTCAAAATATCTCTATGAGGAGGATGACAGGTAATACCACAAAGCTCAATGCCTTCAATTCTGAAAGCATCACCTGTTCTAAAGAACGAGCCAACATTATTTCCAGAGCGCACGTCTTCAATAATGAGCCTTACAGGCAACTTCTTTGAATTGGCATAATCCTCAGGATTAAGCCTCCTATCCTTTTCTAAACCCACTTATTATTTTATGTGGATGTTGTATGGAAGTCTAGCTTGGATTACGTCACCGGATTCTATCATCTTCACAACTGAACTAATATCTTCCAAATGCACGTCATTAATCCCAAGCAATTCAAGAGCGTCGATTCTGCTTTGGATTCCTGCAAAATCCTCAATTATAGCTTCGAAAGGATCCTTCATTTTAGGTAAGTAAATTAAGTTGTGTTCATCGCCACCAATTAATTCCTCAGCATAAGCAATTGCATCGTCAAGATTTCCTAATTCATCAACAAGACCAATTTCCAAAGCATCCTCTCCTGTCCAAATCCTACCTCTAGCTACCTCTTCTACATCCTCTGCGCTTAATCCTCTACCTTCTGCAACCTTTGATGTGAAATCTTCATAGATGTCTATTATTACTTCGTTGATAGCGTCCATTTCGTATTGAGACATGGCAAATAATCCATCAGGAGAACCTGCGTGATCGTGAGTTTGAATCTTATCGAATGATACTCCCAAGTGCTTTTCATATGCGCCTCCTATGTTTGGAATTACTCCAAACACACCAATTGAACCAGTGATAGTTGTTGCATTTGCATAAATCTTATCAGCTGCAGAACTTATGTAGTATCCTCCAGAGGCTGCTAGATCACTCATACTAACAATAAAGTGCTTTCCAGCCTCTTTTAATAGAACAGTCTCACGCCAAATCACATCACTAGCGAGTGCTGATCCTCCAGGTGAATTCACCCTTAAAACAACAGCTTTAACATCAGCCGCTAATCTTGCAAGCTTGATAGCTTCAGCAATTGTAACAGATCCAATTGTAGCCGCATCACCTTTTCCAGATTCAATACCACCAACAGCGTAGATTACTGCTACATCACCTCCGAGGTTTTCGTCATCCTCTTCTTCTTCTTCAAAAATTTCCATGATAGCATTAGGATCAGACATATCAATACCAAACATTCTTTCGTCTACAGTATACTCCATAAATGAAATTTTACTGAGCTCAATATCATCTCCTAGCTTATCCTCTAACAAAGCATCTAACTCGTCTTCGAAAAGCAAGTCATCAACAAGAGAAAGCTCTTTAGCATCCTCAGCAAGACGAACAGAAATATTATTTGCCACTTCATCAATTAATGCTGCGTCGATACCTCTGCTTTCTGCGATTGCATCTCTCATTTCATCCCAAAAGTCACCGAGCAAAGCATACAACTGCTCCTTATTTTCCTCACTGAAATCATCCCTGATAAATGGTTCCACGGCGCTTTTGTACTTGTTGTTTGGCCCTCTTAAAACAGTAACATCAACACCTAGTTTTTCAAATAATCCTGGATAGAACATTACCTGAGAGCTAAGGCCTGCAATACTTAGCGAGCCATTTGGGTGAAGGTAAACTTCATCAGCGACTGTATTCATATAATAACTCTTTTGAGACATTCCCTCAGCCCAAGCCACAAGCCATTTTCCAGAATCTTTGAAAGCCTCAAGTCCTGCTCTTATATCCTCCAATGTAGATGGGTAAGCTCCAGCTCCACTAATGTTGAGGA
>CACHDD010000018.1 GCA_902578505.1 uncultured Bacteroidota bacterium | reverse complement strand
GGATGTACTGACCCATCAAATCCAAATTATGACCCAAACGCGGCATTTGATGATGGTTCTTGTTTAACTGGTGGTTGTACTATTCAAATTGCATGTAACTACGATCCTAATTCTGAATACTTAATTGTTGGATCTTGTGACTTTATAAGTTGTTCGGGTTGTACTGATCCTGAAGCTTGTAACTATGATCCTGATGCAACTCTAAATAATAATACATGTGAAGAACCAGAATACGGTTATGATTGTGAAGGTACTTGTTTAAATGATTCTGACGGTGATGGAGTATGTGACGAATTTGAAATTCCTGGTTGTACTGACCCAACAAACCCAGGCTACAATCCAGAAGCTACTGAAAATGATGGTTCTTGTTTAGTAGGTGGATGTATTTACCCTGTTGCTTGCAACTATGACCCTTCAGCAGATTACATGATAATTACGATGTGTGAATTTATTTCATGTATAGGTTGTATGGATCAATTAGCATGTAACTTCGACCCAGATGCTACTCTTTCAAACTTATTGATGTGTCAGTATCCAGAAAACCCAATATTCAATTGTGATGGATCATGTTCTAATGATATTGACGTTGATGGAATATGTGACGAAGAAGATCCATGTATAGGGGAATACGACGATTGTGGAGTCTGTAACGGTCCTGGAGCTATTTACGAATGTGGCTGTTCTGACATACCATTTGATGATTGTGACTGTGATGGAAATCAAGAAGATGCTATTGGAGTATGCGGTGGCTATTGTACTGCTGATGCTGACTCGGACGGAGTATGTGATGATGTAGATGACTGTGTAGGCCAATTAGACGCTTGTGGTGTATGTAATGGTCCTGGAATTCCAGAAGGTGCTTGTAACTGTGCTGGCAATGTAGATGACGCGATTGGCATATGTGGTGGGTCATGTGAAGCAGACGAAAATGAAAATGGAATATGTGACACAGAAGAGGTTGGATGTACAGATTCAAACAACCCTAACTATGATCCAAATGCATCATTCGACGACGGGTCATGTATCGTTGGTGGATGTATTGTCCCTTTTGCTTGTAACTATGACCCAACAGCAGGATACTTAATTCCAGGATCTTGTGATTTCACATCATGTACTGGATGTACTGATGAAGATGCTTGTAACTACGATCAAGAAGCTAGTATTAATGATGGAAGCTGTGAACTGCCATTATTTGGATACGATTGTAATGGAGATTGTAATAATGATTCAGATGGAGATGAAGTTTGTGACGAGTTTGAAATAAGTGGATGTACTGATCCTCAAAGTCCAAACTTCAACCCAAGCGCAACAAATGATGATGGCTCTTGTCTTGTTGCTGGATGTATACAGCCATATGCTTGTAATTATGACAGTAGTGCTGACTACATGGACATTACAATGTGTGACTTTAGTTCTTGTATTGGTTGTATAGATGAACAGGCTTGCAACTACGATACAGTAGCAACAATTAATGATTTCAGCATGTGTGAGTATCCGGAAAATGCATTTGTGGATTGTGATAGCAACTGTTTAAATGATACTGATGGAGATGGTATTTGTGATGAGAATGAAATTCCTGGTTGTACAGACCCAACAGCTACAAATTACAACCCTGAAGCAACTGATGATAATGGAACTTGTATTCCAGAACTATTTGGCGGATGTATTATCCCATTTGCGTGTAACTACGATCCTGAAGCAGATTACTATATACCAGGATCTTGTATTTTTGGCCCTTGTGATGGAGCTCCTCAAAGCGATTATTGTTACGAGCAAAATGCATGTAACTATTCGGCTTTTGGACAGTGTGAATTTGAAAGTTGTTTAGAGCTGGGTTGTATTGATATTGAAGCTTGCAACTATGATTCAACTGCATTGTATAACGACGGATCGTGTGAATATGATCCTAATTATTGCGTAGAGATTGAAGGATTTGATTCTGAAACGATGTTTGATGAAAATATAGATGACAACTTACTCATCAAAACATTCTCTCCTCCGCTATCTAAGACAATAAAAATTAGGACGTTGAATAATGCAATAGTAAAGGTTATTGACATAAGTGGAAAGGTTATATTCAATCAATTAGTCACAGAAGACCATAATTTTATGGTAACAACTGAGACTAAGGGGGTATTCCTTGTAATTGCTACTGATATAGAAAATGGCATGATTCATACCACGAAGTTGTACGTTCACTAACTTCAAAATTGTATAATGTTTTGTATTTGTCGTTAATAAAGCAGTAGTGTATTTTATAAAATCGAACAGTTTGTAGCCTTGCCAGGAGTCGAACCTGGATTTTGGGTACCGGAAACCCACGTAATATCCATTATACGACAAGGCTATATGGTTGATGAACAAAATTAGGTTTATTTTTGAGTAAAATTTAGACAATGCAAGCAGCTAATATAGAAAGCTCTTTTGAGCAATTAATGAAGGAGCTTACTGACCACAAACTTTACGATTGTCTAAATACTCTTGAAGACGTTAAGATCTTTACTGAGTATCACGTTTTTGCAGTTTGGGATTTTATGTCATTATTGAAAGCCCTCCAAACTTCACTTACTTGTACAAAAACACCATGGACTCCTAGAAGAAATTCTAATATTGCGAGATTTATAAATGAAATTGTTCTGGGCGAGGAGACAGATGTTGATGCTAATGGTAATTACAAGAGTCACTTTGAGATGTACCTCGATGCAATGGAGGATATAGGTGCAGATACAACTCAAATAAAGCAGTATATAGAATTTCTGGAGAAAGGCCAAACTGTAAAAGAAGCTCTTGACAATACAGGCGTTGAAAATTCGATAAAAGATTTTGTCACTTTCACATTCAGCGTAATTGAAACAGGCAATGATCATATGATAGCTTCGGCCTTTACATACGGAAGAGAAGGACTAATTCCTGAAGTATTTATTGAAATTCTAAACAAGTCAATCTATCTAACCAACAACTCATACAAGACAATGAAATACTATCTTGAGAGACATGTTGAGATTGATGGAGATGAACACGGTCCTCTATCACTAAAAATGATAGAAGAGCTATGTGATACCCCAGAAAAGACCTATGAAGCAAATACTGTGGCAAAAGAATCTATACAGCAGAGATTAAAGTTTTGGGATGCGATTGCTTTAGCAATTAGTTCAGCACCTGAAGTGGAATCACAACTGAAGAATTAGAGCGTTCTACTTTTACTAAGTAGAAACCATTCCTTAGTCCACTTATATCAATTGACTGGCCAATCCCTTGAGCACACACATATCCACTAGTTGATAAAAGAGTCCAATTTGATGTCTCTGAAAGTATCGCTTGAATAGAAGCAGGATTTGGGTAAAGTATCAATTCTTGTGCAGGCTCGTCTATCCCAACAGAGTTGTAGAGCATAGGGTCATTTGTAATACTCAAGGGAATATTTTCGCCTTGGTACTCAGCTAATATATCAAATGAACTAACTCTGTATATAAAAATGCTAGTTGATCCATTTAAGTAGCCAAGAGCATTTCCTACTATCCATATAACTCCATTATCATCTATTGAAAAATCTATTGGTTCTTCATGAAAACCAGAACCAAGGTAATATCCAATATCATGCCATCCGTCCTGATTTAATCTTGTAATCTTTACGTTTTCATCATTCCCATAAACATTAGTATGAGATAGCTTAATTAAACTTCCCTCATACTTTATTATTTTTTTCCCCTCTCTATAATAGGGAGAAGCTGTAGTAACAATGCTACTTGGAACACCATCTCCTTGGCTGAAGTTAACTACTCCATTTCCAATAGGAGCTCCCTCCCTTTGCAGTGAGTATAAAAGCGATGCACCACCTTCGTATGGCGCAATATCATTTGCATATGTAAATCCAAAAGCTCCATCGTCAGGGCCAATATTTGCCCAAAGCGGATTACCAGTTGTTCCCCAAGACCAAACCGTAGCTTGCTCAATTCCATCATCAATAGTTGATCCTACAACGTAAAGTGAATCATTGTGAACTTTTGCTGTCTCAACCTTTTCTAACATTGCTGGGTGCCCCCACACTTGATAATCACCAGTTTCCAATGATAATTGATCGTCAACGTTTAGCATCCAACAATCTCCCTCCGTATCTCCAATGATATATGTAGATCCCATCCACCTAACAAAGGTTGCTGGCGTTTGATTTTCTTCATGTTCAATTTCAATAGAAGTGGTGATTTCCCCTGAAGCTTGGCTATTGGTTACGTAGTGTATAACAGAATTATAGGTACCATTTGATCCGTGCTTTTTAGATAGTACTTTTATATCATCAGTGCCATCTACTAGAATTCCATCTACAATGTTTTCAACGACAGATCCTGAAGGTGTTAGAATACTCCATGCATATTCAAAATCGGAATCGTAATAGACTATATATCCTCGAACTGTACCATCACTTTGGCTTGATGTTGAACCAAGTGCATAGACTCCTCCACTTGGAGTAGGAATAATTGTAGAAGCAACGTCTTCATATACTCCTCCTATGACTCTTAATTCAACATCAGATTGAGCAAATGACGTTGAAAAAATTAGAAATGAAGCGATTAAGGTATATTGTTTCATCACATTACAGCTTCGTACACACATTTAAGCGTAGTTAATATTTCGTTTAAATTATCTAAATGAAGCATGTTTGCTCCATCTGATTTTGCGTTTTGTGGATCAGGATGGGTTTCAATAAAAACTGCATCAGCTCCTGCAGCTACAGCTGCTTTCCCAAGAGTTTTTATATACTCTGGATTTCCTCCTGTTACACCTGAGCTTTGATTTGGTTTTTGTAGACTATGAGTTAAATCAACTACAGTAGGTGCATATTCCTTCATTACAGGAATTCCCTTCATATCTATTACGAGATCCTCATAACCAAAAGTTGTCCCCCTTTCTGTAATCCAACATTCCTCGTTCCCAGAATCCCAAACCTTTTGCACAGCGAATTTCATTGACTCTGCACTCAAGAATTGGCCTTTCTTAATGTTCACAATTTTCCCAGTCTTAGCTGCTGCAACAACAAGGTCGGTTTGCCTGCATAAAAAAGCTGGGATTTGGATTACATCAACATAATTAGCTGCAAGCACAACATCCTCTATACAGTGAACATCAGTGGTAATAGGAACATTGTACTTTGTTGCAACTTCTAAAAGTAAGCCTAAAGCTTTCTCATCACCTATTCCAGTAAAACTATCTATCCTTGACCTATTTGCTTTTTTAAACGAGCCCTTAAAAACCAAGGGAAGTTCTAATTTTGAGCATATGCTGACAACTCTGTCAGCCAGGTCTAAGATTTGGTCTCCTTCAACCGCACATGGACCTGCAATAACTAGCAAGCGACCATTTGAAATTTTATTAAAAGCTCTTCTTCCCATTATCTGTGTAATCGTATAGAAAGACCTCTGCAAGTCGTTTGGGCACCCATGTCTTCTCTAAAAAATAATCCCGCTGGCTCTTCCACGCATACGTATAAGTCTCTTTTATTTTTTGTAGTGATTTTAGCCCAAATCTCAAATCTAGAATCTCCCCAACCTCCGTCTTTATAGTTCACACCCCAAGTTAAGTCCTCATTACGAATAATTTCCAAACCACCAGATATCAAGTATTTGGGCATCCAACCACCAGTGTATACCGAACCATTTACAGATAATTTATCAGAATACTTGTACTTGACATTTACTCCAAGTTTAGCAGGTAGTAGAACCATTCTACTAACTGAAGTTCCTGTTTGGACTACTGAATCAATAGACACTGTTTCATCATATATGCTTTCCCATGTCAAGCTATCTCCATATACTGGCAAACCTGTTGTTGTAAGTCCATCTTGAAGCCAATATACACGTGACCCCTCAGGTTCAAAAAGCAAGCCAACGTCCTTAAAATTAATGTTAACTTCAAATGGAAATTCTTCCGGAAAAATAGGAACAGTACCAGAAATTCCAATTCCATATGCTGGTGTTAATTTTCTATTCTCTCCAAAGTGTAATCTAGCTTCAGATTGTACATATGATTCTAATGAATCCGCGTTATCACTAACGTACAAGTAACCATAGGGAGTAGTCCACTCTGCTCCTACTAATCTTTGGACTAGTGAAAGTTCAAGCCTTTGGCGAGTATCATTTTTATATCCACCTATACTAAATCTATTGAATACACCTGCTCTAACCCCAGAGCCACTTAGCACATTTAATTCTCCTGTAGAACTTGCATTTCCAAACCACGCTAATTCAAAAAGATCTGTAGTCCATCTACCATCAACAATTGCTTCAGAGCTAAAACTTCCACAAACTGACCAAACTTTATCTTTTTTAGGATCTGATGTCCACCTAATATTAAATCCAGCTGTTGCTCCTATATATCCTTTTGGTCCTTTATGAGCATTTAAAATTGGATCAAGAACATCACGTGAAATAAATCCTCCTTCAGCCAGCGTATTCATAAAACCAGCTGTAATTGTATTACTTGTTTGAATAGCCCAAGCTTCGCAAGAATAACTTAAAGTTGTTTTTTCTTTTTTCACCACTTTGAAAAGAGAATCGTTCCGAAATGTTGTCGATTCTGTTGTGGTATAAACTTGGCTAAAGGCATTACTAAAGCCCAAACCTACAATCAATAGTATTAACCCAAACTTTTTCATTATTCTTTGATCAAGTATGTTCCTTCAGCTCTTATTTGAACTCTTACTTCCTCTGTTCCATCAAATACAACTGCTCCCTCTGTACTTACATATACGGTTACGTCAACTGTTGCTCCTGGAACGAGAAGAGAATCATTTGCAGGAATTTCCACAAATCCATGTCCATCTTGCCCCAGATCCATATTATTTGGATCAATAACGACATCTCTAACTATTTCTGTTTGGGATGTATTATTAACCGTGTACACTAGATGCGACTCAACCTGGACTGGAAAAGTGCTCCAAAAGTCAACTAACAATCGACCGTCAAAACTTGTAGAATCAATAGGATCTATTTCGAAACTATCTTCTAGTAGTAGACCATCAAAACCAACGTGTATTGGAAGCTCTAATAATATATTTATGTTAGGCTGCATATCGACATCGATATAGTCGTTCCCAAGGCTAACATCACCATAAGGATTAAGTTCAATATCACCTACAATTTCTAGTTTCTCGGGCATCATTTCTAGTAATTCACCTAGAGTACTCTCTTCTTCCATCAGGTCTAATTCTAAATTAGTTGTAGATAGCAGCTGACCATTATTCCATTGGGCTCGAGCCATATCATGAACATCATAAATAGAGGGATGCTGAAGCTGAAGCCCATCAAAATTTAGAGAATCAAAGGTGAGTCTTATATCTGCACCTATTGTATTTTCTAATTTTAGTTTGGCGATTGCTCCATCCATCTGAATGATTGCATTTGGTAGCGGAACTGTATCTGTTATCAATTCTTCTTCTGAAAATCTAGAGTCTAAATTACCGAAATATCCTAATGCACTCTTTACTTCAAAATTTTGGAATTGAATTGTGACTTTAATGTTATCCTGGCTATTAGCAAAAAATATTTCCTCATTTAGCTGAGAACCTTGTGCCTCAAAGTAAGTTGTAAGCAAGTTATTTGAAACTCCAGCCGAACCAGTTAAATCAAAAACAGCATTTTCAAGTGATAATGAACCCGAAGCGAAACCAATATTATCATCGGTTCCAGCAGGTATTTCAAGATCTATTCCAACCTGTTCTCCATTTATCGTACAACAGGTAAGATAATAGCTCATATCTAAAATACCCCCTATTGAATTCTCGACAGTAAACACCATTTCACCTGAAGTTACTACTACCTCTCTTAAGTACGCACCAGAAGATCCACCTAGATTTATAATTGGAATTTCATCTTCTTGAAGTATAAATGGATATTCTGTTGGCACAGGAATATCTACGGGAATATTCCCTATACCAATATTTTTTTCAATCAATGTATCAGGAAGAACAGGAGCTATTGTTCCAGATGTAAATTCAACACCTTGATTTAAAACAATTCTAGCAGGATTTCCATCTGTTAATACTATATCAAGAGAATCTTCAACAAATTCAAGCCACCCTATTCTATCATCAAGTAAAGGTAAAAATACATCAGTTTCCCAACTTAAGGGTTTTCTATTCTCACACCCAACCAGACAAAAAATTACTAGAGCTATAAAAAAGAAGTATGTTTTTTTCATTTAGGATTTGGAGTTATTGTCAAAAATACGGTTACAGCCACAAGCCACAATGAAAGTGTTACCAACTGAGGCCAGATAAAAGGACCTACAATCAAATACCCAGCAAAGGCTATATATGAGAGAATTAGCCCCTTTCTGTTTATTAAAGTTGCCAACATTGGGATAGTCCAAAGTAAATTCCAATTACCCCAAGTGTCAATGTGATCAGTGAACAACCACATCACTAAAAGCAGCACCCCTAACAAAGCAGCAACTATCTGTATAGTTTTAACAACGATTTTAGTTACAAGGTTGCTTTCGCCTACCAAATACCTAAGTAATGCTACCAATATTAAGAGTAGAAAAAACAACAAATCTGGTGACTTAAACTTAGCTATGACAAAGCTTTCAGCATTCATCCAAGATGTTGGGGAAATAATGAGTTCTTCAGAATATTTTACCAAAGGCATAGAATCTATTTCCATTCTTTCAAGCGCTAGGTAAAGCTCATCTGGAATATATGCCGCTGCGCAGCCCTCCATGACTTTATCTGCTTCAGGGCCAAGGATGAAGTCCATCCCAAATTCAGTCCAAGGTGTACAAGCTATATATGGTTTAAGACCATCTCTATAGGTCCTTACGTCAGATTGACAATTAGTTTCTAAAGATTCACCTAGTGCTTCTTCAAGAACAGTAATTATCCTTGATGCACAATTATCTCTGAAAAATTCATAGGAGTATGTGGCGTTTTCTGGTTTGGCATTCCACTCAAGGTATTTAGCTACTGCTTTTACCTGCTTGGGATTTAAGTTTAGGGTTTGGGATTTTATACCCCTTTCTGATTGATTATAAACTCTAAAAAAGTGATGATATGGTTCAACTGTCAACTTGTAATCGAGCCTTCCTTTTACAAATTTGAAATAGAATCCGTCATTAAAAGAGAAGGTTCCATAATTGAAAACCCAATCCGACTCAGGGAGGTTTAATGGATCGTAAACCCTAATAGCAGTATGGCCAAAAAGAGAATATATATCCTCTCCGGGGCTAGCGGTTAGTACGCTGATTTGGGTTTGGACGCTGAGATTCTCGTGCCACTGGGTTTGGGCTTCGGATAAAAAAGGCAATAAAGCTAGAAGGAAAGTAATAATCCCTCTTCGCAATTCTGACGCTTTCCCCGAAAGCCAAACGCTCTTGTAACCATCTGTTACTGGATCAAATTCAACATGAAGATCTCCTCCTGGCATCTTAACCTTTCTCGAGGGATTGCCTCCATTTATTGTATGATCAATTAATGCTGCGGCAACAGCTCCGGTGCCACAAGCTTCGGTCTCTGCCTCAACACCCCTTTCGTAAGTCCTAAGACATATTTCTGACTCTTCTGATGTATTGCTAAGGCCGCTAACATTTGTGCCATGGGGCTGGTATTTTTCAGAATACCTTATCTCTGATCCAATTTTCTCTATGTCAATTAAATCAAGAGTTTCAGGTGAGTCAACTCTGAAGATGTGATGTGGTGATCCTGTATTTACAAACCAATCTCCTTCTACTTCTTTGGGCACTCCTACTTTTTCAAATTCAACACTCGGAAGGTTCAAATCTAAATTCCACCTTACTCTATGAAGTCCATCACATGCTTCAAAAACAGCCTCATCTCCTACCCAACCCTCTCTTCTTGCATATGCATAAGTTGCTCTAGTTCCATTACCACAAAAGGATATAGAGCCATCTGGATTTCTGAAATCACAGAAAATGTCAGCTTGCACTTTTGATGAAGATCTTATGAAAATAATCCCATCCGTTTCCTCACGATTACAAATTTTTTGAATCAATTGCTTATCAAATTCTTCAATATCCCATTCTAAAGCATTTATCATGACGAAGGTATTTCCCGTCCCCTCCCACTTCTGAAATTCAAATTGCATACCTTCTTTCATGCTTCTAAGGTAACGTACCTTTGCATCTGATGTCGAATTTATCAGACTCAATATCGAATGAAAAAATTCTTAGTGCGTATAAACTTATGCGTACTGCAAGACATATGTCTAATATTTATGAGGAAAACGCCAAACTAACGGCAAAATATGTGCATGCTTGCTCTAACGGACACGAGGCAATTCAAGTAGCTGCAGGTTCTTTATTAAGAAAGCAAGATTGGCTTAGCTGCTACTACAGAGACGATAGCATTTTGCTTTCAATGGGCTTGAAGCCATTTGAGTTAATGTTACAGTTATTCGCAAAAAAAGATGATCCCTTTTCTGGTGGAAGAACCTATTACAGCCACCCTTCTCTAAACAGAGATGATTTGCCTAAAATCCCTCACCAAAGCTCAGCAACTGGAATGCAGGCTATACCAGCTGCAGGAGTTGCAATGGGCTTGCAGTATAGGGAAAATCAAGGACTTGATGTGTGGGATGAGGGAAATGCTCCAGTTGTAATGTGTTCATTAGGTGACGCTGCAATTACAGAGGGTGAGGTGAGTGAGGCTTTACATATGTCTGCACTACGTAGGATGCCTATAATATGGCTTATTCAAGATAATGAATGGGACATTAGTGCGCATGCTTCTGAGATAAGATTTGGCGATGCCCAAACTATGGCTGCAGGGTTCCCACCAATAGAAGTTAAACACATTGACGGAACAGATTTAGTTGCTTGTATGGAGTTAATGGAAGAAGTCTTTAGTAAGGTTAGAAATGAAAGGCGTCCTTTTTTAATTCACGCAACTGTCCCATTACTAGGTCATCATACTTCTGGTGTTAGACGCGAATTTTATAGAGATGATTTAGATGATGCAAGACAAAGAGACCCTCTTCCAAAAATTGAAAAGATTCTTTTAGAATATGGAGTTATTTCTCAAACAGATTTAGATGCACTAAGCGCAGATTTACGCAAAAAAGTTGAAGCAGATTTTGCAAGAGCAAGACATGCTAAAGAACCAGTTTTTGAAGATCTAATCGCACATAAATTCGCTCCAACAGATGTAACTGAAGAAAAGGGGAAACGCCATCCTGAAGGTGGAGAAGTTACACTTATGGTAGATTGTGCTCTTCACGCTATGCAAGAGCTTATGGAAGAGTATCCCGAATCTTTACTTTACGGCCAAGACGTAGGAAAGAGGTTAGGAGGAGTATTTAGAGAGGCTGCAACGCTTGGCGATAAGTTTGGCGATGAGCGAGTATTCAACACACCTATCCAAGAGGCATTCATCATAGGGTCTACGGTGGGTATGTCGTGCGTGGGTTTAAAGCCAGTAGTTGAGGTTCAGTTTGCAGATTACATTTGGCCTGGGCTCAATCAATTATTTACAGAACTAAGCAGATCATACTTCCTATCAAATGGCCAGTGGCCAGTACACTCATTGATTAGAGTACCTATTGGAGCTTATGGTTCTGGAGGACCTTACCACAGCTCATCAGTGGAATCAGTGCTATCTAATATCAGAGGCATCAAAGTGGCTTACCCTTCAAATGGAGCGGATTTAAAAGGCTTGATTAAAGCTGCCTTCCACGACCCAAATCCTGTGGTTATCCTAGAGCACAAAGGGCTTTATTGGTCTAAAATCCCTGGTACTGAGGAGGCCAAATGCATCGAACCTTCTAGCGACTACATCGTCCCGCTAGGTAAAGCAAGGACGGTTCTAGAAGTAAATCCTTCTGAAGATTCTCAATGCAGTATCATTACTTATGGCCGTGGTGTATACTGGGCAAAGGAAGCAGCAGAAAAGTTCCCTGGAACAGTTGAAATCATAGACTTGAGATCCATCGTTCCAGTAGATATGGAAGCTATTGCGACGTCTGTTGCGAAGACTAACAGATGTCTAGTTCTGACAGAGGAGCCTGTGGAAAATAGCTTTGGGTTAAGTCTAAGTGGGCGAATTGCTTCGGAGTGTTTTGAGAGTTTGGACGCAGCGCCAAAGATTTTGGGCTCTGTTTCACTACCCGCTATTCCTCTGAATTCTGAGATGGAGGAGGCGGTGTTGCCAAGCGCAAACAAGGTTGCTGCTACAATTGAAGAGCTACTAAGCTACTAAGCTAGCGTATCCCTAAATACTTGTGAACTTGCTCACTCATGAGCCAACCCTCACCCTCTGGACTATTGATGTGCTTCTGCATCATTTCGAACACCCTTTCCTTCTTGCTCCATTCGGGCTGCAGGTAAAGAAGGGTTTGTGGTCTTACGTGTGAAGCTTGTTCTTTAGCCCAAACCAAATCGTGCCTATTCACTACCACCACCTTCAATTCATCTGCTTTACTGTAGCTTTCCGATAAGCAAGGTTTGAACTTTTTTGGCGATAGAGTTATCCAATCAAAATTTCCTCTAATTGGATGCGCACCAGAAGTTTCAAGATGAATTTGAAACCCATTTCTCTTTAGTTCGTCTGTAAGCGGTGTCAAATCGTACATACACGGCTCACCTCCAGTAATCACTACTAGTTTATGTCCACTGCGTATTGCGCCATCAACTATTTCAGAGACTGTTTGCACGGGGTATTCATCAGTAGGCCAACTCTCCTTCACATCACACCAAGAGCATCCAACATCACACCCAGCAAGTCTTATGAAATATGCTGGGTAGCCAGTGTATTTTCCCTCTCCTTGAAGAGTTGGAAATACCTCCATTACTGGAAATCCATTAGCCATTTTCTTCAACAACTTTTGCGTCTAAATCGAATGATGTAGCGCCAGTTATTAATACAGTTGTGAAATCACCAATTCTCAGGTGCAAATCATCACGCACCTCTATCCTCACTTCGTTATCAACATCTGGAGAATCAAATTCAGTTCTTCCAATCCAATATCTACCCTCACACCTATCAATCATTACCTTGAATTCCTTGCCTATATGCCTGCGGTTAAGCTCTTCAGATATTCCTGCCTGAAGCTCCATCACCTCTTCTACCCTTCTCTTTTTCACGTCCTCTGGAACATCATCTTCCATTGAATACGCATGAGTATTCTCCTCGTGAGAATAAGTAAAACACCCCAATCTTTCGAATTTCATCTCACCAACCCAACGAAGCAAGTCCTTGTGGTCTTCCTCTGTTTCTCCAGGAAATCCACAGATCAATGTTGTGCGAATAGCTATGTTAGGCACTTTTGAGCGTATATCTGTGATAAGCTTTCCCGTCTTCTCTTGGGTTATACCCCTACGCATAGATTTTAAAACTGAATCTGATGCGTGTTGAAGTGGCATATCTAGGTAATTACAGATCTTATCAGATTCTGCCATAACGTCAATTACATCCATTGGGAATCCTGAAGGAAATGCATAATGCAATCTTATCCATTCGATTCCTTCTACCTTATCTAGCTCCCTTAATAGTTCTGCAAGTTTTCTCTCTTTGTAGAGATCTAATCCGTAATAGGTAAGGTCCTGAGCAATGAGGATTAACTCACTAACACCTTGTTTTGCAAGATTTTCAGCAGCTTTAACTAAATCCTCAATTGGAGTACTCACGTGCTTACCCCTCATTAATGGGATCGCGCAAAACGCGCAAGGCCTATCACAACCTTCAGCAATTTTTAAATAGGAGTAATGCGAAGGGGTAGTTAGCAATCTCTCTCCAACTAATTCCTTTTTGTAATCTGCTCTAAGAGTTTTGAGAAGTCTTGGCAAATCCTTTGTGCCAAACCAAGCATCAACCTCAGGGATTCCTTCTTCTAATTCTTCCTTATATCTCTGCGACAGACATCCAGTCACATATACTTTTTCTACTTGGCCTTCTTGCTTTGCCTGTGAAAACCTAATAATTGTATCTATGCTCTCCTGTTTTGCAGATTCAATAAACCCACAGGTATTGATTACAACAATCCCAAAATCGTCCTGCTTTGCCTCGTGCTCGACATCGAAGTTATTTGCCTTAAGCTGAGTCATAAGCTGCTCTGAATCAAATAGATTCTTTGCGCAACCTAGAGTTACAACATTGACTTTTCTGGGGTTTGAAGTGCGTGCTCTCATTAGCTTACCTCAAATGATTCTGGAAGAAGTGAATCGATGAATTCTAGTGGATTAAAATCCTGTAGATTTTCCATTTTCTCTCCTACTCCAATGTATCTAACTGGCACCTTTACCTGATCACAAACTGCAATCACAGCACCGCCCTTTGCCGTACCATCAAGCTTTGTTACAACTAAACCAGTAAGCGGTGTTGCTTCTGAGAATTGTTGGGCTTGAAGAAGGGCGTTTTGGCCTGTAGATCCATCTATAACGAGCCAAACCTCCTGTGGAGCACCTAGAATAATCTTATCCATCACCCTCTTAATCTTGGAGAGCTCATTCATAAGCCCAACCTTGTTATGCAAACGACCAGCTGTATCAATAATTACAACATCAGCTCCTTGAGACTTGGCAGATTCAAGAGTGTCGTAAGCAACAGCAGCGGGATCAGCACCCATTCCTTGAGATATCACTGAAACGCCAACTCTCTCGCCCCAAAGTATTAATTGGTCTACGGCAGCTGCTCTGAAAGTATCTGCAGCACCTAAGACAACCTTTTTACCCTCACTCTTATACCTGTGAGCAAGTTTGGCAATACTTGTAGTCTTACCTACTCCGTTAACTCCAACAACAAGGATTACTGCAGGCCCATCCCCTCTTTCTACTTCGTCAATTGAAAACGGTTTGTAGTTTTCTAGGGCTGCTCCAATATCATCGCCTACAAGCATGTGAGCAATTTCTTGTCGCAACATGCCCAAGAGTTCATTCATATCTACATACGCCTCCCAAACTGCCCTCTTCCTAAGTCTTTCAATGATTGCTTCAGTTGTATCAACACCTACATCAGACATCATTAGAGCTTCTTCCAGATCCTCTAATAATTCTTCATTGATCTTTCGCTTCCCTGTAAAAACCTTAGCAATGCGAGAAAGTACCCCCTTCTTACTTTCCTTCAGACCTTCGTCGAGGCTTTTCTTTTCCTCAACTTGCTCCTCGGTTTGGGGCGTTTCCTTTTTACCAAATAGTCTTTTAAAAAAACTCATTGTCTAACTGTTGATACTGTTGCAAAAAAAAGACCGGTCCACATAGAACCAGTCAAATTTAAATACGTTCTTAAAAGTAAAGACCAGTTTTCACTCGCTAATTACTTAGCGAAGAAGTCCTTTACTTTATCGTTGTGTACGATCTGCTCAACAAATGTGTATGCACCTGTCTTTTCGCTACGTACCATCTTGATCACTTTCGTGTGTTGCTTTCCTCCACCTTTCTGGAGTGACGCTACTACTTTCTTAGCCATTGTAGATTAATTACAGGGTTACTTAATTTCTTTGTGAACAGTGTACTTGCGAAGAATAGGGTTGAACTTTTTAAGCTCCATTCTATCTGGAGTGTTCTTCCTGTTCTTAGTTGTCACATAACGAGACGTACCTGGGCGGCCTGAGTCTTTATGCTCGGTGCACTCTAGGATTACTTGAATACGGTTGCCTTTCTTGGCCATAGTTTTCGAGAATTGGAGGGCAAAGATAGTGAATTCTTCTCGGAATTACCAAGCATTGCGAAGATGAAGTTTTTTAAGTGGATTGTAAACACTTTAAAGTGTACAAGGGATTTTAAAACTGTCATTTAGCAATTGCTCAGACTTTAGTTTTACTACTAAGCATGAAGATCCCACTTTTTAATTCAGAATCGTCTAAACCCAAA
>CACHDD010000017.1 GCA_902578505.1 uncultured Bacteroidota bacterium | reverse complement strand
CCTACTGTTCAAAGCTCATACCAACTTCTTTCATATAACAGAGGAGTAGAACTATACCAAGCCGGAGAATATTCAAATGCTATCATATACTTCAGAAAAGTTAGGAAATTTACTATTAATCCAAAGCTTGCTGCAGAATCACATTATTGGGAAGGTGAATCTTATTTCGCCCAAAAGGATTACAAGAATGCAACTGAATGTTATGTTGAATTCTCTCGCTCACCTGGAGGATACTTAAGTGAATACTATCCTGATGCTGATTATGCTAGAGGATATGCTCTATTCAAAAGAAAGATGTATGTAGATGCACTTTCTGCATTTAGATCTTACCTAGACGCATACCCTGAGGAAAATAAGCGCCAATACAATGATGCTGAATTGAGAACTGCGGACTGTTTTTACGCTAAAAAAGAATTTAGTAGGGCGGTCAACTATTATAGCAGGTGTCTTGAGAGAGACGTAGGCCGTATAGATTACATTTTATTCCAAAGAGGAATGGCATACAGTCTAAGTGAGCTTGATGGAGCATTGAAATCTCAAATTGCAGACTTAGACAGTCTACTTGAAGAGTTTCCTAAAAGCAGATTTGTTGTGGAAGCACTCTATGAGAGTGCAAGAACCCAAATTGAGTTAAACCAGCTTGAAGACGCAAAAAGCAGAATCAAAATCCTGCTAGAATCACACCCTAGAAACCCCAGAACTAAAGAAGCTCTTGTTGACCTTTGTTTGATAGGTATCAAACAAAACAAGCCAGAAGATGTATTACTGATTTGGGATCAGATTAGAACATCATATGGCAATGACCCAGTAGCTTCTGACGCTTACAACATTGTAGAACCGTTATTAATTGAAAGAGGGCTCTTAAACAACCTACCTCCAGCTGTGGGACTATCAGGCCAAGAGATAGAAGAACGCTTGTTCAAAGCCGCAGTTAACCTTGCTATTGACGGCAATTATACTCTAGCACTACCTCGCTTAGAAGAATACATAAAGCAATACGAAAATGGCAATCATGTAGGTGAAGCAAACTTCTATTTAGCAACTTGCTTAAACGACGCAGAGGATTATTCTGGCGCTCTTTTATTATATGAAAAAGTACTCAATCTACCTCCTTCTGAATTTACTGAGGCGTCTGCTCTTTGCGCAGCCACATTGAGCTGGAATGCTGGTAATTACCCTAGAGCACTCGATCACTACAGATTACTTGGAGAAGTTGCTACACTTCAATCAAATAGACTAGAAGCTTCTATTGGTTCAATGAGATGTTATTACTTGTTAGATCAGTCACAAGAGGCGTTTCGATTTGCCAACGAAGTATATAATGACGAATCGACTCCTGAGTCTATTAAGAGAACTGCTGCTCTATGGCTTGGAAGAATTAACTACGATTCTGGCAACACAGATGATGCTTTAGCTAAATTCAATTCCCTTATTAAATACGGAGGATCTGTTGGCGCTGAAAGCCAATTTATGATAGCCCAAGTCCAATACGATTTAAAGGATTACTCAAGTGCTGAGCAAAGCATTTTCTCACTTGTTAGTGAATATCCGAATTACGAAGAATGGAAACACAAAGCATTCTTGCTGTTAGTTAACACTTACATAGGTTTAGAGGATTTGTTCCAAGCTAGAGCTACTGCTGAAAGCATAATGGAAAATGTAGAAGTAGAATGGATACAGAATGCTTGCTCCGATCTAATGATGACTATTGAAGAATTGGAAACGGCGGAGTTAAATATCGATATTGAAAATGAAGCAGAAATTAACGATGATGTACAAGACTAAATTTTGGGCTACTACCATATGCTTTGTTGTATTGAGGACTATTAATTCTTTCGCACAAGAAAACACAGACTCTTTAAGTATGGACGTCACTTTTGTCGGTGAAAGAGAAATGGTAGTAAAAGACGCTATTAAGCTACAAAGCTGGCCTGAAGCCATGCGACTTGATGGTGGAAACCGTGATTTCTCATATAAATTGCTTTCAAAGAGAATGAATATCACTCCTGAGTGGACGCATGTGAAGCCTGTTAGATTGAAGGTAGATGCGCCGCTTGCTAGATTATATAGAGGATATGTTCGAGCTGGTTTTGGTAATTACAATACACCAATACTTGACATTAGTTTAACTGATTTAAGGTCAAGAGAGGGAACATGGGGAATTAAAGCTGATCATTTTTCTACAAAAACACCTATTGACAGTATAACTAACAGGTTTAGTAATAGTGGTGTTAGTTTTTGGACTAGTAGATTTATAGGAAAGGAAAAAGTTGATGCTACTGTGTTTATCAAAAGTAACAATATTGTCTATTACGGCAACCCAAATGATGACTCATTAATGCCATCGCAAAAAGGAGACATAACTAATAATTTTCTAAACTATGGTACGTCATTAGCTTTTAAATCTCATCACAGAGATTCTACTATGTTTAATCACAAATTGAGGTTTGATTGGGTTCAATTAAGAGCTGGAGAAAACCTTCTAGAAAACAATTACAATGTCGGAATTGAGTTTGGGAAATTTGTTGGATCTAAAAAATACTCTTTAAATTCTAGTTTTAATTTTGATAACCTCAACATTGGTGAAACTAAGATTAACACTGCATTAGTTAGCTTGGAACCAACTATAACATCTTATAGAGGTTATTTAACATTAACAGTTGGCGGTGGTTTAGGAATTGACAGAGACGATGAAAGTTATAATTCTGATGAGATAAGAGATAAATTATTTGTCTACCCTAAAGTGGAAGCTTCATACAGCTTAATGAGAAATTTATTTATACCCTATTTCCGATATAACGCTGGAATACAACAAAACAGATTACAGTCTGTGCTAAATGAGAATCCATTTTATGAATACTCTCAAATAGAAACAATAGATGATGTTTCACTCGATACTACAAGAATTTGTCCACTTAATAACACCTGGAGAAGAAACGATATGCATCTAGGAATGAGAGGGACAATTACTGATGAGGTAAGTTTTAATGTATTTGGACGAACTGTCAAATACGTTGATTACATGTTCTTTATGAATACATCTGACACATTACAAATCGACCCTGATAATTACACTTTAATTGGTGGCAATAGGTTTAATGTACTCTATGATGATATAAGAGTCAGTTCACTAGGAGGTAATATTAGCGTTGAAGTTTCAGACAACTTTAGCTTAGGAATCAATGGCGAATTCTTTAGATACTCTTTAAGTGGAGATACCTTGAGTAATTTCTGGAATTTACCAAAATATAACTCATCTATAGACCTGAGATACACTCTTCTTGAAAAATTTACAATTGGTTGTACAACTACTATTGTTGGTGCGAGATCATCTTTATCTACCATTGCACCAGAGAATGTAGAATCATCTGAATTGATCACTTTTAACAACGGTAATTATTACAACATTGAACTTCCAGGCTATGTAGATTTGAATTTGAATTTTGAATACAGGTATAATGAAAGGACATCTGTTTGGGTAACAATGAACAACATTACAAACAACAGATATAGCCATTGGGCTGGGTACAGAGTTCAAGGATTCCAAGCCTTATTTGGAGCTAGTTACGCCTTCTAAAATCAACTAACATATCTCATTGTGTATTAAGTGCGTTTTTTGTGAATAAAACGCACTTTTTACATCCTCTAAATTTACCTGTTTTTACTTGATATTTCAGTATTTTTAAGGTCTATACAAAAGACTAAAATTATAATGTCAGAAGAGCAGAAGAAACCAGCATATGGAGCCGAACAAATTCAGGCTTTAGAGGGGATGGAACACGTGCGTATGCGTCCATCGATGTACATCGGTGACGTAAATGTAAGAGGTCTACACCACTTAGTTTATGAGGTAGTAGACAACTCTATAGATGAGGCACTAGCTGGACACTGTAACAAGATTGATGTTACAATAACAAAAGAGAACGGAATTAGAGTTCAGGACAACGGCCGTGGTATTCCTGTAGGAATGCATGAAAAAGAAGGCGTAAGTGCTCTTCAAGTTGTAATGACTAAAATTGGTGCTGGTGGTAAGTTCGATAAAGATTCTTATAAAGTAAGTGGTGGATTACACGGTGTAGGTGTGTCGTGTGTTAACGCTCTATCTACATATCTAAGAGCAGAGGTTCACAGAGACGGTAAAGCTTATGAACAAGAATATCACAGGGGAAAAGAACAATACATAGTAAGAGAGTGCGGAACTGCTACTGATACTGGAACTATTGTTGAATTCAACCCAGATCCAGAGATATTTGAAGTCCTTGTATACAATTACGAAACTCTTGCTGACAGAATGCGTGAGCTTAGTTTCCTAAATCAAGGCATTACAGTGACTCTTACAGATGAACGAGAGCTTGCTATACCTGAAGATGGGACAGAGCCACAAGAAAACATATTTAAAAGCGACACATTCTTCTCAGAAAATGGTTTAAGAGATTTTGTAAGCTACCTAGACGAAAATAGAGACACTCTTATAGCTGACGTGATTCACATGAATGGCGAAAAGAGCGGGATTCCCGTAGAAGTTGCTATGACTTACAATACTTCATTCTCTGAAAATCTATTCTCATACGTAAATAACATTAACACTCACGAAGGTGGTACTCACCTAACTGGTTTCAGAAGAGGTCTTACTAATACACTAAAGAAATATGCTGATAACAGCGGCATGCTCAACAAATTAAAGTTTGACATTAGTGGAGATGACTTTAGAGAAGGTCTTACAGCAGTTGTAAGTGTAAAAGTTGCAGAGCCTCAATTCCAAGGCCAAACAAAAACAAAGCTTGGTAATGCTGAAGTAAGCGCCCCTGTTTCGCAATCTGTAAGCGAAATGCTTGAAGCATACCTTGAAGAACACCCAAACGACGCTAAGTCTATTGTTCAAAAGGTAATTCTTGCTGCACAAGCAAGACACGCAGCCCGAAAGGCCCGTGAGATGGTTCAGAGGAAAACAGTAATGAGTGGTTCTGGACTTCCAGGAAAACTTGCTGACTGTTCTGAAAAAGATCCACAACTATGTGAGATCTTCCTAGTGGAGGGTGATTCAGCTGGTGGAACTGCAAAGCAGGGTCGCGACAGAAAATTCCAAGCTATCATGCCACTAAGAGGTAAGATTCTTAACGTTGAGAAAGCTATGCATCACAAGGTTTTCGAAAACGAAGAGATTAAGAACATATACACTGCTCTTGGTGTTAGACTTGGTACAGAAGAAGACGAGAGAGCTCTTAACCTAGAAAAGCTCAGATATCATAAGATTGTAATTATGTGTGACGCCGATGTAGATGGTTCACACATTGAAACACTTATTCTGACATTCTTCTTCCGTCACATGAAAGACCTGATTGAAAGAGGATTCGTTTACATTGCTACTCCTCCACTCTACTTGGTAAAGAGAGGAAGTAAGCAGAAATATGCATGGAATGATGAAGAAAGAGATGCTATAATCGCAGAACTTAAGGGATCGTCTGATGCTAATGTTAACGTTCAGAGATACAAGGGTCTTGGAGAGATGAATGCTGAGCAGCTATGGGATACAACTCTTAATCCTGAGCATAGGACTCTTCGTCAAGTAACAATTGAAAATGCGATGGGCGCTGACCACGTATTCTCAATGTTAATGGGTGATGAGGTTCCACCTAGAAGAGCATTTATCGAAGAGAACGCAAAGTATGCCAATATCGACGCCTAAAACTATTTGGATTACTGGTGCAAGCAGCGGAATAGGCAAAGCTTGTGCTGATGTTTATGCAAATAGAGGCTATAGGGTAATTCTTTCATCAAGGAGAAATAGTGCCTTAGAAGATGTCGCAACAGAGCTTAGCAAAGCTGAAAAAGTCAATAGAGATGATTTGTTTATTGTTCCCCTTGATTTATCAGACAGTTTAAACTTTAATAGCTTAGTTAGAGACGTTATTAAAAAAGTTGGTGTTATAGACATTATGCTCCATGCTGGTGGGATAAGTCAAAGATCACTTGCAGTTGACACTTCTATTAATGTAGATAGGCGTGTCATGGAAATCGATTATTTTGGAACAATTGCTTTAACTAAGGCTCTTCTTCCCCACTTCATTGCCAATAAAAATGGTCAATTCGTTGTTATCACGAGTTTAATGGGAGTGTTCTCATCTCCACTACGCTCTGGGTACTGTGGAGCAAAACACGCCCTACACGGCTTCTTTGAAGCGCTTAGAGCAGAAGTGTATGACCAAGGAATTAGTATCTCTATGGTGCTACCTGGTTTTATTGCAACTGACATTAGCATTAATGCTGTTGTCGGAGATGGTAGTAAACAAGGAACCATGGATGCAAAAACAGGTGCTGGAATGACCCCTTTAGAATGCGCCAAAAAACTTGCACGAGGAGTCGATAAAAAGAAACCCGAAATTCTAATTGGAAGAAGTGAAATACTTGCGGTTTACCTAAAGAGATTCTTTCCAAATCTTCTAAGAAGAATTATTAGAAAAACAGCTGTTACCTGATCAGCTTTTAATGAACTCTCTTCCCTCTACGTCAAACCATGTAGTCCTTTTCTTTATAGTTCTCATTATGAGAAAACACACTGTGCTCACTCCAAGCACATACTGCATGTAGTCGCTCATTTCAAGTCGCTCTAATTCTCTGTAATTGTGAGCAATGTCAAGTGTTGCGAATGAAACAAAAACTGCAAATGCTCCGTTGTATTCTCTTTTCAACACGTTTTTAAAAGAGAAAAACACTCCTGGATGAGTCCAAATCAATTTCCTAGGAATAAAAGCAGGTATTCTATCAGCCCAATCGATATACTCCTCACCAAATTTGCCTTTTAAGAATTTCTCTTCAGCCATTGCTATTAGGGAATAGTACAGCAAAAAGACAATTGTAAAATAGATTACAAATTCATAAGATCCAGCGTAGAGCATTATCCCATGCCACATAAAGTAGTTTCCTAAATAGAGCGGATGCCTAACTAAACTGTACATCCCTTTGGTATTTAATGTCAATGCCACCTGACCTTCACTAGTATTTCTTCCTGAAGTTCCTTTGGGTACGTAGCCAATGGTAAGTGTGCGAATGATTTGACCTAAAAGACTGATAGAGAAACAGGTAGCTAACCAATTTAAGTCGTCAAAAGGTGGGTAAGAATCGCCATTTACAGTAACCCAAATCGCAAAAGGAACTATTACAAGAGGCAAAAATGAACGCCATCTAAAAAGCCACTCCCCCCTCTTTTCAAGATTCTCTGTTAGTGGCATGTAGAAATAGATTCAGGAGTGCTGTTTCTCATCCAGTTGAGCGCCTTGTCCAACATAGGTTTCATGTATACGTCTTCACTTATATAAGGAGCAGATTGTCTTAGGCTAGATTTAAGTGCGTTTAGTCTAGGTGACATTGCAGCGTCATCTAATAGGTCTGAGGCTTGGGCTGAGCAGAGAGCTTCTATAGCGAGTACTTGTTCTGATTGGGCTATTACATCCCATAGTTTAATAGCAGCGTTTGCACCCATACTTACGTGATCTTCTTGACCATTTGAGCTATCTGCATTATCGGCAGAACTTGGAGTTACTAGCTGTTTATTTAGGGAAACTAAGGATGCCGCTGTGTATTGGGCTATCATGAATCCCGAATTCAACCCAGGGTTTTCTGCAAGGAATGCAGGCAATCCTCTAGTACCTCCCATTAATTTGAATGTTCTGCGCTCAGAAATTGACGCCCATTCATGAGTTGCAAGCGCAAGTCTATCCAATGCAAGAGCTAGCGGTTGTCCGTGAAAGTTTCCTCCAGAAATAACCTTGTCAGAATCGGGGAATACAAGAGGGTTATCTGTCACAGCATTAACCTCATTTTCAAAAAGTTCAACTGCTGCCTTAAGTACATCTCTAGATGCTCCGTGCACTTGAGGAATACAACGGAAAGAATACGGATCTTGAACATAGTCCCGAGGCGTTTTCATGCGCTCAGATCCTTCTAACCACCTTCTAATTGAAAATGCAACTTCTCTTGCTCCCTCTTGATTTCTAATTCTATGAACATCATCGTCAAAAGGAGAAGCCAAACCACTCCACGATTCAAGTGACATCGCACCAATTGCATCAGCCCAATTCATAAGACGTTCAATTCTTCGAATCGCCATAACTCCATAGCCAAGCATGAGCTGAGTACCGTTTATGAGCGCCAATCCTTCTTTGGGACCAAGTTCTAACGGCTCTAATCCTGTTTCAGAAGCGTGTATAGGATCCCCTCCTTTAATGCGAACCATCCCCTCGCCAATCATTGGGATAACCATATGTGCTAAAGGAGCCAAATCCCCCGAAGCTCCTAGTGATCCATGGCGTGGTACTACTGGGATAATGTCCTCAGCTAGCATGTCCATAATTCTCTGTATCGTTGCAGGGGCAACTGCTGAGTGACCCTGGCCTAGAGCTTTGGCCTTTAGGAGCATCATTGCCCTAACAACTTCTGTAGGCACTTCTTCCCCCACTCCACACGCATGAGAAATTAGAATTCTTCTTTGAAGGTCGGCAAGCTGTTCGTTTTTCACTCTTGTGTTTGCCAACGACCCAAATCCAGTATTAACCCCGTAAATAGTATCTCCCTTTGAAGCAATCCTATCCAACAAGTATTTGTGACATTTTTCAACTCTATAACTTACATCTGCATCCATCTCTGGAGAAGGAATCGAATCGAGTCTAGAGTATACATCTTCAAGTTTCCACCACTTACTATCTACCATCATAGATTTATCCGCTTTCATGCGATAAAGATACCCCGAGCTAAGTTAACTTGTGCCTCCATTATTCATCATAATTAAATATGAAACATCTCTTAAGTATTGGATTTGTATTAGGCGCAGCTTTTTCCCTTTTAGGGCAAATCACAAACCAAATCGAATTCACTGAGTACGACCTAGACAACGGCCTGCACGTCATCTTACACGAAGATCACAGCACTCCGATTGTAGCAGTGACAGTTATGTACCACGTTGGTTCTAAAAACGAGGATCCCTCTAAAACAGGAATGGCCCACTTCTTTGAACACCTTCTTTTTGAAGGGTCTGAAAATATTGAAAGAGGAGAATTCGACAAATACGTGGAAAATGCTGGTGGAGTACTAAACGCAAACACAACCCAGGACAGAACATTTTACTACGAACTTCTTCCATCAAACCAGTTGGAATTAGGACTTTGGCTCGAATCTGAGAGAATGCTTCACGCAAAGATTCAACAAATTGGAATCGACACACAGAACGAGGTTGTAAAGGAGGAAAAGAGAATGAGAGTTGACAATCAACCTTATGGCAACCTTCTTGAAAAAACAATGGAAGCGTGTTACGATGAGCATCCATACAAGTGGACACCTATTGGGTCAATGGAGCATCTAGACGCTGCAAACCACGAAGATTTCATGAACTTCTACGAAATTTTTTACGTTCCAAACAACGCAACACTTAGTATTGCTGGGGACCTAGATATTGAAGAGACTAAAGAACTAATCGACGCATACTTCAGCGACATTCCTAAAGGAAAACAAGAAATTCCAAGACCAACAGTTGTTGAGAAAATAAGAACTGAGGAACGTCGTTCAGTTGTTTACGGAAAGGACAGACTTCCACTTGTAGTTCAAGCATATCCAATCCCAGCCCAAGGCACACCAGATTACTACGCAGTAGACATGCTTAACCAAGTGTTGAGTGGAGGTGCTTCAAGCAGGCTGAACAAGAGAGTAGTTGATGAGAAGCAATTAGCGCTTTACTGTGGGGCATTTAGCTTTGGACTAGAGGATCCAGGGTTGACTCTTGCTTTTGCAATGGTGAATATGGACAACACCCCTGAGGAAGTTGAAGCAGCAATGAATGAGGAGGTTGAGTTGATGAAGAATGAACTTATTTCAGAAAGAGAGCTCCAAAAATTGAAGAATTCTATTGAAACTGATTTTGTCACTTCGAATTCTTCTATGGCAGGAATTGCTGAATCTCTTGCTAATTATCACACATACTTCGGAGATTCTAATCTCATCAATACAGAAATTGAAAGATACTTAGCCATTACAGCTGAAGACATTAAACGCGCTGCTAACGATTACTACGACGAGGACTCTAGAGTTACTATTTACTTCAAACACAACGAAGAGAAATGAAATTAATTAAGGCATTTGCGCTAATACTTTTAGCCTCTCCTATTGCTCTTGTAGCCCAAATCGACAGAAGCCACGCTCCTGCCCCAAGGCCTGCACCTATAATCGAGCTAGGAGAATCAACTGTTTCAAGTCTTGAAAACGGACTTAAAGTAATCGTAGTAGAAAACCACAGGCTACCTCAAGTAAGTTGGAGCATTAGTTTTGAGTACTCTCCTATTGCTGAGGGAAGGACTCAAGGCATGCTTGACTTATACGGAGAGCTTATGCGCTCTGGTACTGAATCTAAAACTAAAGCTGAGCTTGATGAAGCTATCGACTTTATTGGTGGCGGGGTTTGGGCTTCATCTAAAACAATAGGTGGATCATCCCTAACAAAGCACTCTAACACACTTTTAGATTTAATGACGGATATACTTTTCAATCCATCATTCCCAGAGGCAGAATTGAGCAAGCTGAAAACCCAAGCACTTTCTGGGTTAGCTGCGTCAGAAACTTCGCCTGGAGATATTGCTAGCAACTTGAAGAGAACCCTACTCTACGGAGAAGGCCATCCTTATGGAGGAGTAACTACTGCCGAGACTCTTGAAGCTATTTCTAGAGAGGACTTTGTAAATCACCACAGCACATACTTCAGACCTAATATCGGTTACTTAGTAATTGTTGGTGATATAACGCCAGAGGAAGCAATGGCTACAGCTGAAGCAAGGTTTGGATCTTGGGAACAAGGAACCGTTCCCTACCAAAGGTGGGAAACGCCTGCAAGACCTATAGGCCAAAAGGTGTGTCTAGCACCTCTAGACGGCTCTGTTCAAAGCCAGCTCAAACTAACTCACATTGTAAATCTTCGACCTGGATCTACGGATGCAATCGCAGTTTCAGTAATGAACAGCATTCTAGGTGGTGGCGCATTCTCTGGAAGATTAATGCAAAATCTTAGAGAGGACAAGGCATTTACCTACGGAGCTAGATCATCGATAAGCACTGACCCATTGATTGGAAATTTCACTGCTTATGCTGATGTTAGAAATGAAGTAACTGATAGTGCAGTTACTGAATTTATTTACGAAATCAGAAGGATGATTAATGAGCCAGTTTCGTCAGAAAGCTTAGATATGACTAAGAGTTATATGACTGGTTCGTTTGCTAGAAGCCTTGAAAGTCCCCGTACTGTAGCAAGGTATGCACTAAATATTGAACGCTACAATCTTCCTGAGGACTACTATGCTACTTACCTAGAGAAGCTCAACGCCATCACTGTTGAAGAGGTTCAAAGAGTTGCAAGAAAATACCTTAAGCCAAACCAAATCTTCATCACATGTGTTGGTACAGCAGAAATGGCTGAAAAGCTTCAAAAGTTTGCAACATCAGGGCAAGTCGAGCTCTATGACGCCTACGGAAAGCAGCTAGTGGAAAGAAAGGAAGCTGCTGAAGGAACTACCGTTGAATCAGTGGCAAAGGCACACTACAATGCAATTGGTGGAGTGAAGAAGCTGTCTAAACTCAAGTCTTGGGTTAAGACTGGTTCAATTGAAATTGTAGGCGCTATGACCCTTGGTTATGAAAACAAGGCATCTTTCAAAAAAGGAGCTAAAGGATCTTTTACAGGCCTTAGTATGTCAGGTCAAAACATAATGACAAACACTATCACTCCCGAGGGAGGTTCTATGTCACAAATGGGGCCTATTCAAGAGGTAACAGGGTCTGAGCTAATTCACAGTCAATGGACTGAATTAAGCCCTGCTCACCTATTAAACTATGAGGAATATGGAATTTCTGCAGAACTTTTAGGGGTTGAAAATATTAATGGTATAGATTACCACGCTATTCAGTACACTGATGCTGAAAAGAGTTTTACTGACACGTATTACTTCGAGATTGAATCAGGGTTGCTAAAAATTAATAAGAGCATATCTGAGACTCCTGAAGGACCTATGACATCAACTACTGAGTACAATAACTACTTAGATTTAGGCGATGAAATATTGTTCTCAATTGAAATAAAGACTCAAGCTGGACCACAAACAATGAACACAAGAATCAGTACTGTGGAGTTAAATGCAACTATTGATAGCTCGGTGTTTAAATTAAACTAAAGTGGAAGAGGCAAAACTAGTTTCTATATCAAAACTCAGCATAAATCAAGCTGAACACATCGTACTAAACGACGTAAATCTCCATGTCAGCGCTGGGGAATTCTTATATCTGATAGGCAAAACCGGAAGTGGAAAATCTAGTTTGCTTAGAACTCTTTACGGTGATCTTCCGCTAACAAGTGGTAGTGCTGAAGTTTGTGGAATTGACCTTAGCAGTATTGGCCGTAAAAACGTTCACTTGTTAAGAAGGAAATTGGGGATAGTGTTCCAGGATTTTGGGCTATTGACAGATCGAACTGTTGAGAAAAATTTAGAATTTGCTCTTAGAGCAACTGGATGGAATAAAAAGGGAAAGATCAAAGCCAGAATTGAAGAAGTTCTAGCAAGAGTAGATCTTGCAAATAAGGGATATAAATTTCCTCATGAGTTAAGTGGTGGCGAGCAGCAAAGAGTAGCAATTGCAAGAGCTTTACTCAATTCTCCAGCTTTAATTCTAGCGGACGAACCAACTGGAAATTTAGACCCAGACACTACTAAAAACATTCTACAACTACTTCAAAATTTAGTTGCGAGTGGATGCAGTGTAATTATGGCAACCCACGATCACCTGAATATTGGCAATTTCCCAAGCAAAATACTCAAATGTGAAAATGGCCAAATCTCTCAAGTAAGATAAATGGTCTCATCGTCTCCACTTCTGAGTATAATCATTCCTTCGTACAATCAAATCGATGGATTGAAAAGGACAGTAAGTTCAGTTAAGGATATAGATGATGTAGAGGTTTTAGTTATTGACGGAGGGTCTAACGACGGATCCGCTCAATGGCTTTTAGAGAATCAAAACCATATTCCCAAACTTAGAACAGCCCCAGACAATGGAATTTATGATGCAATGAATAAGGGGATAGAATTAAGTTCCGGTAGATGGTTATGGTTTTTAGGCACAGGAGATGTTCCTGTTGATGGAGCAATTGACAGAGTTTTAGAAGCGATAAAATTGGATAGCGAGAGCGACATGCATTGCTTTTGCATTAGGTTGCTCCCACCTCTTGAACCCGGAGTCCCTGATTTTTACAAGCCCAACTTCACTAGCGAACTAAAATGGCGTAACACTCTTCACCACCAAGGAGTGATTTATAGAAAAAACTCAATTGATAAGTACGACACAAGGTTTAAGGTTTTGGCTGATTACCACATGAATCTCAAGCTTTGGGTTAAAGGAGCATCGTGTAAATGTCACGAACACACAATTGCAGTGGTTGATGCTGGCGGAGTTAGTAGAGTCTTTAATCGAAGATTGTACGCAGAAGAAAGACTTCTTAAAAAAGACGCTTTAGGTGGTGGATTGAGCGCGCTGATCCAATCAGTTTGGACTACCATGAAGTGTTTGAACAAACAGTTCGCTAGAATTAGATCTAAGTCCTAACCCAAGGCTGTTTAACAGCTCCTTCTAATTGCTCCAAAATAATATGAGCGTCTTCCCCCCAATGCAAGTGATCTCTGGCTTTTAAGCAGTTATCGCTCCAATGAGATTTGGGCTTAGACAATACCTCTCTAACTGATTTTGCAATTGCTGGTGTGCTAACTTCACTTACAACAACGCCAACATCATATTCCTCTACCACCTTTTTAACTTCTAACATAGGGCTGGCAACAATTGGAAGCCCCGCATGGATGAAATCAAAGAGTTTATTTGGTAAGCTAAACTGGTAATTTGTATGCAATGCTTTATCAAGACTTAGTCCAACATCAGCTGAAGTCGTGAGTTTTTTTAGATCATCATATGGCAACCTTGGAATACAGTGCAATCTCCCCTTCCACCTTGGATCATCAACTCTTTGAACACTTTCCTCCCACTCTATTCCTGCACCAACAAGAACTAAGCGCACATCTGTAATTTCCTCCAGAGCATCAACCGCTTCTTGTGTACCCCTATCTCTATCCATAAAGGCACCTTGAAGAAGCATGATTGGGAGATCCGTTGGCACACCATACTTTTCGAACGGCACTCTGTGCTCTACCTCTGGAATTTCACTTAATACAGGCATATTCCTAACGACATCTACCCTTATGCCATATCTATCCTTGTAGCACTGAGCAATGGAGTCGTTTACCGTTATCATTTGGCCAACTTTAGGAACAGTCATCTTTTCTAACATAAGCCAAACCAACCTCTTCAAAGGCGCGTTTGTGAGTCCTGCTGACTCAGTGAAGAACTCATGGCTGTCATAAACCACAGGCAACCCCTTCTTCCTCCCCACATTAATAGCTGGATAAAGCGTATCCAAATCATTAGCCCAAACCGCATCGACATCAGCCTCCTTAAGCCACTTAATCAATGCCGTTTGTAGCTCCCAGTAAAATCTAACACCCCTAGTGTGCTTCAGCTTAAAACGAGTTGCAATTCCAGGTCCTTCGTAAGGGATAGATCCTTCCAACTCTCTTCCAGCGAGTAAAATTTCGTGGCCTGCTTCTTCTAAAACAGCACAAGTTTTCTTTACCCTTTGGTCAAAGCTTAAATCGTTGGAAACTAAAACTGCAATTCTCATTTACCGAAGGTTCCTTCTTTAATTTGTTTTAATACGCTTAATGTGTACCTGGGGAAATCACCATTCATCATCCATCCGTAGTATCCTGGCTCTTTATCGAGCAATTCTTTTACTGGAGTACCTCTATGTTTTCCAAAATTGAACACAACTTCTCCCTCGTCATTATAGACTAATCTTCCAGCCAAATCTGCGTTTTTAGAGCGTTGGCAAAATTCATGTAACTTTTCCATTTCTGAAGGAACTGGACCAACAACTACTCCATGACTATCCTCAAATTTCACGTCCTTGTACTTGTCCAATTGCTTAATTAAAATCTCTAAGGTTGCCGAGGTATCTGGCATTGCTTCATGCGCACCGTCAAGATTCTTGTTGCAATAAAACTTATATGCTGCTTTAAGCGTTCGTTGCTCCATCTTGTGGAAGATGTTTTGGACATCTATTAAATTCCTTCCCTCAAGCCCAAAATCGACGTCCACTCTCAAAAACTCTTCCGCCAACATAGGAACATCAAATTTGTTCGAATTGTATCCTCCAAGGTCACAGCCTTCTAGAAACTTTGCTAGTCCTGGTGCAATTTGGCCAAAAGTATATTCCCCCTCTACATCTTTATCATAAACTCCGTGAACAAGACTTGCCTCAATGGGAATGGGGATTTCTGGATTAATAAGTATCCTGTTTTCTGGTCCTGATTCCTCTGGTTTACGTATTAAAGTTCCATCAGTTTGGACTTTAATCATAGCAATTTCGACAATTCTGTCAACCCCAACTTGGGTACCAGTAGTCTCTAAATCAAATACAACAAGTGGTTTCTTGAGTTTAAGCCTCTTCAATCCTTCTTCAAATTCCATATTCAAAATTTTACCTCAACAAGGTACGCATGGAAAAGAAAAAATTATCCCTCTAGTGGCCTATCGATAGAAAAGCTTTCAAGGTAGTCTGCAACCCTTCTTACAAAACTTCCTCCAAGCATTCCGTCTACAACTCTATGGTCGTAGCTATGAGAAAGGAACATCATATGCCTGATGCCAATAACATCTCCCTCTGGAGTTTCAATTACTGCAGGACGCTTTCTAATTGCTCCTAGTGCTAGAATTCCAACTTGTGGCTGATTAATGATAGGAGTACCCATCACGTTTCCAAAAGTTCCCACATTACTCATTGTGTATGTTCCTCCAACAACATCATCTGGTCCCAATTGCTCTTGACGAGCTCTATTTGCGAGATCGTTTACTTGGCGAACAAGACCTTGAAGATTATATTGATCTGCGTGCTTAATAACTGGTACGATTAGGTTTCCACTTGGAAGGGCAGCCGCCATTCCAAGGTGAATTGCCTTGTGCATTACTATGTCATCTCCATTAACACTTGCATTTACTCCTGGGAAATCTCCAATTGCTTTAATTATTGCTTCAGCAAGTAGTGGAGTAAAAGTCAGCTTTTCTCTATACTTCTCATAGAATGCATTCTTATTCTTATTTCTCCACTGAACCATTACAGTAACATCAGCTTCCACAAATGAAGTAACGTGTGGAGATGTATGAACTGAATCCACCATATGTTTAGAAATAAGCTTGCGCAT
>CACHDD010000016.1 GCA_902578505.1 uncultured Bacteroidota bacterium | reverse complement strand
GTAGAGATATTCCTCGACAACTGAGCTCAACCTGTGAATCTCATCAATAAATAGGATATCGTTCTCTTCTAAACTAGTTAGCAAGCCTGCTAAATCTCCTGGCTTATCTAGAACAGGCCCTGAGGTAGTTCTTATTTGAGCTCCCATTTCATTTGCAACAATATTAGCTAGGGTCGTCTTGCCTAAACCTGGAGGGCCGTGTAGCAGTAAGTGGTCTAATGCCTCTTGTCTTTGTTTTGCGGCTTCAACAAAAATTTGAAGATTATCTAGTGCTGCCCTTTGGCCTGTGAAGTCGTCAAATGTCGCAGGTCTTAATACGCGATCTAAATCACCATCCGCAGGCTGAGATGCCTCCTCCCTCATATCAAAGTGATCTTGCTTATCCATAGGACCAATTTAGTTGAAAAGAAAACCCCTCGGAAGTACCGAGGGGTTTATTTATTCAGAATAAATGTGTTCTTTAATGTGTGCGCTCGCCTTTTTTCATTGGGGTAGTCTGAAGGACAAAATCCTCTTCGTGATCTGGATTACTGTAATCGTAAGCCCAACGGTGAACTTCAGGAAGATCTCCTGACCAGTTTCCGTGAATATGCTCTACAGGTGTAGTCCACTCAAGTGTATTTGACTTCCAAGGATTTTCTGATGCCTTTTGGCCTCTGAAAATATTATAGAAAAAATTGAATAAGAATAGAATCTGAGCGATTGAACCAATAATTGCGAACACAGAAATGATTGGCTGTAGATCAGCAACACCATCTAGGTATGCAAATTGAGATTCATCGTAATATCTTCTTGGCGAACCAGCAAGCCCAACAAAATGCATTGGGAAGAATACTCCGTAACCACATACTATTGTTAACCAGAAGTGGGCATATCCAAGCTTTGTGTTCATCATAGTCCCGAACATCTTTGGGTACCAGTGATAAACACCAGCGAACATTCCGAAGATTGCTGACATTCCCATTACAATGTGGAAGTGTCCAACCACGAAGTAAGTATCATGAACTGCAACGTCAAGAGCAGAGTCAGCAAGGATGATTCCAGTTAGTCCACCAGTAACGAATGTGCTGACAAGACCTATGCTGAACAACATTGCTGGAGTGAATCGAATGTTTCCTTTCCAAAGTGTTGTAATGTAGTTAAACGCCTTTACAGCAGATGGGATCGCAATTAGAAGAGTTGTAAATACGAATACCGATCCAATGAATGGGTTCATTCCAGTAATGAACATATGGTGTCCCCAAACGATAAATGAAAGGAAACCAATCGCAATAATTGAGCCTATCATCGCCTTGTATCCAAATATTGGCTTACGTGAATTAGTTGCGATAACCTCTGAGCTAATACCTAATGCTGGAAGAAGTACGATATATACCTCTGGGTGCCCAAGGAACCAAAAGAGGTGTTGATATAGAATCGGTGAACCACCGGTTACATCTAATGCTTCTCCACCTATGTGGATGTCGCTTAAGAAGAATGCAGTACCCATAAGTCTATCCATCATAAGTAGTACTACCGCTGATACGAGAACAGGGAATGATAAAACACCTAGAATAGCTGTTACAAATAAAGCCCAAATCGTAAGTGGTAATCTCAACATTGTCAAACCCTTCGTACGAAGGTTTATGATTGTTACGATGTAGTTCAGACCTCCAAGAAGAGATGATACAACGAACAATGTCATTGAAAGTAACCAAAACGTCATTCCCATTCCTGATCCAGGCATTGCTTGTGGAAGAGCACTTAACGGAGGGTAAATTGTCCATCCACCTGATGCTGCACCTCCTTCGAGGAATAGTGATAATACCATGATGATGCTCGATACAAGGAAGAACCAGTAGCTAAGCATGTTTAGGAATCCTGATGCCATATCTCTAGCACCAATCTGAAGTGGAATAAGAAGGTTTGCGAACGTGCCTGATAGTCCACCTGTAAGTACAAAGAATACCATAATTGTACCGTGGATTGTAACCAAAGCCAAGTAAGCATTTCTATCTAGAACTCCTCCTGGAGCCCATTTCCCTAAAAACGTTTCAAGAATAGAAAAGCTTTCGCCTGGCCAGCCAAGCTGTAGCCTAAAAAAAACAGATAGCAATACAGCTAATACTCCCATAAATATAGCAGTCATTAAGAACTGCTTTGAGATCATTTTATGATCTTGTGAGAAGATGTACTTCGAAACGAAGCTCTCTTGGTGGTGTGAATGTCCTCCCATAATTATTTCTCTTCTTCAGTTAGATACTCTTTTTGTTCAGAAAGCCAAGCCTCGTAATCCTCTGGAGTATCAATTATAATTTTGATAGCCATGTTGAAGTGTGCGGCTCCACAAACCTTATTACACAAAAGGATATAATCAAATTCAGGATCTCCAGTTTGAGCTCTCATCTCATCTGTTGTTACAGTTGGTGTAAACTTAAATCTTGTTGGGATGCCTGGAACAGCGTTCATTTGGGCTCTAAAGTGAGGCATGTAAGCTGAGTGAATTACGTCACGCGAACGGAATACAAAATCAACTTCTTGATCAACAGGCAAATGGAACTCACCTTTAACAATTTTATCATCTTTTCCAGCATCCCAAGAACTTAGCTCATTTTCAAAGTTGAATGGCTCAAGTTCAATTAATCTTTGCTTGTGGCGCTGAAGTCTGTAGATTTTATCTTCTTTCACCTCAATAGCTCCATCAGTAAGAATTGTAGTCTTACCTGAGTTGAGCATTTCCTCAATTTCGTGGATTCTTTGCACAATATGAGCTTTGTGTTCTGAGCTCATTTCGTGACCATGGTCATCATGGCCATGTCCATCGTTGTGGCCTTCAAAGTGGTTGTCTCCATGTTCGTCTCCATGCTCAGCGTGGTCATCGTGTCCATGTCCATCATCATGATCTTCTGAGTGATCTTCGTGGTCGTGACCGTGGACATGATATGTTGGGTTTAATTGAGCTTCAAGATTTGCCTTTTCAGTAAGTAAGTGACCTCTTTCAAATTCAAGCTCCTTGCTAAGCGATGCAATCTTTTCATCGATCTTAGCCATCGCTTCATCAACACCTTCATTTGTAACAATCCCAAGAGGGTTTGTAGAAGTAATCGTGTTGAAATCTGTTACACCAAACTCTCCGTCATTTCCAGGGTATCTAGCAGTCCAGTCAAATTGTTTTGAGTACAACTCAACTTTAATTGCATCATCCTTTGCCTCGCCAGTCATATCTATCCAAGTTCTTAGACCGTAGATAATAATTACTGCCATCACTAAAGCTGGAATAATCGTCCAAACAAGCTCTAATCTGTTATCGTGAGGAAAGAAGTATGCTTTTCTATTCTTATCGTAACGGTACTTGTTAGCGAAGATGAATAGAAGTGCATTAACTAAGAAGTAAACAAATAGAATTAAATAAAGGTTGAACTTCATCAACATGTCGTACTCGACACCATGTTCAGAAGCTACTGGAGGCATACAGTATCCGTACCGCACCATTTGGAAAATCGTCGTTCCGAAAAGAAGGACCATAAAAACGATCCAAAGAGTCCCCTGAAGCTTAGTGTCTGCTTCTGAGATATCTTCTTGGCGCTTGCCACGTAGTTCTGCCGAAAGGCGATAAACCTTTGCAAGTTGTGCGACAGCAATGATGCCTACAACAATGACTAAAAGTATTAGGAGTTTCATCATGAGAATTCTTCCTTAATCAGATCAGTAGTGTAAATCTTTTGACTCCTGAAGCATCGGATGATTCTTCGGGACTAGAGAAGCCTTAGATAAAGTAGTAAGTGTTCTGTTGATGAACAGTCCTAGGAAACCTAAGAATAGTCCTACTTCAAAAAAGCCAAAATCGTGGTGGTTAAACAATGTTCCTGGAATGACAAGTAAGTAAACGTCTGCAAAGTGACCTGCAAAAATCAAGAAGGCAACAGGCAGAAGGAATTTGGGGTTACGTTTCGTGTCTCTAGGTAGTAATACGTAGAATGGTACAGCAAAGTTTATAAAGAACATGGTTAAGAATGGCACTCTGTACTCGTCAGAGAACAATCTGCTAACGTAGTAAGTAACCTCCTCTGGAATGTTTGAATACCAAATAAGCATGAACTGGCTGAAGAAAAGGTAGCTCCAAAGCATTGCAATCGCAAACATCCACTTACCTAAGTCGTGCATGTGGCTTTCGTTAACGTCTTGGAAATATCCTTTTGACCTAAGCCAAAGCATACAAACATTTGTAAAGATGATCATACTTACCCACATACCTGAGAAGATGTACCAACCAAATAGAGTACTGAACCAGTGAGTATCAATAGACATTACCCAATCCCAAGCCATAGTAGAAGAGAATACTGCAAAGAATACTATGAACATTGCACTGCGGCGGAATTGGAAGTAGTGTAAGTCAAGACTTGGCTCTGCATCCTCTTTAAGTGACCACTTGCGGAAGAAGTGAGCAAAACCTATGAAAGTTGCTAGGTACGCAATTGTTCTACCCCAGAAAAATGTTGGGTTAAAGTATGCAGACTTTCCAGCAATAATAGCGTCATAATTACCGTGAGTGGGATCGTAGAGAGTGGGATCCATCCAATGGTATAAGTGGTGCATATGGAATTGACCCGCAGCTATAACAATAACCATAACGGCAGCACCATAAGGCAGGAAACCCCACATTGCCTCAAAGAAACGCTTTAAAACAACTGACCAAGCGCTTTCAGTAGCATATTGTAATGCGTAAAAGAATAACGCTGCCACTGAGATTGAAAAGTAGAAGAAACCATTTACTAACAGATTAGCCCACCATCTTTGGTGACCATGAGAATGATCTGTTAGATAACCTCCAATAAGAGCGATCAAACCCACAACCATTAAGATTTGGGTTAGAAGCTTGGCACGTCCTTCGAATTTGAATTCCATGATCAGTCGTTATTTTCTGTTTCAGATGAAGCTACATCATTGCCCTGAAGCGTCTTGATGTATTCAATAATTAGCCAACGATCTTTCTGAGAAAGTTGAGAAGCGTGTGAACCCATAAGGCCTTTCCCGTATTGTAGAGTATGATACATTTTCCCTTCTGGTAAATCCTTTAATTTTCCTGAATAGGAAGGGATTCCTACAATATGTCCATTTCTTGAAATTGCCCCGTCACCTTTTCCTTCTTCACCATGACATTGAGTACACATTTGACCGTAGAGTATAGCTCCAGCTGCAATGTTTTCCTCAGAAGAAGCAATAGGTGATACTAATTCAGCACCTGCTGCTTCATAACCTTCAGGAGTGTTTGGGTATGGGTAAGGAAGATTAAATGCCTTATCCTCTCCTGAAAAAGAGATTGTTCCTTCAACGGGTAGTCTAGCACTAGGAGTGTTTCTCTGTGACGCTGCAAATTCTTCCGTAACGTAGTACGGATCCTCACCGTAATCAACATAAGCTTCAACAGCAGGAGAGCGGTACATGTCTGGCATGTACTCAAGTCCTGGACTATCTGGGTTATTTACGCAAGAAGCAAACATCATTGTGATTGCAGCTGCTACTGGAGTGATTGTGTTCTTTGGCATCCTCATTACTTTACGTCTTTGATGCTTAGCTCGAGAAGAGCTGTTTTCTTAATTGCTGCCTCAAGCTTCTTTGCGTCAAGATCATTGTTTGAGGTCTTGATCTCAATTACAAACTTGTCGTCTGTAGTTCTTGGATCTGGATTGGAAGCTGGCATGCCTGGAAGAGTACCATTGCGTAGGAAGTATGTTATTGCCATACCGTGTGCTCCACATAATACAGAAAATTCAAATGTTACTGGAATGAAAGCTGGAATGTTTTCAAATAGAGAGAAACTTGGCTTACCTCCAATATTCATAGGCCAATCCGAAATCATAAAATACCACATGCCAAGTAATGCTAGTGATGTACCTGTCATTGCATACATAAATGATGCTATTGCCAAACGTGTTCTTTTAACTCCGATAATTGGATCAATTCCGTGAATTGGGAATGGTGAGTAAACGTCGTTCACGTGTACACCCTTTCCAACTAATTCACGAGCAGCCTCTAGTAGCTTATCGTCGTCGTCGTACATGACGTGGAATACCTTGTTCATGATGGTATTATTTGTCTAGTTGATTCTTGTATGATTCACCGCTTGACTTGAGGATAGTCTTAAGCTCATTCAACGCTAGTACTGGGAAGAACCTAGTAAACATTAAGAATAGAGTTGAGAAGATACCTAGAGTACCGATGAAAATTCCTATGTCGATTGCCGTTGGGTAGAATTCTCCCCAGCTTGATGGCAAGTAATCTCTGTGAAGTGATGTAACGATAATTACGTAACGCTCAAACCACATACCGATGTTCACTACAATACTCAAGACGAATGTTGCAATTAGTGAACGACGTATTTTCTTAATCCAGAAAAGTTGAGGGCTAATTACGTTACATGTCATCATCGTCCAATAGGCCAAACTATAAGGACCTGAAAAACGGTTGATGAATGCATAGCTCTCGTATTCTACACCTGAGTACCAAGAGATGAAAAGCTCAGTTAAGTAAGCCACACCTACAATAGAACCAGTAACGATAATTACAATGTTCATGTACTCAACGTGCTTCACGTGTATGTATGCCTCAAGCTTATATGCCTTTCTCATAATAAGCATAAGCGTTTGTACCATCGCGAAACCTGAGAATACTGCTCCCGATACGAAGTATGGAGGGAAGATGGTAGTGTGCCAACCAGGTATTACAGAAGTAGCGAAGTCCATCGATACAATTGAGTGTACTGAGAATACCAGAGGTGTTGCAATACCTGCAAGTACAAGACTCACTTCTTCAAAACGAGTCCAATGCTTTGCACGACCACTCCATCCAAAGCTTAATATTGAGTAGATCTTCTTCGGCAAGGGTTTTACCATTCTATCTCGAATAGTAGCAAAGTCAGGAATAAGACCTATGTACCAGAATACTAATGAAACAGAGAAGTAAGTCGAAATTGCGAATACGTCCCAAAGAAGTGGTGAGTTAAAATTTACCCAAAGAGAACCGAATTGGTTTGGCAATGGGAAAACCCAGTAAGCAAGCCAAATACGACCCATGTGAATCCCAGGGAAAACTGCCGCCATGATTACTGCAAAAATGGTCATCGCCTCTGCGGAACGGTTAATTGCCATCCTCCATTTCTGACGGAAAAGTAGAAGTACCGCAGAGATAAGTGTACCTGCATGACCAATACCTACCCACCATACGAAGTTTGTAATATCCCAAGCCCAACCTACAGTCTTATTCAATCCCCAAACACCGATACCAGTGCCTAATAGATAAAGAATAGATCCAATGCCGTAAAGCGCAACGATAGATGAGATCGTGATTAGAATCTTCCAACCAAGTGATGCAGCTCCAGTAATTGGACTAACAACATCGTCGGTAATGTCCTTGTAGGTTTTATGACCTAGGATTAGCGGTTCTCTTATTGCTGATTCTCTCTGCATGATTATTTGTTATCTACGTTTCTAACTTTAGTCATGTAGAAGATGTTTGGCTTAACACCTATCTCTTCTAGAGCATGGTAAGAACGGTTGTTTTTAGACTCTTGATAAACCTTAGAATCTTTATCATTAAGATCACCAAAAGAAATAGCTCCAGATGGACAAGAATCAGAACATGCACATGAAATTAAATCGTCAGTTAACTTAACATTTTTCTTCTTTGCATCAAGCTTTGCTGATTGTATTCTCTGTACACATAGTGAGCACTTCTCCATAACTCCACGAGCTCTTACTGTAACGTCTGGGTTTAGAACTAGACGAGCAAGGCTATCAGAAGCTGGGTTGAAGTTTTGGAATTTCGCGTGACCCTTATAGTTGAACCAGTTAAATCGTCTAACCTTGTAAGGGCAGTTATTCGCGCAGTAACGCGTACCGATACAACGGTTGTAAGTCATTTGGTTTAGCCCCTCATTACTATGGGTAGTTGCAGCAACTGGACAAACTGTCTCACAAGGAGCGTGGTTACAGTGCTGACACATCATCGGCATGTGTACCGTCTGCGGATTCTCAGATGGATCCTCCATCTTTCCGTAGCTTGAAATTACGCCAACTCCTTCTTCAGCTCCCTTTTCAAGGCTGTAATCAGAAGAGTAGTAACGGTCGATTCTCAACCAGTGCATATCTCTGTGACGACGTACTTCGTCCTTACCAACAACACTTACATTGTTCTCTATATGACATGCAGTAACACACGCACTACATCCAGTACAAGTGCTAAGGTCAATTGTCATTCCCCAACGGTGACCAACTTCTTCTACAGCATGACTGTGCCAAAGGTCAAATGCACTTGTGGGCTTCTTATCTCTTGCATCAATTACACCATCGTGGTTAATGTCTTCATGTACATTAAGACCAATCACCCTATTCCATGATGCCTCACCTTTTATAGCATCTGCTTCGTGAAGGTATTCAGCTATAGTAGTTTCCTTCACTACTGAATCACGACCCATTGCTGTACTGTGAATCTGTGTACTAGCAAGTGGGTATTCTTCTCCGGTAGCTTCAATTGTTACATCGTAGTTGCTACCTGAAGTAAATGGGAATGCGTTAACTCCAATTGGAACTGGGTTACCGTTTGCATCAACAAGGTGATCGCCATTTTCTCCAGTTTGGTATCCTGCCTTACCGATGTTTTCTCCGCTAGCTCCACGACCGTAGCCAAGTGCAACAGATACGGTGCCCGGCTTTTGACCTGGCTGCATAAACGCAGGAAGTTCGATAGACTTGCCATTAGAAGTAAGCTTTACAAGAGATGCAAAGTTCTCTTGGGCTATGTATATGTTAAGGCCCATTGCCTCCATGTCCTTACGAGACATAGTCAGGTAGTTATCCCAAGTGATCTTAGTAACGGGATCAGGAGTCTCCTGAAGCATTGGGTTTGCTGCGTGATTACCCACACCAATAGTTGGCTTTACATAAGTGCTAAGCTGCATTGCGCCTCCCTTCCTCGATGCAACTTCGCTTGCAGCAGCTGCAGTGCTTATAGCTGCAGAGTAAATAGGTGCAGATGACACAGCATCAACAGACATATATCCATCGTGAACTGCTGAGTTCCAATTTGCATCATTGTACAATGCGTCGGCTTTATACTCTACATTATAGTTTGTCCTTATGTAGGTGTACCAATCTGAATTAGATGCTCCAGCCCAAACCAACATTGACTCACCCGCTGCTCTCGTATCAAATAATGGTGCGATAGAAGGTTGAACCAAATCAACTCTTCCAGAGTTTAAGCTTAGATCATTCCAGCTCTCTAGGTAATGGTGGTTAGGTGCAACATAAGTCGAACGAGAAGCAGTCTCATCTGAGATACCGCTCATGCTAACTGATGTCTTAACCTTAGCAAGACCAGCGTTGAAATCATCCGCATTTGGCAAGTCGTAAGATGGGTTACAATCTAGTGTTATTAGAGTGCTAACCTTTCCTGCATTCATATCAGTAACTAGTTGTGCTGTAGCAGCGTCATCTCCACGGAATGCAAGAGATGGATTTTCTAGATCAAGAGTTGAACCGTAGTTACCAAGTGCTTGGTTTACTGCAGCAACTAAAGTTTGTGTTGCTTCGTCGTTTGCGGCTGCAAGTACGATTGACTTTCCGCGAGCTCCATTAAGTGAATTTGCAGCTTCTTGAACTCTTGCTGCTGTAGCTTCATCAAGATTAGAAACAGATGAACCGTTAATTGCTGAAAGCAATCCTGCTGCAACATTTCCTTCGTCTGAAGGTGTAATTGGAGTTCTAACGTCAGCATTTGTTCCAGTCATAGTCATAGCTGACTCGAACTGGTAGTGCTTAGAAAGTGTTCCTCTCTCAGGTCTTCTAAGATCAGAATACTGTGATTCGATCTTAGTATTAGTTAACCAGTTATTTAAGAAGTCAGCACCTATACTTACAATTACTTCTGCTTTTGAGAAGTCGTATGAAGGAACTGCGTCAACACCGAAGTTGTTTGCATGAATATTTCTTAGAGCGTTGTATGAAATCGCATCGTATTGAACGTGTTCAGCTCCAAGAGAATCAATTGCCTTTTTCAATGAAGGGCTTAGAACAGTGTTTGAAAGAACAACTGAACGACCCGATCCTAAAGAAGATTTTACTGCAGAATCTATATCAGCCCAAGTTGTTGGCTTACCATCCTTAAGAGGACCTTGAAGACGAGCACTATCGTATATGCTCATTACAGAACCAATTACACGTGCATTTGCGTGCCCTAGTTCTGAATGCTTGTTTCCTTGAACGAAAATTGGACGACCTTCTCTTGTCTTAACAAGAACGTTGCAGTAGTCCAACCCGTCGTAGTATGTCGAAGCGTAGTAATTAGCTACACCAGGAGTTACATCCTCAGGTTTATTAACGTAAGGTATTGACTTGATAACAGGAGTCTCACATGCCGCTAGTGTTGCTGCAGTTAATGAGAAGCCCATAAACTTCAAGAAATCACGACGACCTGTAGTCGAAGTATTGAGGCGCTCGTCTGAGACGAACTCTTCAACTGACTGCGCTGCCGGGAACTCTTGACCCTCAGCGCTTGTGTAAGCTTCTGTTTGGTCTAGTTCGTCCAATCCGGACCAGTATCTTTTCAAATTAGCCATGTCTTGTCAGAATCAGTTTAGTAGTGACACTTTGAGCATTCCCATCCACCAAGCTCTTTTACAGTGATTTTATCATCTTCTAGGAAGCGACGAAGTTCTTCGTTACCTCTAAGTGTTGTCTTGAGTCTATCGTGCATTTCGGTGTAGTATCCATTTGAAGCCAAATCAATCTCAGCTTTGTTGTGGCACTCAATACACCAACCCATTGTTAGTGTTGGCTTAGACAGCTCGATAATGCCCGGGAATTTGTCTCTAAGTTCATTGATCTCTTCAACTGGAGCGATTCTGCCAACTGAGTAGGTTGCTACATCTCCATGGCAGTTTTGACATTGCAGGCCTCCAACAACAACGTGTTGTTGATGACTAAAGAATACGTGATCTGGGAGGTTATGCACCTTATTCCATTTTACAGGTTCACCTTCATAACTATTTTGTGGTATTGTATATCCATTATTTCCATCACCATCAATATATGTCCCTGTTGCTGGATCAAAACCGATTGCAGCGTAGATCTTAGAAATTTCATCTTCACCTGATATCTTACCTTTTTTAATAGCTTTATGACAGTTCATGCAGACATTAGTTGAAGGGATGCCCGCATGTTTAGACTCATATGCACTATGGTGGCAATATTTACAATCAACTTCGTTTTCACAGGCGTGTACACTGTGAATAAAATCAATTGGTTGGCTCGGACTATATCCCTCGTAAACACCAATTCCCATCAATGCTTGATACCCTTTTGTTATTCCAAAAGCTGTTATAAATAAGCCCACAAGTGAAACAAACACCATGTTTCTCCAAGCCCAACTCTTAAATCTATCGATATACGGTGAGTCAGGTAGTAATTCCTCTCCTGCTTTTTCTGAAATAATGTCTGAAAGTGAGCGTCTTACTCCTGAAGCACTAAGTGCAATTATTGAAAAGAGTACTAAAAGCAGAACAAACCAAAGCATGCTTGAGCTATCTCCGTCTTCTGATGCAGACTCATCGATTGTTGGACACGCATCGCTTGTGTCAACTGTTGCCTCAACGTTCGGTGGATTTGCAACGTAAGCCATGATGTCTTTAACATCATCAGCACTTACTGCTTGAGCTGTCATCCATCCGTAAGTGCCAACATATCTGTCAACAATAGACTTGATGTAGGCATCACCAGATTCTGCAGCTTCCTGTGGGTTTTGTATCCACTTCACAAGAAGCTCGTCCGAGGCGCCCCAACGGTCAGCAATACCAGCTAGACCTGGTGCTGCTAAAACTTCGTCAGTTACTTTGTGACATGAAGCACAGTTTGCGTTAAAAAGAGATTGACCGTTTTCGATGTTTCCTCCTTCCCATATGCTTTGAGCAGAAACAGCCGAAAACTGTAGTGTTATCAAGGAAAAGGCAGTAATTACGAAAAATCGCATTTTGTATTTCCTTCTAGCCGCCGGTTTGTACATGTAAATCAATAGACACAATTCTGCTGCAAAAATAGGCTTTAAAAGATGTTTTTGAGGTACTCAAATGCATAGAATAAGTTATACAAAACCTTATTTAGAATCAGTTGAAATAAGGGTAAAAAAATGATGGCTCGATATTTGGCATTTAACTCACTGAAGTAAGTAGATTTGCCATAGATGAAAGACAGAGTTTTTACATATTTGATTAAAGTGATTCCTTTTTTAGTTTGTCTACTTTTTGCCTTTGAGGCTAACGCCCAAAGAGGTAAAATCAGAAAGGTTCATAAAACAGATGCAATTATTGCAGATTCCACAACTATCAACTCTACAACATGCTCTTTAATTCCACTTCCTGAAAAAAATGGAAGTGGGAATTTTGTTTTAAATATGGATTCTGCTATCACTTCTCTATACCTAAGGGTATTAGATCAAGATCCAGTAATAAATGGATTTAGAATACAAATCTATTTTGGCGACTTGGAATCAGCAAGGGCCGTCAGGGCTAAATGCAGAAAAAATCTTAGCCACGACAACATATACCTAGAGTCAATCACTCCAAATTACAGTGTAGCTGTTGGAAATTATCGAGATCGTTGGGAAGCTGAAATTGCTCTATCAGAATACTCTAAAAAGTACAAAGATGCTTTAATCATTCCTTGTGAAATCAAGTTGCCAGAACTAGATTAAATATCAAGCGTCCTCTAAGGTTTGTTTAACTTCTACGTCTTCAAAAGCTTCAACTATATCGCCAACTTTGATGTCATTGAATTTCTCAATATTGAGACCACATTCAAAACCCTTGGCGACTTCTTTAGTATCATCCTTAAAACGTTTCAAAGATCCCAGTAATCCAGTATATACTACAATACCTTCACGTAGAATTCTTACCTTGCTCGACCTAAAAATCTTACCTTCAGTAACGAAGCAACCGGCAATTGTACCAATTTTTGAAATTTTGAAGGTTTCACGAATTTCTGCTGTACCAACAATATTTTCTTCGATTTTAGCTGAAAGAAGGCCCTCCATCGCATCACGCATTTCTTCAATTGCCTTATATATAATAGAGTAAAGTCTGATTTGGATTTCTTCTTTCTCTGCAAGCTTTCTAGCAGTAGAGGAAGGCCGAACCTGGAATCCAATAATATAAGCGCTAGATGCTGATGCTAGAAGCACATCTGACTCAGAAATTTGTCCAACAGCTTTATGAATAATATTAACCTGAACTTTTTCAGTAGATAGCTTCTGAAGGGAATCGCTCAATGCCTCGATAGAACCATCAACATCACCTTTTACAATTAGATTTAACTCCTTAAACTCACCTACCGCAATACGGCGACCAATTTCCTCAAGAGTTACAGTTTTTTGAGTTCTAACTCCCTGTTCACGTTGAAGTTGTTGACGTTTTGTAGCAATTGATCGTGCTTCTTTCTCGTCTTCAAATACATTGAATTTATCCCCCGCACTTGGTGCTCCATCAAAGCCGAGAACAGAAACAGGAGTTGAAGGACCTGCCAAATCAATTCTAGTTCCTCGTTCGTCAAACATAGCTTTAATCTTACCTGAATACTGACCCGCTAATACCGCATCACCTATTCTCAAAGTGCCACCTTGAACAAGAATGTTTGTAACATAACCTCTTCCCTTGTCAAGCGAACTTTCTACAACTGTTCCAGCTGCTTTCTTATTTGGGTTAGCTTTGAGTTCAAGTAGCTCTGATTCTAAAAGCACTTTCTCTAACAGCTGATCAATGTTAGTGCCATTTTTTGCTGATATCTCTTGACATTGGTATTTCCCTCCCCATTCCTCAACAAGGATATTCATCTCACTAAGCTCAGTCTTAATTTTATCTGGATTTGCAGTCTCTCTATCCATCTTATTAAGAGCAAAAATCATGGGAATATCTGCTGCCTGAGCATGGTGGATCGCTTCTTTTGTTTGTGGCATTACAGCATCGTCAGATGCAATTACAATAATTGCAAGATCCGTCACTTGAGCCCCCCCGAGCACGCATGGCTGTAAATGCCTCGTGACCTGGAGTATCTAAAAAAGTAATGTTCTTTCCATCATCCATTTTAACAGAGTAAGACCCAATATGTTGAGTAATCCCTCCTGCCTCGCCTTCAATAACATTAGCATTTCTAATATAGTCGAGTAAAGAAGTTTTGCCGTGGTCTACGTGACCCATTACTGTAACGATTGGTGGTCTTTCAACTAGATCTTCCGCATTATCTTCCTCAACTTCAATTGAGTCTTCAAGGTCTGAACTAACAAATTCAACTTCATAACCAAAGTCCTCAGCAATCATAGAAATTGTTTCTGAGTCTAAACGTTGATTGATCGATACCATAATCCCTAACATCATACATGAAGAAATAACATCGTTTGGCGACTTATCCATCATCGTAGCTAACTCTGCTACAGTAACAAATTCCGTCATTTTCAAGATGCTTTCTTCTAGCTGTTGTTGTACTAATTCATCTTCAGTACGCTCGCGGATGTTTTTTCTCTTTTCTCTTCGAAGCTTAGAAGATTTAGACTTCTTACCCCCGCTAAGTCGAGCAAGTGTTTCTCTAATTTCCTTCTGTATATCTTCTTGACTTACTTCTTTCTTAACGTATCCAACTTTTTGTTTCTTTTTATTCTTGTTTTTTTGGCGCGCTTCTTTTGCTTGCTTTTTGACGTCTATCTTCTTTACTCTTACTCTCTTTCTTTTACCATCATCAGAAGATTTCGGCTTCTCAACTGGAAGTTCTATTTTACCAACGACTTTAGGTCCTGAAAGTTGTTCTACTTTTGCCTTGACTACATCAGGGGAATTCTCAGTCGGAACATCTTCATTCTTTTCGATCGGCTTTATAGCCGACTTTACAACAATTTTCTCTGCCTCTAATTTCGCCTTAATTCTTGCGTCTTTAGCAGCAGCCCTCTTCTCTGCATCTTCCTTTTTTTTAGCCTCGAAGTCTAGCTTGCCAACTACCTTTAGTGAGCTTACTTTTGGCTTTGGCACTTTTGAGACTGGGCTTTCGTGCTCATTCTCTTCCTTTACCTTTTCTTTCTTTGTAAAGTTAAGGTCTATTTTTTCAACTGAAGACTTAGTCTCTTCTAACTCTTTATTTTTTGTACTTTCTAGGCTGATGTTTTCTCTATCAATATTAACTGTTGAACGTTGCGCTGCTTCCTTAGCGTCTTTATCACCTTGGAAGTTGTTACGCACGAGAGCATAAACCTCAGGGCTCAACTTTGTATTTGGTTTAGCCTCAACTTGAATGCCCTGAGTGTCAAGGAAATCTACAATTGTGCCTATGCCTAAATTGAACTCTCTAGCAGCTTTACTTAATCTTACTGGTTTATTTGCGTCAGCCATGTACTTTTTTATCGTTGGGGAAGGTAGGCATTAATCAGGTGAGATGATTGATTATTCTAACTCCTTCTTTAAAATCCTTATAACTTCTTTTACGGTTTCTGATTCTAAGTCCGTTCTTACAATAAGACTTTCTTCATCAATTTCAAGAACAGAGCGAGCAGTGTCGCAACCTATTTTTATAAATTCCTCAAGAATCCAAGTATCTATTTCATCACTGAATTCCATTAGTTCTACATCGTCCTCTGTTTCGTCTTCCTCACGGAAAACATCAATTTCGTATCCAGTTAACAAACCGGCAAGTTTGATATTGTTCCCTCCTTTGCCAATAGCCAGGCTTACCTGATCTGGTTTGAGATATACTTCTGCTCTTTCATTCTCTAAATTGAGAGTAATCGATGAAATTTTTGCTGGGCTTAGAGCTCTCTGCATGAGTAGTTCCTCGTTTTCAGTCCAGTTAATTACGTCAATATTTTCGTTGCGTAGCTCTCTTACAATTGAATGGATTCGAGATCCCTTCATTCCAACACAAGCTCCCACTGGATCAACTCTATCGTCATAAGACTCAACAGCAACTTTTGCTCGCTCACCTGGAGAGCGAACAATTTTCTTAACTGTAATTAATCCGTCGTAAATCTCAGGCACTTCTTGTTCAAATAGACGCTCAAGGAATTCAGGGGCTGTCCTGCTCAAAATAATTCTTGGCGTGTTATTGCGAAGTTCAACTGCTGCTACAACGGCTCTAACGGTATCCCCCTTCTTAAAGTAATCGCCTGGAATTTGGTGTTCTCGAGGCATAACAACTTCGTTATCGTCGTCGTCAACAAGAAGAATTTCGCGCTTCCATATTTGATAAACCTCAGAAGTAACAACTTCTCCAATTCTGTCCTTATACTTCTGGTAAATTTTATCCTTCTCAATATCCATGATGCGCCCAACTAAGTTTTGGCGAAGAGAGAGCACCGAGCGACGTCCAAACGACTCTAATTTAATTTCTTCAGACACTTCCTCTCCCACCTCAAAGTCATCCTCAATTTTTTAGTGCATCGTCAAGAGAAATTTGAATGTTATCATCTTCAACTTGTCCATTTTCTACAATCTCACGATTACG
>CACHDD010000015.1 GCA_902578505.1 uncultured Bacteroidota bacterium | reverse complement strand
TCGCTTGGGGAGAGGCAATTAGCGGAAACGAAAAGATTCGGGATTGGTTGATAAAAAATAACTACCCTGAATTAGCTGCTTTTTCTTCTGCCTTGAATCTAAATGATGACGCTAGGGTTTGGCTTATGAAGAATGGCTACCCTGAGCTTTTGGCCTTAGCAATGGGAGCTGAGGGTGATCAAAAGGCTTGTGAATGGCTAAGATCTAATGGATTTTCCAAACTTGCTTTAATGGCAGAGGGGGCAGATAACGATGACGAGGCGATAGAGACTTTATTGAAACAAGGCCTAAAGGAAAGTGTAATGCTAAGCATGAAGATGCGTGGCGTAAAAAACGCAATCCAAAGAGACCAAGACGATTGGCACACTTACTCAACTAGGTAAGTACACTAAGTGGCTTTGGGTTTTGGGGTGAATGAATTCATTGCTTACCCTCAATATATCCTCGGCAGTTATTTCTTCAATTGCTTTGAAGAATTCTGAAAGCGGCTCAACTCTGTTGTAAAGCAGATAACTCTTTGCTAGTCCCGACATCATAGCTGTACCCGAATCCTGACTTAGCGCGATTTGGCCTATGATCTGCTTTTTGAGATCGTGGAGTTGTCGAGTGCTCATTTTCTTGGTGCACATAATTCTGAGTTCTTTGTTTACTAGCCTTTCAACTTTACGGTGGAATTTTGAATCAGTGCCAAAATAGATAGAGAACACACCGCTATCAGCATACGGAGTATATCCGGCTTCAATGTGGTATGCCATTCCGTACTTTTCGCGAATATTCATGCTTAAACGACTATTCATGGCAGGTCCACCGAGATAGTTTGCGAGCAGAGTAAGCGGGAGCTTGTCTTTGTGATCAGCACCAACAGTCATAGACCCCATAAGGTGGTGAACCTGGTAAGTGTCTTGAACTATTCTGTTATCAAATACTTCTACTGGGCGTGGCTTCTTTCTCTTGACTCCTTCTCCTTTGCCTTTGAAATCGCTTAGGTATTTCTGACAAATCCTTTTGAGCTTCTTGATGGGTGTTGAACCAACCGATGCGAATACCATTTGGCCTGGGGAATAATTCCTCTTAACAAAAGCCTGAATGTCAGATTTTCTAAGAGACTTAACAGATTCCGGCATGCCTAAAATGGTTCGGCCTAGGGGATGCTTCCCAAACAACCTCTCTTCAAATTCATCGAAGATAACGTCGCTAGGATTGTCCATCACAGAAGCAATTTCATCCAAAATCACATCCCTCTCCTTTGCAATCTCTTTAGCTGGGAAAGTTGAATTGAAAGCAATGTCTGAGATAAGTTCAACAGCTCTGTCTAAGTCGCGCGCCAAAAAAGAAGCGCTAATCCAAGTCTCTTCCTTAGTGGTGTAAGCGTTTAGCTCGCCACCTACCCTTTCCAAACGATTTAAAATGTGATAGGTCTTACGCTTCTTTGTTCCTTTAAATAGACAATGCTCAATAAAATGAGCAACTCCACCCTCACCCTTTATTTCATCTCTACTTCCAGCATTAATCACCAAGCTAACATGACTCGCAGCACGAGGCACTTCCTTGTGAATCACTCTGATTCCATTGTCCAATGTAAAGGTGTGAAATTCTGCTTCCATTACTTAAACAATTAAGACCAAACCCACCATAAATATCACACCTGAAACAAGCAATGCCGCCATCGTATAAGGCAGAATGTCTTTTGCCTTAAGTCCAGTTATTCCTAACAATGGCAAAGCCCAAAACGGCTGTAACATGTTTGTCCATTGATCTCCGTAAGCCATGGCCATCACTCCTTTTTCAATAGACATCCCTGTGCTATTGCATGCTTCTAAAACTAATGGACCTTGTACAGCCCATTGACCACCTCCACTTGGCACGAAAACGTTTAGGATTCCAGACGAAGTAAAAATTGCAAGTGGAAGTGTCTCTGATGATGTTGCAGAAACTAAGGTCGCGGATAAAACATCAACTAACCCAGTGCCAGTAACAACTCCCATTATCCCAAAATAGATAGGGAATTGGAGCAATATTCCTGCAGCACCACCAATTGCTTTGTTTAGTGCACCAACTAAGGCGCTAATGTTTTTGTGAGCTAAAAGCGCAAGCCCCAATAAAACTAGATTAATCCAATCTGGTGTTACAAAACTTAACCATGTCGCTCCTGATCCACCAAAAGCTATCCAACCTGCAGTTCCTAACGCCAATAGTCCAAATCCAATAGCCAATACATACCCATAGTCTAGAAAACTGGCGACAGAATCAATGGTTTTAGATTCTGGTTCAAAATCCATGTCGTTTTCTGCAACGTCAACATGAGTGTTTGGGATAATTCTACCTAGGTAGAGGAAAAGACCCACAATTGCCGTCATTACAACTAGTGTCAATCCTAAATTCCAAGACGTAAATACAGTTTCAGAAATTGAAATTGAATTGGGAATGGGCGTAGCCCACTCTAATCCTTTAGGGAATAATTCTGGTAGATGACCTGGCTCAGCGACTTTCAACGGCGCACTTCCGCTCAGTCCACTATGCCAAACAAGCAAGCCAGTATAACCTGCTGCTCCAACAACTCCAGCATGTGCTACTTTCTTATCTATTACAACTTTAGCAATCAGTGCGCCAGCAACAAGACCTAAGCCCCAATTAACCCAACCTAGTATCATGGCTACTAATGCAACATATGCTGCTGCATTTGCTGGTTGTTTAACAGCAAAATTTGCTATACCATCTAAGGCATTTCGTACTGGTTTAGATAATGCTAGAACATGGCCTAGCACTAACATATACATTGCCTGAAACCCAAATCGCATCAACCCTGGGTTCCACAAACCATCAGACCAAGCCTTTATTACTTTGATAGGCTCGCTAACGAAAAGTGCAGATACAAGGGCAACTAATGTGAGGGTCAATGCTATCGCCATTGGTGATGGCAACAAGCGTTGAAAACCCCTAGAATAAGAATTTAGCCACCCTGACATATGAGGTTTTAGAATGGTAGGTCGTCCTCACCTGCTGGCTCGACAACCATAGGCTCGACATCAGGTAGTGGAGCCGAATCAACTGGTGAAGTTTCTTGAGATGACTGATCACTTGAAGACCCAGCACCATCACGCTCAATTCTCCACGCATTCAAATCAACGTAGTAGTTTCCGTTGTATTCCCTACCCCTTAAGTCGAATTTCACAAGAATATTATCGCCTTCACCAAGGCCATTTAGCTGTTCAACTCTCTCTTTAAGAGCGCTTAGTTTAATATCTTGTGGGTACTGTTCGTTTGTAGTAATAACGAAGTCGCGCTTGTAAAAACCGCTTGGGAAGTCCTGTTGTTCAAAGAGGACTTTGATCTTTCCTTTTAACTCAAATGCCATGGCATAAAAGTAAACTGTACAAAAGTAAATTGAACATTATCCCAGATTAAAACTGAGAAGTGTTTTCCACGCTCCATCAACATCCCCATTGTCGAGAAGATTAACAGCGTGTTTATGAAGTTCCAATTCTAATGCTGAACCATCATCCTGAAGTTCCAAGAAGATTTCACTTAGCTCCATAAGCTTGTAATCGTTCACATCAGTCTCATCAGGAAGAACTTCGATGTTTCCTAACATTGCAAGATGACGTCCAGTTAAAACTGAACTCAATCGTATATCATCTGGAATACTATCTACACCAATCCCAAGATTTGCTAATGGCTTTGGTACTTCAAAAAGAGTATCACCTGAAGCTCTTACGTAGAAGTTTCCGCCGCATCTTCCGACAAGATCAATTTTCTGAGGATCAGGAACTCCATCTTCATTCAAAATGTCGTTCCTAAAATGCATTTTAAGTATCTCACACACGACTAGCTGACCTGCTCCAGGATTGTCTCCAAAAGAATCTACTCTCAGGACTTTACATTCAAAAGAAACAGGAGCTTCAAGTACTCTAGGTGGTTTAATCACATCTGAAGCCACTTCAGTTAGACCTGCTTTTTCAAACTCATTTACACCCTTTTCGTATTCAGTACTTGCTAATGAACATGCGTGCACAGTGTTGTAATCAACCATGTTCACTACAACTTCGGGTACTTCTAATACGTTTTCGTAAGTATGTTTTGTTGTATTGTCTCTACCTCTCCTAGCTGGCGAGAATATTAGAATAGGGGGATTTGCTGAAAACACATTGAAATAGCTGAACGGAGCAAGGTTTACTCTGCCATCAGAATCAATAGTACTTGCAAATGCGATTGGTCTTGGCGCAACACCACCTAACAAGTAAGCATGAAGCTTGCCTGGATTTAATTCACTTGGATTAAATGAGGTGTGAGACATTGAAAGAACTATTTGGGCTTGTGGTTTTCTACAATAGAAGCGGCGTCTAAAACTTTTGCCTTTAAGTCTTCTTTAAACTGAGCAATTTTATTGAGAAGGTTTGAATCTGCAACTGCTAGGGTTTGGGCTGCAAGAATTCCTGCATTCCTTCCTCCGTCAAGAGCAACAGTAGCAACTGGCACACCAGCTGGCATTTGCAATATGCTCAAAACGCTATCCCAACCATCAATAGAATTACTCGATTTAACTGGAACACCTATAACTGGAAGCGGAGTGTAAGACGCAACCATTCCAGGAAGGTGAGCTGCGCCACCTGCACCAGCAATAATCACTTTTATACCTCTACCTACTGCGCTTTTTGCGTATTCGGCAAGTCTGTCTGGCGTTCTATGAGCGCTAACAACAGTTGCCTCGTACTCTACGCCTAATTCCTCAAGAACCCCCATCGCCTTTTCCATAACACCTAGGTCTGAATTTGACCCCATTATGATTCCTACTTTACTCATCCTTGTTTTTGTTTTTGATTTTATCAATTTGATCACGAAGTTCTGAAGCTAGTTCATAATCTTCATTATCAATTGCTTCTTGTAGTTCTGCTTCAAGTAATTCTATGTCAGGAGTTGAATCGAAATCTAAAGAAACATCATCATCGCTCCCACCATATTTAATGTTGATTTCAATATCTAGATCAACTGACAACTCTTGTGGGCTAATTCCTGCCTGCTCAATAATTGATTCATTACATCTTATTGGTGCTCTAAATCTAACAGCAACTCCAACTGCATCGGAAATTCTAGAATCAATTTCCTCAGTAGTTTTTTCGTTAGAAACAATAACTTTTGCATAGAATATTCCCTCCTCAAACTTATAAATAAGAACTTCATCTACCTTCATCCCAAATGCAACCAATGTACTCTTGTACATATCGTGTGTAAGTGGACGGCTAGACTTCATGTTTTCTAACTCCAGAGCTATGGATTGGGCTTCTGCGCCACCAATAACTACAGGAATTCTAGCAGTCCCTCCAACAACTCCCATTACCATGGTATACGCCCCCGACGACGACCCTGTTAGGGAGATGTCGTGAATTTCGAGGTCGACTTTTTTCATGGTTTATTAAGAGAGTGACTTAATTGCTTCTGTTAATTTAGGAAGAACCTCGAATACATCACCAACAATTCCGTAATCAGCTGCCTTAAAGAATGGCGCTTCAGGATCAGTATTGATGACAACAATTACCTTACTCTGGTTTACACCTGCAAGGTGCTGAATTGCTCCTGAGATACCACAAGCAATGTAAAGATCAGGACGAATTGTAACTCCGGTTTGGCCTACGTGCTCATGATGAGGTCTCCATCCCATATCTCCAACTGGTCGAGAACATGCAGTTGATGCATTTAATGCTGCAGCTAAATCTTCAACAATTCCCCAGTTTTCTGGTCCCTTTAATCCACGACCTGCGCTAACTACTCTTTCTGCTTCTGGAAGAGGTACTGATCCATCTGCAGATGCAGGAGTAAATTCTCCAATTGAAAGTTTTGCTTCACCAACTTCTGCTGCAAATGCTTCAACTGATGCAGTTCCTCCTACTTCTTTAACCCCAAATGCGTTTGGCGTTACAGAAACTACAGTTTTGTCAGTAGACACATTTACTGAAGCTTTTGCTTTACCACTAAATACATTTCTAGGGTAGTTACCACCTTCTGGCTCTCCAGTTACACCAGGAACATATCCAGCATTCAATCTGATAGCAACCCTAGGAGCAACTGCTCCACCTTCAAGGTTTGCAGAAAATACAACTGTATTAGCTCCAGATTGAGATGCTGCAGCGTCTACAAGTTTTGCGATTTGTGAGTTGTCCTGAAGTGAATCAGAGTACGCAAGTACATTAGACACACCAACTGAGCCAATTCCCCCATCGCCATCAAGAGATCCTGCAACTACAGCTGTTGCTGATCCGCCAGAAATTGCGTTAGCGTAAGAAGCTGCTTCTAGTCCAGCTTTAGTAGCCTTTCCATCTTTAATAGGTACAAATACTAATACTGACATCTTAGATAATTTTTGCTTCTTCACGTAATAATCGAACTAATTCTGCTGGGTTATCAGCATCTACTAATTTGCAATCTCCTTTTGCTGGAGGAAGTGCAAACTTTACAACGTTAGTTATTGCTCCATCACCTGTAGATTCAACTACCTGAAGTGGCTTTGTGCGAGCAGACATAATACCTCTCATGTTTGGGATTCGTTGTTCAGCCATCCCCTTTGCTGCGCTTAGTACAAATGAACTGTTCACTACAACTTTGTTAGTCCCTCCTGCAGTTTCACAAGTCAAATTGTAAGACCCACCTTCCACATTCAAACTAGTTGCAAATGGTACAAATGGCATATCAAGACACTCAGCAATCATTGCTCCTACTGCTGCAGAATTGTGGTTGATAGTTTCCTTTCCACATAGGATGATATCGTAACCCTTATCTGATGCATAATCAGCTATTAATCTTGCAACTTGAGTAGAATCTTTGGGATCTGCATCAATTCTTACTGCATCGTTTGCACCTATAGCAAGCGCCTTTCTGATTATTGGATCGCACGATGCATCTCCAACAGTAATTGTAGTAACTGAACCTCCTCCAGCTTCTACTAATTCTATAGCTCTAACAAGAGCATACCATTCATCATAAGGGTTAACAATAAACTGAACACCGCTTTCATCAAAGCTGGTGTCCCCATCTGTAAAGGCAATACGGCTAGTTGTATCTGGCGCTTTACTTATGCAAACAAGCAATTTCATAGATATTATAGTGTAATCTGTGTTTCTGTGATTAGGAGTGCAAAGGTAGTGATGCAATGCCATCAATCGCTTATCTTTGCCGACCGAATTATGCATAAAAATCATGCGTGAAATCACATTTAGAGAAGCAGTCGCCGAAGCAATGAGCGAAGAGATGCGCCGAGATGAGCGCGTTTTCCTTTTAGGTGAGGAGGTTGCAGAATACAATGGAGCTTATAAAGCATCAAAAGGAATGCTTGATGAATTTGGCCCAAAAAGAGTCATTGACACTCCAATCGCAGAACTTGGATTCACAAGTATTGCAGTAGGCGCAGCAATGAATGGACTTAGACCAATTGTAGAGTTTATGACCTGGAACTTTGCTGTTCTTGCTTCAGACCAAATCATAAACCACGCAGCTAAGATGTTGCAGATGAGTGGTGGACAATTCACTATTCCTATTGTATTTCGAGGTCCTAACGGCCCAGCAGGTCAGCTAGCTGCAACCCACAGCCAGAGTTACGAAGCGTTTTATTCTTCTATACCTGGACTCAAAATTGTAACTCCTTTTACTCCATATGAGGCTAAGGGATTACTAAAGTCTGCCATTCGTGATAACGATCCTGTACTTGTTATGGAGTCTGAAAAAATGTACGGTGATGTAGGCATGATTCCGGAGGGTGAGTACTTAGTTCCAATAGGAAAGGCAAACATTAGAAAGCCAGGTACAGATTGTACTATAGTTTCTTTTGGAAAGATTCTTAAAACAGTACACACTGCAGCAGAAGAATTAGAAAAAGAAGGAATAAATGTTGAGATAATCGATCTTGTTACGATTAGACCTCTTGATTTAGACACAATCATCGATTCTATCAAAAAAACTAACAGATTAGTTATCGTTGAAGAAAGCTTCCCTGTTAATTCTGTTGCTTCTGAAGTAAGTTATAGAGTTCAAAGAAATGCCTTTGACCACTTAGACGCACCTATTACTAGATTGTGTCAATCTGATACACCTTTTGCATTCGCTACTTCTTTAATCGAAGAGGCATTACCTCAGGTAAAAGACATAATGGATGCTGTCAAAAACGCTATGTACGTTAGCTAATTAAAAAGTAAACAAACTGCCAAAAGGCAAAACACACATTTATACAAATCATGGATTTTTTAAATCAAAATTTAATTTACTTAGTTCCAGCCATCGCCGTTTTAGGCCTAATCGTAATGGCTATTCAGACTGCTTGGGTTCGCAAACAGTCAACAGGTAATGAACGCATGTCGGAAATCGCAACTTACATCCACGAGGGTGCACTTGCATTCTTAAATGCTGAATACAGACTATTAGCTGTATTTGTTATAATTGCTGGAGCTCTACTTGGTCTTGTATCTACAATGGTAGCAACAACACACTGGTTCATAGTTGTAGCCTTTGTTATCGGCGCTATATTCTCTGCAGTTGCAGGAAACATTGGAATGAGAATCGCAACTGAAGCAAATGTTAGAACTACGGAAGCTGCTCGTACTAGCCTTTCAAAAGGTCTTAAAGTGAGCTTTACAGGTGGTACTATCATGGGACTTGGTGTAGCAGGATTAGCTGTATTTGGTTTAAGTGTGATTTTTATACTTCTTATTAAAACTAGCATTCTAGGAAATGTTGACGTATCAACTGTTGACGGAATGATTGTTGTTCTTGAGGCACTTGCTGGATTCTCCTTAGGTGCTGAATCGATCGCGTTATTTGCTCGTGTAGGTGGAGGTATCTATACAAAAGCTGCTGACGTTGGAGCTGACCTTGTTGGTAAGGTTGAAGCTGGAATTCCTGAAGACGATCCTCGTAACCCAGCTACAATTGCCGATAATGTAGGTGATAACGTAGGTGACGTTGCAGGAATGGGAGCTGACCTATTTGGATCTTACGTAGCTACAGTTCTTGCAGCAATGGTATTAGGAGTTTACGTTGTTAGAGATATGGGCGAAGGATATGCAGACAACTTTGGTGGCCTTGCTACTCTTCTTCTTCCACTTGTGATTTCTGCTTTAGGCATCATTTTCTCAATCATCGCTACTAACTTTATTAAAGTTGGTGATGATGGTAAGGAGGCTGAAGTTCAAGCTGCTCTTAACAAGGGTAACTGGGGATCGATTATTATGACTGCAATCGCTTGTTACTTTCTTATTGATTGGATGCTTCCAGAACAGTTGAGCATGGAATTCTTCCAAGATGAAGCAAAATCTGCAACACCATTTGCTTCAATAAACGTTTTCTATTCAGTACTTGTAGGTCTAGGAGTAGGCGGAGGAATTAGCTGGCTAACTGAGTACTACACTGGTCTAGGCAAGAAGCCTGTACTAGATATCGTTAGAAACTCTAATACTGGTGCTGGCACAAACATCATCTCTGGCTTAGCGGTTGGAATGATGTCAACGTTTGGCCCAATCATTTTGTTTGCGGCTGCTATATACGCGTCGTACGAATTCGCTGGATTCTACGGTGTATCTATCGCTGCTTGTGCTATGATGGCAACAACTGCTATGCAGCTTGCAATCGATGCGTTTGGACCTATTGCGGATAACGCGGGTGGTATTGCTGAAATGTGTGAACTTCCAGAAGAAGTGAGAGAGCGTACTGATATTCTTGATTCTGTAGGAAACACTACAGCTGCTATCGGAAAAGGATTTGCAATTGCTTCTGCTGCACTTACAGCGCTGGCATTATTTGCTGCCTACGTAACAATGACTGGAATTGATGGTATTAATATCTTTAAAGCTGATGTACTTGCCACTCTTTTCGTTGGAGCAATGGTTCCTGTGGTTTTCTCTGCTCTTGCAATGAACTCTGTAGGTAAGGCTGCAATGGAAATGGTAAAGGAGGTACGTCGTCAGTTCAAGGAAATCCCTGGTATTATGGAAGGGAAGGGAACCCCAGAGTACGGAAAGTGTGTGGAAATTTCTACTCAAGCTGCTCTTAAGGAAATGATGCTTCCAGGTGCAATTACAATTGTTTCTCCATTAATTATTGGATTCACAATGGGTGCTGAACCATTAGGATCTTATATGGCGGGTGTAGCAGTTAGTGGTGTTCTTTGGGCGATTTTCCAAAACAACGCTGGTGGTGCTTGGGATAACGCTAAGAAGAGCTTCGAAGCTGGTGTTGAAATTGACGGAGAGATGACTTACAAAGGTTCAGACGCACACAAAGCAGCTGTAACTGGCGATACAGTAGGTGATCCGTTTAAGGATACCTCAGGTCCATCAATGAATATTCTTATTAAGCTTACTTGCTTAATCGGTCTAGTTATCGCACCACTTCTTTCAGAAGGTCACGGTACATGTTCTCACGAGCACAATCAGGATGTTGAAGTTGTAGTTGAAAATGATTTGGATGAGAGCGAAACTTCAGACGATAAGGTAGAAGAAACTCACGATCACGACGGAGTTGAACACGACCATGAGGGACACGACCACGAGGGAGGTGAGCATGATAACGAAGGTCACAAACACTAAACACTAGAAAAGATGAAGTACTTATATTCTAATATAGCTGTTTTATTTATCGCACTTGCATCTTGTTCAACAGAAGGCGAGTCATCAAGCAATGTTGTACTAAACAACAATTCACAAGAGGTAGCATCTATGATTATTCCTGATGGTATGTACATGCTTACAAAAGTTGAATCTGTAATTATATGGACTGCAAAAAAGCTTAACGGATCTGGTCATACTGGAACTATTTCTACCACAAATGGCAAAATGAAAGTTGTAGATGGAGATATTAAAGGTGGAATAATGACTATTGACATGAACACTTTCACTTGCACTGATCTAGAAGGAGAAGACAAGGAGGGATTTGATTCACATTTAAAGTCTGAAGATTTCCTTGACGTTGAAAAGTATCCAACTTCAGAAATAAAAATTGTTAGTGTTTCTCAACAAAAAGATAAATTAATTTCAAAGATTAAGCTTCATATGCATGGTACAACTGTTGAATATGAAACTCCTATCGCAATCAAAGCAAAGAATCTAGATGACGGTACTGTTGCTTATGAAATAAGCGGTGAGTTAGAAATTAACAGAACGAAACATAAAATCAATTACGGCTCAGGTTCATTTTTTGACAACTTAGGTGATAGGGCTATCAATGATAACGTTCACATTAAGTTTTTATTCACTGCCGTTTAAATCAAACACTTTAAACATGAAAAAGCTCCGCCAGTTGTTGATGGGGCTATTTATTTGTTTTGAATTCTTATTTCTTCTTATCAAATAAGCCGTGGAGCTTTCCGTCAATTGATTCAATGATTTTTCCTAAATCTTCTTTACTCTGGTGAAAATTATTATCATCTACATCTATAATTAATAATTCACCTTTATCATATGTAGAAATCCAAGCCTCGTATCTCTCATTCAATCTACTTAGGTAATCAAGCCTAATTGCCTCCTCGTAGTCTCTACCTCTTTCTTGGATTTGGGCTACAAGAGTTGGAACAGAAGCTCTTAGATAAATAAGAAGATCTGGAGGGCTAACAAATGATTCCATGAGGCCAAACAAAAGCAAATAGTTATCAAAATCGCGCTTAGTAAGAAGACCCATTGCATTGAGGTTTGGCGCGAAAATGTTTGCATCCTCATAAATTGTTCTATCCTGAATAATAGGCTTACCTTTTTCTTTAAGGGCAATTAGTTGAGCAAATCTTGAATTGAGGAAATACACCTGAAGATTGAAAGACCAACGCTGCATGTCCTTGTAGAAATCGTTTAAATATGGATTATCGTCTACGCTCTCAAAATGTGGAGTATAGCGATAATGCTTGGCTAAGAGAGTGGTCAGCGTAGTTTTACCTGACCCTATGTTTCCGGCTACTGCTATGTGCATTGTAAAAAAATAATTAAGTCGAAAAATAGCAACAATAAGAAGGAGCTACAAGATTTCATCAATGATTTTACGAGTGTTCAAAAGCCGGGGTATTTTATGTTGGCCACCTAGCTTGTTTTTTGAATCGAGCCAAGCTTCAAAGGTGCCACTTTCAACAAATTCTACCCTTGGAATTTTAAGAATAAAATTATTTGATCTCTTTGCATCGTAATCAGAATTCAGTAATCTCAATTCAAAATCTAAAACCGCAGCAAATTCTTTTGCATCAACAAAGCAATTTCCTACTTGTAATTCAATAGCCCAAACATGAGCCTCAGGATTTCCAGATTCACTGTAAACAGGAGCAACTGTGAATTCCTTAAGGTTGAGGTTGAATTTTGAAAGGGATTTAGTAAGGGCTTGTTCAGCTTGGGATATCATCAATTCTTCTCCAACTACGTTTATATAAGATGATGTCCTGCCAACAACTTTTATTCGATATGGATAAGTAGAAGTGATGCGAACCACATCACCAAGGAAATATCTCCAGAGTCCAGCATTTGTTGAAATGACTAGAGCGTAATCTGTGTTTAGTTGGGTTTGAGCTAAGTTTAATGTAGTAGCATTTTGTAAATCATCTACTTCATCTAGAAGCATAAACTCGTAATAAATACCATGACTCAGTAGCAGAGCCATATCGTCGCGCTCTAAATTATCCTGCAACGCAAAAAATCCCTCCGACGCATTATATGTCTCGAGGTAATTCATATTCTCAGACTTAATTAACCTTTGGAATTCTTCTTTATATGGGCCAAACCCAACACCACCATGCATATAAAGCCAAAGGTTTGGCCAAACTTCATCAAGAGTTTTGGCTCCCTTCAACTTTAATACTTCCTTGCAAACAACTAGCATCCAACTAGGGACTCCAGCTAAAATGCGAACGTCCTCCTCAGCCACCTTTTCTGCCATTAGTGAAACCTTCTCCTTCCAGTCTTCAAGCAAAGTGATATCCCTAGAAGGAGTGCGCCTCATCTCAACCCAAGGTGGTAGATTCCTCACGATAATTGCAGATAAATCTCCAGTATAAGCGCCACTTGAATCAGAATGTAAAGCGCTTGAACCGCCAATTATCAAATGCTTGCCCGCATATAATGGAGCTTCTGGCCTTTGGTCGCAGAAAATTGCCAACAAATCTCTACCTCCTTTGTAATGACCTGTTTTTAACGAAGCCTCAGTGACTGGCAAGAACTTGCTTCTATCTGAAGTCGTTCCAGAACTCTTTGCAAACCACGTTGTCTTCCCAGGCCAAACCACACTCAAACCTCCTCCCCTTGCCTTCTCTATCCAAGACTTGAACTCATCATACGTCCTAATTGGAATCTTTGAAAACTGCTCCTCTGGAGCTTCTTCACTGAAATAACTTATTCCATGCTCTAGGCCAAACTCAGTTTCACACAGCTGATTGAAAAGCGAGTTGAATACTTGGGTTTGGGCTTTGTTAGGGGAATTTAAAGTTTCATTAATCTCCTTCATCCTGCGACGGATGAACTTGGAGAATATTCTATTAATAGGCATCTTACTCTACTGGAGCAAAAACCTTAGCAATTGCATCTAAGGCAAAATCAATTTCTTCCTCAGTAGTGTAATGTGAGAACGAAAATCTCAAGCTAGCTCTTTCTGGATCGTGGTAGCCCAAAGAATTAAGCACGTGAGATCCCATTGTTGCACCCGAAGAACAAGCACTTCCACCAGAACAAGCCACCCCTTCTAGATCTAAAAGAAACAGAGCCATACCGCTATTAGGGTGCGGGGGAAATTTCACGTTAAGCACAGTATACAATCTGCTTACACAATCTGAATCAGCATTGAAGCTAACTCCAGAAATGCGCTTCCTTAGCCCGTCAGCCATACGCTTCTTAATTGACCTTACGTGCTTTTCGTGTGCCTCAATATTGTCGTAAGCGAGATTAATAGCAGCTTGAAGCCCCACTATTCCATGAAGGTTTTCTGTACCGGAACGAAGACCTCTCTCTTGTCCTCCACCTACAATTTGGGATCTTATTTTATTCTTTGGGTGTGTGTAAAGGAAACCCGTTCCTTTAGGACCGTGAAACTTATGTGCAGAACAGGTTACATAATCTATTTCTAGTGAGTCTAAGCTGAAAGGGTAATGCCCCATAGTTTGGACTGTATCACTATGGAAAACAGCATCGTATTGCTTGCAAAGAGCTGATATCTTATCAAGAGGTTGGATAACACCAATCTCATTATTTGCATGCATTAAACTCACAAGAGTTTTGGCGCCTTCTGAAAGCAACTGCTCCAAGTGGGCCAAATCAACCGTTGCATCTTCCAGATGTCTAACATGAACTAAATCAACACCAAAAAGAGTAGACATTTTCTCTGCACTTGCAATAACAGCGCTATGCTCTGCAGGTGAAGTAATTATCCTCTCACAGCCCAAATCCTTAACAGCAGTTCTAAGCGCAAGGTTATCTGCTTCAGTTCCACCTGAAGTAAAGATGATACTCTTAGGTTCGCACCCTAGTTGCCTTGCAATATCTCGCCTAGCTGTTTCAATGAGTGCTTTAGCCTTTCTCCCAGTTGCATGACTAGATGACGGGTTTCCAAATACGTCAGTCAATACTGGAATCATAGCATCTGCAACCTCCTTAGCTAGTGGCGTAGTTGCCGCGTTATCTAAATAAACTTGTTTCACAATAAACTGCGTAATTCAGATTTGAATCTATCTCCTAGATCTTCTGCATCTTCCTCAGTTGAAGCTTCTGCATATATTCTAACAATAGGTTCAGTGTTACTTCTTCTTAGGTGAACCCACCCCTCATCTAAATCAAATTTCACTCCGTCAACGGTATTAATTTTTGCTTCAGGATGATTCTTAACCAATTGCTCCAATGCTTCTTCAACACCAGAAGATGGAAGATCAATTTTATCCTTACTAATGGCAAAATTAGGATATGAGTTTCTTAACTCACTACAACTTACACCTTGTTCTACAAGATGTGTGAGGAACAACCCTATACCTACTAGAGCATCCCTCCCGGCGTGTGATGTCGGATATATTACACCTCCGTTCCCTTCCCCTCCAATAATTGCGTCTGTTGCCCTAATCGCTTCAACGACATTGACTTCTCCTACTGCTGATGCCGTGTATATTCCGCCGTGTTTTTCTGTCACAATACTAAGAGCCCTAGTTGAACTCATATTGCTGACAGTATTTCCTGGAGTTTTTGATAGCACATAATCTGAAACTGCGACAAGTGTGTACTCTTCCCCAAAAAACGAACCGTCTTCACTCACGAAACAAAGTCTATCAACATCGGGATCGACACTTATTCCTAAATCGCAATTATTTTCAACTACAGCGCTTTTTAACTCGTATAAATTACCTGGTAAAGGCTCTGGGTTATGGGCAAAATCACCAGTTGGGTCACAATTAATTTTCACAACTTCAACTCCTAACTCTTCGAGCAACATTGGAACTGCTATTCCTCCTGATGAATTAATCCCATCAACAGCAATCTTCAATCCTGCTGCCTTAATCTTTTCAGGATGAATTAAATCCAATCCCAAAACATGTGCAACGTGCCATTTGATCCATCCATCCTCACAAGTTGTCTTCCCAAGATTATCTACTGAAGAATAGCTATTGGGCATTTCTGAAAACTCAAGCACTTTTTCACCGGCAGATTTTGACAAAAATTCTCCAGCTGAATTAAGCAACTTAAGCGCGTTCCAATTTTTGGGATTATGAGAAGCTGTAAGTATAATTCCACCATCTGCTCCTAACTGAGGAACAACCAATTCAACGGTTGGTGTGGTACTCAAGCCCAAATCAATCACATCTACTCCAATGCTATTGAGAGTCGAACTCACTATTAAGCTAACCATCGACCCTGACATTCTTGCATCTCTGCCAATAATCACTATGGGCTTTTCCTTACCGCTATCCTCTTTAACCCAAAGAGCATATCCAGTAGCAAACTTCACCAAATCTTGAGGTGTAAGTGCCTCTCCAGGTTTTCCACCAATGGTGCCTCTAATGCCAGAAATCGACTTAATTAACATTCTTACAAAGTAAAGCAGAGTAGGTATAATAGTCTAACATTAGTTTTCCTATATATATGTTAAAAACCCGTGGCTTTTTGGTAATTATTTTCGACCTTTGAACGTTAGATTTGGTAGGGATGAACGAAGACGGTAGACAATATCAAGGCGAGAGTGAAATTGACAACTTAGTCAAGCGTTTTGAGCGCATGATTGAGGAGGACGATCAACAGTATTTTGACCTTGAAGAATTCGAAGCCATCATAGGGCATTACTTGAGCTTTGGCCTATTAGAAAATGCAAAAAAGGTACTCCAATACGCGAGTACACTTTTTCCGGAAAACTTATTGCTGCAGCTTAGAGAAGCCCAAATTCTCGCAAGCATGGGTAAGCAAATTAAAGCCATCCCTCTTCTAAAGACACTTTTGGCTTTTGAACCAAACAATGAAGAGATTCACCTGACTCTTGCAAGCATTTTCAGTCAGATTAAAGAACACCGTTTTGCAATCAAGCATTTTAGAAAGGCTCTTGAATGTGCTGACTCTGAATTACACGGAGACATTAATATTGACATAGCTGTAGAACACCAAAACCTTGGTGAATGGAGAAAAGCCATTTCTGTATTAAAAGATGCTATTTATAAAAATCCTTCTAGCGACACTGCGCTTTTCGAGCTTGCATTTTGCTTTGATAAAGCGGAATCAATGAAAGAAGGCGTTGAATTCTACACAGATTACATTGATCAGTACCCTTATAGCAAAACTGCTTGGTACAATTTGGGCAATATGTACCACAGAGTTGGCAAGATTAAGGACGCTGTCACTTCATACGATTTTTGCATCGCGATCGATAAGAACTACATAAGAGCATACCATCAAAAAGCTGAAGCTCTTACTTCTGGCGAGCACTATGCTGAAGCATATGAAGCTTACAAAGATGTATTAAGTGTGGAGGCCAAATCTTCCTACATTCTCTGCAATATGGGGGAATGCATGGAGAGACTAGGTGAGTTTGACAATGCAGAAGATTACTACAAGCAAAGTCTTGAAATTGACCCAGAATATACAGATGCATTTGTAGGCCTAGGAGTTCTTGCAGACCTACAATCACTACCAAGCGTTGCAGTACAATATTTTGAGCATGCTGTCACTCTAGACGGCTACAATGTTGATTACAGATTATTGCTTGCAACATCTTACATCAAAGTTGGCCAACCAAAAGATGCAGAAAAGCATTTTACAATTGTTCTTGAAAGAGATCCCAAAAATGAGGATGCTTGGGAAGGAAGAATTGACAACCTTCAAAGAATAGATGCACACGAAGCTGCATTGGAAGCCTTAGAACAGGGATTAGCTATTGTCAACGATCCTACATACCTTTTGTACCAACAAGTTTATAGTTTATACAAATCTGGGAATGAAAATCAGGCGATAGATTTATTTGAACAATTACTCATAC
>CACHDD010000014.1 GCA_902578505.1 uncultured Bacteroidota bacterium | reverse complement strand
GCGGCAATTAAGATAGATCATAAATTTATAAGAGTTGATATATTAGAAAAGAAAGGCAGAGATATTAAAGTAATAGAGGTAAAATCTAAAAGCTGTAATGGTATTGATGAAAATCAGTTTTTTAATAAAAGCAATAACATTAAAAGTGGAGAGAGACCATACTTGGAAGATATAGCTTTTCAATATTTGGTCTGCTTAGAAGCTTTTCCTGATTGTAATGTAATTCCCTATTTAATGATGCCAGATAAGCAGATTAAATGTTCTGTAGATGGTTTATATAGTCAGTTTGTAATTACAACTCAAGGAAATATAGATAGATGCAAGCCTGCTAGAGGAATTACCAAGGATAAATTGGGTATTAAAATAATGTCATCAGTTCAAGTAAAAGATACAGTAGAATATCTGATAAATGATGATTATTACAGAGAACATCCGGATTTTGGAGGAAGAAGTTTTAAAGCTGTTATTGATTGGTTTACTGATTTATTATTAGGATATCAAAATAATGCTCCTTGTTATTTTTCAGAGCCATTTATAAAATGTAGAGATTGTGAGTTCAAGTCTACTAATGTTAAAAAAAGCGGTTTTCATAAATGTATGATAAAGAAAAATAATTGGAGGATATCAGACTTTGAAAGGCCGAAAGTTTGGGATATCTGGAATTCTCCAAAATTGAAGGACTTTCTTAAAGAAGGTAGGTGGTTTATGGATCAAATTGATTCTTCAGATATAAAAATTGGCACTAGAAGTGACAGGCAGATCTTACAGATAGAAAATACAAATAATAATATTAAAGAAGCATATGTTGATATTCAGGGGTTAAGATCTAAGATAGATAGTTTTAACTGGCCTTTAAATTTTATTGACTTTGAAACTATAGGACCTGCGATCCCATTCTTTAAAGGATATAAACCATATCAAGGATTTTGTTTTCAATTCTCTCATCATACGCTACATAAAGATGGGCAAGTAGAGCATGCCAGTGAATATTTAGGACTTGGACAGGGGGAAAACCCTTCTTTTGAATTTATTGATGAATTGCATATTTCTTTATCTAAAAATAATGGTGATGTATTTATGTATTCGAATCATGAAAACACGTATTTAAACTATATGATAAAACTCTTATGGACAGAGAGTCCATTCTCTAAGGAAAAGACAGATCAACTTGTCTTATTTCTAAAGTCTTTAACAAAACCAAGTGGAGATATTTCTCCAAAATGGGAGCAAGGATGCAGAAAAATGATTGATATGGCCGATATGGTTCGTTCTTATTATTGGCACCCTCATATGAAGGGCTCTAATTCAATAAAGAAAGTTTTACCTGCAATAATGAATGATAGCCAGTTTATTAAAGATAAATACTCTCAAGCTGTTTATGGAATTCAAAAAGAAGTTAAGAGTTTGAACTTTAAGAATCATAAGTGGGTAAAGTTTGCGGAAGATGGTACTGTCAAAGACCCGTATAAAAATCTACCTCATTTAGAAAATATTCTTTCTCAAGAATTACAAAAGATGGAAAAATTATATTCAAATAATAAACTTACCGATGGTGGAGCAGCGATGACAGCCTGGGCTTTTATGCAATTTGGGGATATGGGAGATGCAGAAAAAAAGAGTATTTCAAAGGCCCTTAAGAGATACTGTGAGTTAGACACAATGGCAATGGTTATAATCATGGAATCTTGGATAGACCAGATTAGATCCAATAATTAAAACGTCATCGTTTTGTTTTCATTGTTCAGATTTATAAAATTGTTCAAATGTTTCTTTGTTTGCTAATGGCTGTAAAAAATGAATTAATGCTGACTCAAAAGCTGATGAAGCTGACTTTGTATAAGCATTAAAATAATAAACCTGACAATCACCTATAATTATTTTTTTTTTATTTCTTAGTAATTTAAAACCAACTGTATCTTTTGCTTTATTAAAATGTCCGGATAACTTTTCTATATGCATTTCTTGCCTATTTCTTACGATACCTTTGCCAACATATATTATTTGATTTTGATAAAACAGTATATAAACTCCATTAATAATTTCACTTGGTATTTCTTTAAAGTTTAAAATATTACAGAAATGGCCTTCAACTTTTACATCAAATATCTCGGCTAAATTATTTAAATGGTTTTTAATTTTTTTTGTGATCATTCTAGATCAATACTTTATGATCAACTTTTTCTGTTGATACAGCCACATCTCCTAAAATATTAATTATATCAGCCTTATTTACATCTGTATCAAATAAAAAAAACCGATCTTGAAAATTATCTGATGTATACAAGTGCCCTTCATCTGGTAAGTTGCCTATAATATCACTTGCGCCAAATTCCATTTCGAAATTGGTTACTCTTAATTCATATTCATTATGATTTGAATCAAAAACAATAAAATAACATGACGCCACCTCTTCAATGCCATAATAGTCTTTTGCAACATCTTCAATAGAATTGTAGCCATTAAACATTTTCTGTAAATTTGGTTTAGCTAGGTCAAAAACACTCATTTTGATGAATTTAAAAAATTATACTAATAAAATATGAAATTAATAATAAAACCAACTATAGTCTTAAATTCAATGTCTAAAGTTGAAATTTATTGTCAATAATAGTAATATTTTTCTTTAACCTATATTCGAATATTTACCTGTGCATTTTCTGAGGATATAATTATTATGTGAGATAAAAATATCGTTAGAATTTTATTTCAAATAACATCTAACTGCAATTTACTCAACACTAAATTTCTTCTCTACTGTACCATCATCAAAAATGTGAAACAGGATTTGGTTTTTTGCGTGCTCGACATCTCTGCCTAAAGCATCAACTATTTTCTCAAGCTTTTTATCACTTTGACTAAATTCGTTATTGTGACTGCTAATATTAGGATTACTTCCATTAATTATTTTCATTACTCCTACTTCTGTATCTCCACCCGAATCTGTATCATTAAAAATAACGTATCCATTTTCGATTAAATAGCCATATTCCGTTGCAGAATTTACATCTTCATGACAAAAAACATCACTTCGAATAATTTCGCCATCAAAATCTAAAGCTAATACCCAGCCTACCCAAACATCTGATGATGGGAATGGAGGATTTATTGCACTGTAATTACTTTCATCACCAGATCCACCAAATAAATAGACGCCATCTGAACCAGCTTGTATACCATATAATTCATTTCTTATATGTTCAGTGCTATAACCTCTTGGATTAGCAAAATTTTTCATCCAAATTGTATTTCCATCAGTGTTTAAACTAATGCAGCTGTAGTCAAATGGATCTCCTGCACCTTCTCTTCCTGTATGACCACCATAATAAAGATGGTCATTATTATCGATATCTAAATCATATGGTATAACATCTTCTGTATCTTCTATAAAGTGTGTCCATGACTCTATACCATTTAATGAAAGTTTGGTTACAGATAACCCTTGTTCATATTCAACTCCACCGAAGAATATATAGTTGTCAGAACTCTCGACACATGCAAGTGCATATTCACTGTTATTATTAGTATAAGTCCAAATTTCATCTCCATTAGAAGGATCAACCTTGATTATCATTGCACTACCAGCATAAACAACAAAAATTGTACCTGATTCGTCACCATTTACGAAGCCAGATCCATAGATGAATCCGTCTGATCCAATACAGGTCATTCTTACGCCATCATATTCTCCATTTTTGCCATCATAGTTGTATGTTCTATCCCAAATTATTGTCCCTGTATCTCCATTAATTCTTGCAATCCACCTTTCTTGTGAATTACCACTTCCACCAGATAAAATGTAATCTATTTGATTATTTTCAACCAATTCACTAACCCCAAATCCCACTTTATTATTAATGTTAATTGACCAAATTAATTCGCCCGTATTGCCATTTATTTTATGAACCCTTGTTATGTCATCAGGCATAAAAACGACAACACAGTTCCCCTGAGAATCAACGATTCCACGATTTACTTTGCCGCTTGGACCTTCAGTGAAAACTGATTCCCATACTATGCCTTCATTGTAATTTGAGTTTGATGGAATTATTTGTGAATTTAATGAAAAACAATAAAAACAAGCTAAAACAATAAATAGAAGTCTCATGGTTTAGATGTTAGTTTTATCTTTAACTATGTGAATATCACGCTGAGGGAATGGGATAATAATTCCATTACTACAAAACTTGTCATTAATCAAAATTCGTACTTGGCTTTTAATTTTGAATTTTTGCCAAGGATTTTTGATCCACCCTATTACTCGAAAATCTAATGCTGAATTTCCAAAGTTTTCAAGCAGAACAATTGGAGGTTTTATATCGGAAGCCACTTGTAATGGTTCAGTCATCGCTTCAATTAATAGCTTTTCTACCAAAGCGATATCACTTTCATATGCAACACTAACATCTATACTGATTCGTGACAAATTTCCTTTTTTTATCTCTAGGTTTTTAAAATCACTTACTGCAATTTTAGAGTTAGGTATAATTATTTCTTCATCATCTAAGTTAATGAACCTCATTGAACGTGTATTTGTGCTTTTTACTTTTAAAAGATTACCATCTAATTCAATTATATCATTTTCATTTATTGTTCCTTCTAAATGCATGACATAACCACTAATTACGTTAGTAAATAACCCCTTGAATCCAATTCCAAGCCCAAGAAGTATTGCTGCATCAAAAGCTAAAAATGCTGTCACATCAATTCCTAATGTAGCTCCAATTATTGGGCATCCCACTAGAAGTATAATCATTAAGATAGCCGACTTGAGTACAGACTTCAATCTTGAAGCTGATTTTGTATATCGATTAATTAGCCTGGTTGCAGCAAAATAGAGAATGATAAAAGCTAAAATCTCTGCCAATACTTCAATAATTGCTAGTACACTACAGCTATGGTGACCAAAATTAATATTGTAATCTAAGATTTCATTCATGGATGTGATTTTAAAACTAACAATTTACATCAAAGACTACAGAGAAGATCAAAGAGGATTTTAAGCAAAAGAAGCTAGATATCTACTCGCAAATACCATATTCAACTATAATGTTTAATACATCTTCTCCATTGACGCATCCATCTCCGTTTCCATCAACTTCCAATTGTGACTCTGGCTCACATTGACCATACTCTAACAGAAGGTTAAGAATGTCATTGATATCAACGCATCCATCTCCATTTCCGTCGTAGTATAGTCCAATCGTGTATTCACAACTTCCATCATCCTCAGTTGCATCTTGGTCATAGTTAGAAGCATTAGGGTCCGTGCAACCGTTAATATAATTTAAGCAAGGAACAAATGCTCCTAAAACATGCTGATCAAAAGATATTGCTCCAGATTGAAATAAAGTTTTGTTTGGACATATAGTATAAATTGTAGGAAAGTAACTGTTTTCATATTCTTCAAAAATATTTGAAGCATTATCGATAATTGGATAGCTGGTTGATGAAGTCCAATTCCCAATTGTCGAATTTCCTGTTCCGTTTAAATCATCAATATTTGTATTATCATCTGATTCTAATAAAAAAACCATTAAATCATTACTTCCATTCGGCCCATATTCTGTAAATAATAATTCTAAGATTCCAGAATTATGATAATCCCAACAATACACACACCATGTTGTAGAAAAAGATAAAATTACTGATTTACCTTCTTCTAGTAGAGTATAAAGATTCCATTCGTTTTCATTAATATCAGAAACAGTAAAATCGGGCGCTATACTTCCATTAGATAATTGTCCATATGTACTAAGACTATACAAACAAGCAAAAGCAGTAATTAAAAGTCTTTGCATAATATTATATTAAGAGCTGTAAGTTACTTAAAGCCATGGTATATCTTCAAGTCTCAAAGACAGTATTACTTCGCAATAAGTAACAGAAATAGTAGAGGATAGATAGTTTCTTAAAAATGATTCTTAGATCAAAGAGATAGCAGACTCAACAATAAACTTCTTGTCTAAAGAACCGTCTGAATAGTTTGAATTAAATATTGTCAGTAAAATGTTGACACAATAAATGAATAATCTTTATATAATCGAATAGATTTATAATCTATAAATAAACGTATGAATCAACATCCCGTAATATTATCAATTCTTCTACTTGTTTCTTTTGTCAATCAAGCTCAAGTCATAACAGCAGTTCCTTGCGAAATGCTAGGTATGTCTGTAAATGTTGGTTCTCAAGAAACCATGATTAGCATTTACCATTCAGGCCAATATATGACTCACCCACAATCAGAAAATGTATTTATGTGGGAGTTTACAGACCAACAAGGAAACATCTTATATCAAGAAACGATAGTTGATGCTTCAACGATTAGTTTTAGCCATAATTGGTTATTAACTGATACAATCAATGTTACAGTACATTTTGTAAATGATTTAGCTAATTTGGATAATTGGTATATTTCTGAAGGGTTATCTCCAAGTGGCAATTCAATTAATTGTTTATTTGAAGACCAGCTATATTGGGAAACTAGTACTCCTACTCCATGGGGTAGTTGGACATTTGTTCATAATGATCCAGGTATTGATCTAAATTCCTTAACAGGGATTGACGATTTTATGATAGAAGAAAAAAAAATAATAAAAACACTTGATAAATTAGGAAGAGAAGTCAATCACACAACTAATCAAATACTATTTTACATCTATCAAGATGGTACAGTAGAAAAGAAGTTTATTGTTGAGTAAATGTTGAGTAAAAAATCATCAATTTTGAGACTTATTGTTTCATTTTCAATTACATGTTTATGTAATTTATTCTATACCCAGGATATAGATTATTATTTTCCTGAAATTGGTGTTGAAAATTGGGAAACAGAGACTCCTGAGAACCTTGGATGGTGTATAAATGAGATAGACACATTAATTTCAATGTTAGATCATAATAATACTAAAGCATTTTTAGTATTACACAATGGAAAAATAGTTCTTGAAGAATATTTTGATGACTTCACTCAAGACAGTTCTTGGTTCTGGTTTTCAGCTGGCAAAACAATAATGGCTTGGAATGCATTAATTGCATCACAAGATGGTTTACTAAACCTTGATTTTCCTTCATCAAATTATTTAGGTGATAATTGGAGTTCTTGTACTTCTTCTCAGGAAAATCAGATTAAGGTTTATCATCATCTAACAATGACTACAGGATTAGATGACGATGTTGAGGATTTAAATTGTACTGATCCGAATTGCTTAGGTTTTCTTGAAATTCCGGGATCAAGATGGGCATATCACAATGCACCATATAGCCTATTAGGAGAAATCATTGAATCAGCAACATCTCAAAATCTTAATTCTTTTACTCTTCAAAATCTCCAACAGATTGGTATGTCAGGAATTTATATTCCAATTGGAGATCTTTTGATTTTTAGGAGTCGACCAAGAGATATGGCTCGTTTTGGTGTATTAATGCAAAATAGTGGAAACTGGGATGGAACTCAATTATTAAATGTTGATCTATTTAATGATTTAGTTACGCCATCACAAAATATAAATCAAAGTTATGGATACTTATGGTGGTTAAATGGTCAAAATCAATTTATGCTTCCTGGATCACAGTTTGAATTTAAAAATTCTCTATTTCCAAATGCTCCAAGCGATTTAATTTGTGCATTAGGAAAAAATGGTCAACTCTTACATATTTCAAATTCTGAAAACCTTATAGTCATAAGATTAGGAGATACACCAGAAGGCTCAACTGGAAATGCTTACAGTTTCAACTATCAGCTTTGGCAATTATTAAATCCTATTATTAACTGTACGAATCCTACACTAATAGAAGAAGCTTTTAGCAGCAAGTCATTAATTAAAATAGTTGATCAATTAGGAAGAGAAGTCGAACACACAATCAATCAAATCCTTTTCTACATCTATGATGATGGTTCGGTAGAGAAGAAGTTTGTTGTTGAGTAAATTGCGATTAAAAATCATAATCATGAGATTTCTTTATATAGCTTTAGCTTGTTTGCTAAGCGTGAATGTGTTTGGTCAAAGTGAATGTGAAAGTCTGTCAATAGCTGGAATCCATGTTAATCCATTTGATGCAAATGATTTAAGGCTACATTCATTTAATGAATCTGAACAAGAAATCTATAGCTATCCAGGATGGAGAGTTTACAATGAAGAAGGTGTTTTACTTGCTGAGGAACAAACTGATTTATTCGGGATGTTTGGTGATAATATGCATTCACTTGAAATATTAGAACCCATCGATTATAGCACACCGTCATTTCCTGGAGTTGTTGAACTTTGGACAAATTTTTATGATACTCTTGCCTGTTCTTTTCAATTAGAAATATTTCCTTGGCGAGTTGATGAAGTGACAGAAGACCCATACGGATGCATTCCTCTTCAAATTGGTCTATACGGTTATTCCAAACAGCCAACAAGTATGGATATAACTATAACTGATAACAGTTCTTTAAGTGTATATACTGAAACATATAATTGGGATGCAAACTCATCTGGCGGAGATGTAGGAACAGTATGTCTTTTCCAAGGTGAATGTTATTATTTATCAGTAACTGAAAACCAAAACATAAGTAACTTAACCTTTTTTCTTGCACCATTAATTGAAGATTTAAATTATTATCAGAATTATTTATTAGAAGAATTTATGGGACAAGAAATAATCTTAAACCCTTTCGGTCAAGTTGCTTGTACTTCAAATAGTATAACTAGTTTAGATATTTTTCAATTCAAAAAAAAGCTAAAAAATGTAGTTAATGCATCAGGAAAAGAAGTCAACCTTACAACTAATCAAATCCAGTTTCACATTTATGATGATGGTTCAGTAGCGAAGAAAATTGTTTTTGAGTAAATTGTAAGTATTAATTAGTAACCATGAGACTTTTTTCTAGTAGTCTTTTTTCATTATTTCTTTCATTCAGTTTGTTTGGTCAAAATTCATACGAATTGATTATTCTTGAAGAAATTTACCACCCTCTTGAAAAAGCAATACTTATTGATAGCTCATCATTTGATTATGAAAATGGATGGGATGATCCAGAATTTAGTGTTCCAATTGGATTTACTTTTTCTTTTTTAGGCAATGAAATTGAAACTCTTGATCAAGTAGGATTAGGATCATTAATTGCTGGGACACCTTCTAGCGGTGTTCCATTATTCTATGGACTTATGCCTGTTAGTTTTGATTTAGCTGACCGAGGTCTTGTTGAAGAAGAACCTTCTTTAATTAGATATCAAACAACAGGGATGCCAGGAGAAAGAGTGTTTGCTATTGAATGGTATAATGCAGGCTTATATGAAGAAGTTTTTAAAACTGATTCATCAGCCACTGAGAGCTCTCTTAATTTTCAAATATGGCTATATGAAAATGATTATGTAATTGAATTTAGATATGGATCTTGTATATATCCAGATCCGTTTGATCCATTTTCTGAACCAGGCCTAGCGGCTATATTTCTTGATTTTAATCCATCTTCATTTCAAGGTGATATCCTAACTCTTTCAGGCCATCCTGCATTTTGTATACTCGAAAATGTAAATAGTGTTGATGATTTAGAAATGTTCAACTTAGATTACTATTTGAATTCAATGGTTTACAGATTTCAACCAACTAGCATACCTTCTAGTATTAATGAAAACAAACTTATTTCTAGTTCTATTTATCCAAATCCAACTTGCAGCATCTTAACAGTTGATCTAGATGATTTGAAAGGTGTTAAAACAATAATTAAACTCTACGATTCATCAAGCAAACTGGTTTTTGAGAAGGAAGCAACTTCAACTTTAATGATTGATGTTTCTGGCTATACTAGAGGCCGGTATTTACTTGAGCTTTCAACTAATGAACAAGTTTTAAGGAGTCAAGTTATTGTTGATTAAATTATGATTATTAATACAATAAATGATTAAAGATCAACAATATTTTAGATTGGTTACTTTACCAGTAATTGCAATCTCAATCTTTGTAATTTTTTTTCTAATTGCAGTATTGTTTTTTCCAGGTACAGAATTTTCTCACCTAAATTATAAATCTGAACAATACTCTCTATCTCACAACTTTTTGAGTTCTTTGGGACGCATAGAAAGTAGTAATGGTAAATCCAATATTATTTCATGTATCCTTTTTAATACAAGTTTGGTCTTAGTAGGAGTAACTATAATGGAGTTTTATCGAGGATTTAAAGAATTTTTTATAACAACAGAAGATACACCTAGATCAATTATTCTTTCAAAGTATACAAAGCCAGTAGGTATAATTTCAGGTTTTTTATTTGCAGGTGTTGGTGTGGTGCCACATGATTTGCATCATGGCACGCATGTTTTTTTTGCTAATTATGCGTTTTTATCTCTTTTTGTTCTGAGTTTTCTGCATAGCATAGCAGTATATTCATCTAGGTATCTTTCGAATATATATGCAGTAGGATATGTCGTTTTTTGTTTCGTTTTATTAGTATACATTTACATTATTTTTTTAGGCCCTAAGATTACTCCGGGTGCATTTTTTTCTGAACGAGATCTGATGATACAAGTTATTTCTCAAAAACTTATTGTTGCTTCGTTGATTATTTCCATGTTGCTTCAAGTACATGGTATTAAACGACTGCTTAATAAAAGGGATTAAATAAAATACAAGCCACACCCTCTTTCATTTTTTTCGATTTTTTTAATAGAATACGTTTTTTAAAGTTTAAATTGTAAGATTTTAATTCTACAAAATGAAAATTGTTTTTTCTGCTTTGACTTGTTTGTTTAGTTTGAGTTTGGTTGCTCAATTAAGTAATGAATCTATCATAGTTGATGGTTTAAATAGAACATATACACTTTATTTACCAGCAGAATTTAATAGTAATGCATCTTTACCCCTAGTATTAAATTTTCATGGTGGTTCAGGTACTGCAGATGATCAATTATATACAGCTGATATGAGAGATTTGGCTGACGATCAAAATTTTATTGTTGTTTATCCTAATGCTTATCCTGACCCAAACAGCTATCAAGAAACTAATTGGCAAGTTGTAACTTCAGGAGATCTCCCATTTACTGTCCCAAATCCGCACAGTGATATCATGTTTATTGAGAATCTAATTGATCATTTACATATACAATTTAATATCGATTTAAATAGAGTCTATGCATTAGGCTATTCAAATGGTGGTGGCTTCACTTTTGATTTAGCGTGTAGACTCAATAATAAAATCACTGGTATTGGTGTAGTAGCTCGAACTATGTATGCAGAAACATATACTAATTGTGAATTGACTCACCCAACTCCAGTAGTTACAATTTTGGGTACAGAAGATTATATTTCTAATTATGACGGTATTACTTATGAAGGCACGTTATACTATCACAGTAATAATTCAACTAATGATCTATGGATAGAGAATAACAATCTAGTTCCAACATCAAATCTATCATTAATACCTGATATTAACCCAAATGATGGAAGTACAGTAGAGTTATATTCCTGGTCTTCTGAAGATGACTGTATTGATCTTTTCCACTATAAAGTAATTGGTGGTGGTCATGATTGGCCAGGAACATTTGGTAACATGGATATTGTTTCTCATGAAATAATTTGGAATCACTTGTCTGAGTATGGAATGGATGGGAAATTAGATTGTAATACCTCGAATGTTAATTTTGATACTTTTACATCATCTAAAAATTTAATTGAAATAGTTGATGCTCTTGGTAGAAACGTCAATCATCACAATAACCAACTCCTTTTCTATATCTATGATGATGGTTCAGTAGAAAAGAAGTTTATTATTGAGTAAATTGAGTTACTATAAAATTACTATCATGAGACTCACATTTACTGTATTATTTTGTTTAATCACCAAGTTCATTTCTGCTCAAATTAATCCTTGTGAAATTGACGACGCAATTTTAGTTCAATCATTTTCATTTGCATACGATCCCAATATTATTACAATTAATATAGGAGAAACTGTTGCTTGGATAAATACGCAAGGATATCATGATGTAAACGGAGAGATAAATAGTATTACTGGTGAAAACTTTAATAATCCGGAGAATTTCTATTTACCGCCTACTTCTGGATCAACAACTGACCCTGCGTGTATCGGTTACTATACCTTTACAATTCCAGGCACTTATTACTATGATTGTTCAATAGGATCTCATGCTACTAATGGTATGATTGGAACTATTAACGTAATTGGTGATAACACTCAATCAATTAATGAATTTGTAGCTGTGTCAGAGCTCATTTATCCTAACCCTGTATCAACCATCCTAACAGTTGATTTGGGTGATTTGAATGGTGTTAACACAACCATTAGGTTACATGATTCATCGAGCAAAATTGTCTTTGAGAAGCAGGCATCATCAAATCTAACGATAGATGTTTCTGGCTTTGCCAAAGGTATGTATTTACTTGAACTCATAGCTAATGAAAAAGTTTTGAGGAATCAAGTCATGATTGATTAATTATTATGACGTTTTCTGCTTTAATGAATTACTGAAGCTTGAGATTAAGTCTTGCATTTATAATTAAAAAATCTTTAGAGCACAGGCATTTTAATAAACCATCGCATATGATTTAAAAGTGTGTTATCCTTTGAGTAATAGGGTTTAGTTCTAAACTTAGCTAACGATGTTTACGAGGAATAGCTTACTCGAAGATTATTAAAAATTCTAACTTAATCTTATTCAAGATTGACAGAGTAAACTGGGTTAATCTCACATCTTCACTAACCTAATGTAAATTGTAATTATATGACAACTAAAGTAAGACTTCTATTTATTGCAATAGCTTGTTTGATTAGTTTTCGTCTTTGTGGTCAAAATGAGGTGTCAACTCAAGAAAGATTAGATAAGCCTCTATTATGCTCAATTAAATATAATTTAACTGATCTTGTTGTGGGTAGATATTCAACAAGTTTTGAAAAATTTTTGGGATCAAATTTTTCTTTTGGCAGTGAAGTGGATTTTATACACAAAGATGTATTTCTTGAGTCATTACATCCCTGGTATTCATCTCAAAATGCAATTAAGATTGGAATTATTTTTGAACCATTTATCCGTTATTATTTATCAAATCATTCGGGTCTATATATTTCTATTAATGGTTTTTTTGGCTATGCAACCTACAAATTGTCACAGCCGGATTTACTTAATAAACCCGAATGGACAGCATCAGGTGGAACATTTCAATTAGGAATACTTAAAAGTATACTTGAACCTTTTGTTATAGATTGTTACTTGGGAGCAACATATGCTAATGATGACTATTCTGTACTATACAATGAATCTACTGCGTTATTTCCTGCTCCGGATGGTTTAAGATTATGTGGTGGATTAAGAGTTGGTGTACTGTTAAAAAAAAATGACAATAAGTCATATTAATAATCCCAATAATCAAGATCAATGAGATGTAAAACTATCGTATTTATACCATTTAAAAATGAATATTAGATGTAGTATTAATACTATCATTGTTAAGCATATGGTTAACATATGAAGTGCTTTCCAGACTGTCATCTCCCCATTATCCAAAGCATAATTTATGGGTGTGACTAAAAAATAGCACAAAATCATAAATACAACAGTCGTTACATTAACAAGTAAATTGTATTTATGCTTGCATTCCATAAATAGGTTAGCTAAACTCAATATGCCGATTATGAAGAAAAAAATCGGCCAAATACATCGTAAAAATGCAGATGATCCTTCAGCTGGCAATTCAATATTTGCTATTGGAGCTACTACTAATGATTGAAAAAGTATAATGGATATTATTACGCTTGAAATAATTCTAATTAACATAATATATTCTTTTGATTGAAGCTTTATTTAATCAAGACTTCCTTCAAGAAGTGCTTCACAAAAAGCGTTATGATATTTATTGCCATCTTCTATGGCGATCCAAACTGACTTAGCTAGAACATAAAATTCAGTTCCATTTGAGTCCTCTGCCACTCTAAATTCCATTATAGTTCCGTCATTGAATTTTATTTTGTACTGATAGGTAGTGGCATGGTAAACTTCGCTCTTCTCTATAGTTTTTAAATTCATTTTACATATTTAGTCACAATTTACTCAACAATATTATGTATTATCCAAACTTTTCTTTAAATGGAATTCTGACGTGAGTACAGGTCTTTAGTAAAGCCAGTTTTATCAAACATTAAATTTTTAGTTTACGACTTCTCAAAGGCAACTTTTCTAGATAAATTATAGAAACAATTGATTGACAAAAAAGTTACAGATCAAAAATCTAGAGGTAACTCAACCATTTATTGTTAGGATGATTTCTTTTATAGGTCATCCACCACCAAGAAGGATAGTAAAGAAGCAATATCAAAATTACCCATATCAGATACGTTCCAAGTAAGGAAAAGCCGTATCCACAAAGACTCTCATCTAAGGACACAAATTCATTCAAAAACATAGCATCCCATCCAAACCCTTGATATGCTGCAATAGGTATTGCTAAAACATGAATCACCAACAGATGAAGAAGGTAAAAAAAGAATGGAACCTTTCCAAAGACCATTAGAAATTGATAAATTTTATTTTTTACATTTTCGAGTTGAGTCAAAATAATTATCGAAGGTCCGAGGGTCATTGCGAGATAAGCTAATGAAGGAGGATACTTAGAAGGGTTGAAAAAATCTATAAGTGTACCGGAATATGTCGGCTGCGTTTGCCATGGGTTTGAATTGCCATATCCACTCAAAAGTCGCACAACAAAAAATCCAAAAGTCAAAGTAATTCCCATCCACTTTAGCCAATTCACTCGTTTATCCACAGACATTATCAAGTAGCTCCTTCCTAATACGATTCCTCCCCACATCACCCCCATCCAAGGGAGCAAGGGGTATGCAACAGCAACTGAGCCAAAATCGAACTCAAACTTCCATTGCTGATGAAGTAATGCGTAGAGCATACTGGGATTGTCATGATTTAATAAGTCCAATGAGTGATGACCCAAGATAATTGCGAGTGCTAATCCCAGCAGGATGCGTGAATCAAACTTGAACACAAAAGCTGAGCATACCATTGACAAGCCTATAACCCAAATTACCCCCAAAATAAACAGGTCAAAATTCAAATTAAAAAGCCATAAAAAACTTACAATGAATATATCACAGAACATCAACCAAAATCCCCGAGATAATAAAAACAAACGTGTCTCAGAAGTTGCTTTTCTAGAGGCTATAAAAGCAATGGATGCACCAGAAAGAAGGATAAATGTTGGTGCGCAAAAATGTGTAATCCATCGAGTAAAAAAAACTGGAATATTACTGAGAATAGGATTTGCGGGATCGAAGTTGTGAACATCTGCATGGAAAAAATCGCGAACATGGTCAAGCACCATTATGACCATCACTAGTCCTTTTAAAATATCAAGAGATTCGAAGCGGCGTTTCTTCATTAGTGGATTTGAATTTAAAGTATTTATTTTCGGTTTAGGTTAATGAGACACCTTGATTATGCTAATTTGTAATAATATGAGCTTGTAAAAAACTAAAAATAAAATAAGTTAGAGCAGTATATAGAAGACTAATAGTCTGTGATTTACAATTTACATAAAAATTAGTGTTATGTTTTTTTATGTTGAGTAAAACCTTTTTTTAAATTTCACTTTATTCAATACGTAAGAGTTTATACCATCTTTAGAACTGATCAATTCAAAGTTGAAATAACTCAAGTAGTTGTTCGCATTCTCATGTACTGTAAGACATTCTGAACATATAGTATGTTTAGTGAATATATCTTGAAGATCGATCAGAATTTGCTCAGTAATTTGTAGATATCTTCTTGCTAAAAATGAATTGAAACATGTGAATCCACAATGTATTTCTAGCTTATTTTCTGGCAATACACTAATTCTATAAAACCCATAGAATTTACCCTTTTTCTTTACATCAAAATAATAATCAAACTCACCTTGAAAGGGGACTCCGTCAGGTATAAATTGATTTCGATTATCTTGATCTGAGAAGTAGTTTTTAATTTGAGAAATAGACTGTTTTCTTTTACAAATTTCGTATTCTTCTATACTAATTTTTAAGTTGTGAAGTTTACATATAGCATCTTCATTTAGCAAATCATCCTTAATCGAAGCGTTAAAAAAAGATCGAATCTTATTTAACATGTTGCTCCAGAATTCTTCTTCAAAAATTCTCTATAAAAAACTTCGGCTATCTTCTTAGAAATCTTAAGGCCTGTTGCCTCTTCTACCCATAACCATTGACCATTAAGATTACATTCAAGAAAAACATATTTGTCATCTTTCGTAACAATAATATCAAAGCAACCAAAATTACATTTCACCTCTTCAAGAAATGCTTTACACTTTTTCTCTACCGCACCAGGTATCTCAATCGGAGTAAATACTATCTCATGTTCATAACCTTCTCTCCAATCTATCCTACCCTTATCATTTGCTTTTGCTTGACTGTCAATCTTACAAGCGAAAGCTTGATCTTTTATATACGTTATTCTCAGCTCATATTTTTTTTCAATATATGATTCAATATGATTAATGTTATTTCGGAAACCAATTTCATTAGTGTTCTTAAATTCTTTATTAGAAATTTTCTTTGTGTAGAAGACGACTTCTTTATCGTTACCCATTATGCCATCTGCTGTAACAGGCTTGATGGCAATATTTTGATCTTTGAATTGAATGAGAGTCTTTAACAAATCATTAGAATAAACTGTTGTAGGAATTTCAAAACCAACTTTATTAGCGACTTGCATCTGCCATATTTTAGATGATCCTTTTCGCTCATTTATTGGGTTTCCAAACCAAAAAACATCATTTAAAGAATAGCGAAAGTACTTAAGAAAATCATCGGCTTCCTTTAGCACCATTTCTTGGATGTCAGGAGTTAACCCCTCATCCAACAGACAAATAGGTTCCATAGGCCTTCTTTCCCAAACAGCTGTTATTAGCTGGTTTGATATTTTGTGCCCTGCCCTCTTGTGTTCTAAAACGAAATTAGACTCTTTATTGTCAATGCTAACGTGTATGTTGTAATCACGAAGCAGATATTCAGTGTTGAGCCTAAAGTAAGGAACAGATAAAGTTTCTAGCTCTTCTATAACTCCATTTGGATGAATATCCTCTTCGCATGTAATAATTAGAATCACAGATAAAAATTATCTATCCTCAGCGTCATCCTTTTTTGTTTTGTACTTATAACCTAACAGCAAATTTCCTCCTACTTGCTTTTCACACATAGTTCTGCTCTTTTTAGAAGAACCACAGAAGTATTCTGTTTTTTGAGTAAATGGGTCATAAACAGCACGATCTAATTCTTGATTTTTAGGCGTCTCAGTTAACTTTCCAAATGCAATGATGGGGGGGATATGTGTTCCAAAAGTATTTCGTATTTGAGTATTCATAGTAATTCGTCTTTTAGTTTAAGTTTAAAGCACTTTTTAATGAACTGATTTTACTTAATTCAATATCAGAAAGACCATCTGAAGCTTTTCCTGCATCTTCCATAAGCTCTAAAACAATTTTTTTTGATTCAGCATCGTTTGCAATGAAATCATTAAGATTTGATAAAATCTCGTTTTGGGCATCCTCGCTTCCAGAAGCAATAGTTGTTAATTCATTATACATTTCATAAGAAATAACATTTGCGCCTCCTTGAGTAGCTTCACAAGCACTTGCTAAGGATGCCTTTTCTAATTCATCGAAGTTACCATCGCTAAATGAAACTAAAACAGCAGGAAGCATTAACATCATTTCTGCAAATTGATGTTCACTAAGAATCAATTTTTTTTCACTCTTGTAATTTTGATAATAGTCACTAAAATTCATAAAACGAGATTTTGATTAATTACCATAAATTTAAATAATATTTTTACAATATCAATCATGGAGTTCATTAATAAAAAATTAAAGAAAATCCCAGTTATTATACTCAACGGATTCCTTGGTTCAGGAAAGACTACTTTGTTTAGAAATCTACTCAGTCAGTCAAGAAAAAAAAACATATCTCTTTGTGCGATCGTTAATGACATGAGCGAACTTGATGTTGATGGACAATTGATTGGTAATACTGAATTAGTTGAGGAAAATACTAAGATCATGAAGTCAATTCATTCATGTGTGTTGAGTAGTGATATTGGAATTAAACAACTTGACAAAGCAATAAAAAATTTACCTTTTGAACAATATTCAAAATGTCTAATTATTGAAACTTCAGGAAGCTGTCACCCTTTACCGCTAATTAAATATTTTCAGCACCATGAAAGTTTGAAGCTCACAGGTTTATTAACACTTGTTGATTGTCTTATGATGTCTAATGATTTTAATTATGGGGAAGATTTAATTCCAAATTTTAAAGAAAATTTATCATTAAATAAAAGAGACACAATTAATTTGTTAGTTGAACAAATTTTATTTAGCAGTCATGTGATTTTAACTAAATCAGATAGAATTGAATCAGATAAGATAAAAGATATTAATGACTGCGTTAAAAATATAAATCCATATTCTAGAATTCATACAGTAGTTCATGGAAGACTAGAACTTGAGTCGCTACTATATCTCCATGAATATAATTATTTTAGAATTGAAAAATTAATTAATGAATTGGAGCCGTTCATTGAAAATGATGATAGACCATTCGAATTGGGAACAAAGGTGATTAATGACGATCGACCTTTTCATCCTGAAAGATTTTGGAATGTATGTCAAAATTATCTTGATAAAACAATTTATCGTAGTAAAGGTTTCTTTTGGATGGCTTCAAGAGATAGCCATGCTTTGTTGTGGAATCAAGCGGGTGGTGATATAAATTTAGAAATTGTCGGAACATGGAAACAGTCTATTCTTGAAGATGAAAATAATGGACTTTTAGATGAAGAAATCAATATATTAAGAGATAAAATATCAGAAGAAAAAAGCCGTTTTGGCGATAGACATTGTAAACTTACTATCATAGGTGACATTGAAAAGATTCGTCAGTTTTCAGAAAAACTTAATACATGCTTTTTAAACGAAGAAGAAATTAATCATTGGATGAGTGGAGGAGAATTTAGAGATCCATGGCCCAATAGCTTTTTAAAAATTAAATAGGGAATTTTCTAGGTAATCAAAATGGATTTTTTATAATGCCATTCTTGTTCCGAACGTAGTTCTCTCATTTTTAACAACAGATAATTCTCTTTCCTTTTTGTTTGCTTTTATTGATTTGCTTTTTTTTAGTTTAGATATTAGTTTGGCTTTATGAAATGGTTTTGGATGCTCTTTGTTTTCGCTGATGGTGTGTTGCTATTTTATTTTGGGTTCAAGTGGATGATTGAAATTTTAAAAGCTTTTAAAAAAGAAAATTTACTTAAACACATAGCCTATTTGATTCCAGCAATTTTGTGTCTAATAATTGGTGGCTTTTTCATTGCTTGGGCATTGTTTGGACAACTACGTTTAAGATTTTAATTGTATATCGATTGTATTGATTTTTTTTGCAGAGTATTTTTTTAAAAATCATTCTACTGATTTTACTTTTAAATTAGATCTATCCTTGTTTACAAGTCTTAATAATAGGCTAGATTGTGTAGTCGAGTATATAGATTATATTGCATGTATTAAACTAAGTTCTACAATGAGATTATTTTTTTCAAT
>CACHDD010000013.1 GCA_902578505.1 uncultured Bacteroidota bacterium | reverse complement strand
TTTGCGTCTGATGCTATAAGTGATGCTAAAGAATTTCCATTTGAATCTGTTATTGTGTAATCTCCATTAAGTCCACATGCATATTCAGGATTAGCTCCATTCATTCCATCACCATAACTATCAATAACTGTAAATGTATAACATCCATTAGTTAAGCACCATGAGTGTTCAACAGTATCTGGATCTGGATTCATAGTAGTTGCTGAACCGCCTCCTGGATAATATCCTTGGCCTACAGAATAAATTATATTGCCTGTTGAATTAGTCAATTCCCATGAAATTTCTTCTCCATAACAATCAGGAAGGAAACTCAGTGTCACTTCATTAGCAAAGCAAGGATATTCACAAGATCCATCATCAATTGTTGCATCTGGATCGAAGTTTATAGCATCTGGATCAGTACACCCAGGAGCTCCATTGCAATACATACCCATATGAGTAAGGACTCCAGTGTTATTTGGATCTAGCCAAGGTTTTAGCTGTTGTTCAGGATTATTACCCATTTGATCCCAACTGTACCAAATTTTGCCATATATGTCAGAGTTATTTGGAGTATTACAATAAGACGAGCCTCCAGTTAATTTTCCAACAATAAGTTTATTTGAATCAAATATGGGAGATCCAGATGAACCTCCTTCAGTTACCCCCCAGTTAGTTTGTGTTTGACTCCAATTTACAGCCCAATGTGTCGTGTTGTTGCCCCCCCAACCTAAACCTCCAGTAGATTGAAGTGGATTTGTATATGTACTAATCTTCATAACATCACCAGAAGGGTGGTGTAAACTTACGCCAGAGCCTGATGGTGAATTGGAGCGATTCCACCCAGCATAAAATGGGTCAAAATCAGGTTCCTGATTAAGTTCAACCAAAAAGAAGTCGGAATCACCACTTGAACCTTCGCCTCCGCTATTTGAAATAAGCGAGCATCCTGTAATTGCATCAGATCCAGGAGAACTATTAGCACATGTAGGTGTTAAATAATTAAAATAAAAAATACACTGATTTAAGCTCGATGCACTTATACTTCCTCCGCTAAAACAATGATCTGCAGAAAGCACATATGGAGTGCAATTATTCAAGGTGTTATTTATCATTGAACCGGAACATAGTCCAACGCTAAATCCATTTACAATTTGAATTCTACATGTGGCTTTTTTCTGATCATCCCAATCGTCTCCTTCAGGACAATTAGCATTAACCTGGCAATAATCAGATCCGCCGCCTAAAGATTTATATGCATATGCTATATTTTCTATGTTAATTGAAGCTTCTAATGTTTGATAGTTAGGTTGAAAATATTCTAATATTACTTTTTCTCCTTTAATGAATTCTGTAGCATAAACACCTGAGGGATGAACGTGTTGGTATGTAAATGGTCCTGCTATTTGTGTCTGTTCTAAATTGTATATAAATAATTTACCTCCATATGGAATATCAAATTGGTCGTAATAAATAGAAATTGCTTTTGCACCTTCAGATTGAATGCCAAGTCGCCAAACGTTTCCATTTAAAAGCTCTGTTTTTTCAGCTTGTTGAATAAAATCAATATTTGCTGGGATGAGTTTGGCAATTTCAAATGCCTCGCCATTTTTATCACTAAAATCGTCGTCAATAAGTTGGGGAGCCTCAACTTCAACGATACTAACATCTCCACTTAATGAAGTTTTAGAAGTAAGAAAATCGATCTGAGATGAAGCAGATGTTGCAATAAAAATAAGGATGGTTAGAAGTAGGTATCTTTTGTTAGTTGTCATTTTATTCTCTAGAATGTTAATTTCTAAAGAATGAAGATACTACTAATTCCTTTGAACCTTTTGTGTGTAAGTAAAATCCTTCTCCAGACTTAACGCCTAGTCTGCCAGCTGTTACCATATTTACAAGTAAAGGGCAAGGAGCATATTTTGATGAGCCCAAACCATCCTGTAATACTTCCATAATCTTTAGACAAACATCTAATCCTATGAAATCCGCAAGTTGAAGTGGCCCCATTGGGTGAGCCATACCAAGCTTCATAACTGTGTCAATTTCTTCAACCCCAGCAACACCTTCATTCAGGGTGATAATTGCCTCATTGATCATAGGCATCAAAATTCTGTTGGCAACAAACCCAGGATAATCGTTTACTTCAACAGGGACCTTCCCTAAAGTTTCACTAGCGTTCATAACCGCTGCGCAAGTCTCATCACTCGTTCTATATCCTCTAATAATTTCTACCAGCTTCATAATTGGAACTGGATTCATAAAGTGCATACCAATTACTTTCTCTGGGCGAGATGTCGCAGCTGCAATCTTTGTAATAGAAATTGAAGATGTGTTTGTCGCAAGGATGCAATCTGTAGGAGCTGTCTTGTCAATATCTTTAAATATTTTAAGCTTGAGATCTACATTCTCAGTTGCAGCTTCTACGACTAAATCTGCTTCTAATACAGCTGAGGCCAAATCCGTAGAAGTACTTATGTTGCCTAATGTAGAGGCTTTTATCTCTTCAGTAATTCTATCCTTGGCAACTAATCTGTCTAGATTTTTTTCTATTGTAGTAAGAGCTCTTTTAAGAGCATCTTCAGAGCGGTCAATAAGAACTACTGGATGATTCTTTTGGGCGAACACATGGGCAATCCCATTACCCATCGTCCCAGCGCCAATAACTGTGACATTATTCATCTGACTTTTCTTTAGCTGGCTTTTCAGTTTTTTCCTCCGCTATTTCTGCGTCATCCTCAAGTGGAAATGCATCCTTGGTTAGAAGGATATTGTACCACTGAACTAATTTTTTTAGGTCTGAATTGTAAATTCTATCGTGGTCTAGATCAGAAACAGCACTATCTACGAAATCTTTGATTTCTTGAGAAGATGATGAATTATGAGCAGGAGCCTCATGACCCTTTGCCTTTTTGTGTAAGTTGTTGAGAATATCTCTTAGAGGCACATCTTCTTTAAAAGTGTACATTGTTATATCGCTAAGATTACTAACTCTGACTGAACCAGGAACGCTTGAGCGTTTGCCATCCACCATCGACTCAACAACTAAATTCTTATTCGATGATGCTATAACCTTGTATAAACCGGGCTTTCCCGCTATTGCTAGAATGTCTGAAATTTTCATACTTAAAAATTGATGATGCGAAATTACGAATAACTATTGCTCAAAAGGAGGTATACTTTTTAGGATCTCAACTGGTTGATTTATATCCGTCCTTACTGCATAGTGTTCGTTTCCGTTAGTTAGGAGGAGGTTTGGCACTTGTAAGACCAAATTATACCTTGACGCTTGATCCAAAGTTTCCTGAGATAATTTGATCTCTGGTGCTTTGCACTCTGCTAGTAAAACAGGTTTACCATCGTTATTGTGACAAACTAAATCAGCTCTTTTTCCAATTCCGTTAAGAGTTAATCTATGCTCAACAGCCATAAGGCCTACAGGATAGCCAAGGCTTGTGCTTAGATACGCAATTAGGTGTTGCCTTACCCATTCTTCGGGCTCTAGTTTCAACCATTTTCTTCTGACAAGGCATTGAATTTCGTCGTACTTCTCGCCGCTCCTAGCAAGGAGGGTGGGTGTTGGAAAATTTAGTTGCGGTTGATCGGCAATTCTCGACATGTTGTAAAGGTAGTTATACATAAATTAGCGCTATGGCGCATAGGCAGATTATTAGGGAAGTAAAAGCGGGGAAGTTTTCGCCTATTTACGTGCTTCACGGAGAGGAGCCATTTTTCATTGAACTGATAGTAAATGCCATTAAGGAAAATGCTGTCGATGAAGCTTCTAAGGATTTCAACGAAACTATTCTATATGGTAGAGATGTCGAACTAAGCGAGGTCCTGTCATATGCAAGGAGATTTCCCATGATGTCAGAGAGGCAGCTCGTTTTGGTAAAGGAAGCCCAAGACTTAAAGTGCTGGCGTCGCAAGGATGAGCTAGCATTATTGGAGGCATATGCTGGAAATCCAGTGGGGTCGACTGTATTGGTTTTGGCCTATATGAATAAGAAAATAGACGGGAGGATTAAAGCTTTAAAGACTCTGAGTAAAAATGGAGTTCTTTTCTTGAGTGATAAGGTTCGCGATTATAAACTAGCCCAATGGATTCAAAGTTATGCAAAGGGTGAGGGTCTTGATGTGGAGCCCAAAGCAGTGCAAATGCTCGCCGATTATTTGGGTAATGATTTGAGGAAAGTCTTCAACGAATTGACCAAACTCAAACTTGTGATGAAGGATGCAAGTGTGACTTCTGAGGATATCGAGAAGCACATTGGGATTAGTAAGGAATTCAATGTTTTCGAGCTTCAAAAGGCACTTGGGACGAAGGATGTAGAAAAGGCAACTAGAATTGTGAATCACTTCGAGGCGAATCCCAAAAACAATCCAATTGCCATGGTTGCTCCCATTTTATTGAGCTATTTCAATAGAATTTTTGTCTATCATGGTCTTGTGGATAAAGGCCAAAGTGCAGCAGCAAAGGCCATGTCTTGCAGCCCATATGCAGTGAAAGAATATGCTTCGGCTTCAAGATTATATTCGCCTGTGAAACTTGCTAGAATTTTTGGATATTTAAGGGAAGCAGACCGTAAGTCAAAAGGCCTAGGGAATGCAACTACTTCAGATGGAATGCTGCTAAGAGAGGCTGTGTTTAAGATTCTACACTAAGGCGTCAGCTGAGTTTGGCATTATCTATGCTAAATTGCAACTATGAAAATTCAGAACCTATTAAGCATTGCTTTTGCAACATTAATCACAACTTGCTCTGTGAGTCTAATGGCTCAAGACGATAACCTTGTACCTAACGGAGGATTCGAAGACACAAACATTAAGAAGCTTAAATCTTATGGCCAGATGGAAGAGTTTGGCATGGATTGGTTTACAGCTACATCAGTTCCTGGTGATTTGTTTGGTGAGGGAGCTAAAGGAGATAAGGTGGGTATACCGACTAACAACTACGGTAAGCAAGATGCTGCTATTGGTTTGTGTTACGCTGGATTCCGTGCGTATTCGAAGGACCCGAAGCTTGCTAGATCATATTTAGAAGTAAAGCTTCCTAGACCACTTGATAGAGATGTTATGTACTGCGTTTCATTTGACATTAGTCTTGCTGATTTAAGTCGATACGCTGTAAATGAGATTGGTGTTGTTCTAAGCGATAGAAAAATCGAACAGCCAAACAACGGCGATATGATTCGCAACGCAGATATCAAGCACAAATCAAACAAAGTATTCCAATACGCTGAAGGTTGGGAGAAATTTTGTGGAACGTTCGTAGGAACAGGCCAAGAGGAGTACGTTATAATTGGTGGTTTTGGTGGAAGAAACAATATGGATATTGAGAAAGTAGCTCGTCCAAAAGGAATCACTGGTTCTGTTGTAAATCACGCATACTACTACATCGACAATGTGAGCATTGTTGAGATTCAAGCTAAGTCCCAGTGTAAGTGTTCTAAATCAGACAAAAGAGATATGGATCTAGTTTACGGTTCATCATCAGTTGTTGAAGAGAATTTGTCAGATAGCGAAAAGATCAAGGCAAGCATTGTTTACTATGCTTTCTTAAAGCGTACTCCAACAGGAGCTGGAAAAGCGACAGTAAACAATGTAATTGAGATTCTTAAGGCTAACCCAGATATGAGCATCAACATCATTGGTCATAGTGATGACGACGAGCGTTCAGAGGGAGCTGTAAATGCGAGATATGCGAAAATCGGTAAGAACAGAGCAGACCAAGTGCGTCGTCTTATAGAGGCAGCAGGAATTGCTTCTGCAAGAATTTCGGTTACTGATATGTCTAACATGGACCCTGCAAATACTCGTGATAGTGAAATAAGTAGAGCCCAAAACAGACGAGTAACATTTGAGTTAAACTAAACTCAATATCAAACGAATTGAAAAGTCACTTTCATCGGTGGCTTTTTTTTGCTCTAAATTTTATTACTGAACGCTAATAGTGAACCTTGATGCGGTATTCTCTAGGCACTAACATCATTGCTATGTAGGCAACAGTGAATAGTATCAACATTGCAAGAACAGAATTCTGCATAGATCCTGTTATTCCTTCAATGTACCCCCATCCAAACATTCCAATAATTAGCCCCCCTTTTTCAAGAACTTCGTAAAAACTGAAATATGATGCAGGATCATCTGTGTCAGGTAGGATTTTTGAATAGGTAGCTCTATTTAAGCTTTGGGTTCCCCCCATTAAAAATCCAATTCCTCCTGCAACGAAATAAAATCCAATCTTATTAGTCGCGAAGAAATATGCACAAAGGCAAAGGAGTGCCCAACCAATAATACAAGCAATTAATGCTCTTATATTTCCTATTCTCATGCTCAAAGAACTAACTCCAAAGGCACCAGGAATAGCAAGGAAGTTCACAACAAATATTGTGATAATAAGTTCTGTGTCCGAAAGTCCTACTTCCTTAATACCAAAGCTCGATGCCATCAGCATTATTGTCTGAATAGCCATACTCATAATGAAAAATGCAAAGAGGTAACGTACTATATGTGCTGCCCCTTTTAGATCCCTTGCAACGCCTCTTAACTCCCTAAATCCTTGGAATAGAATGTTGCCAGGAGGAAGGTCTTTTTTCTCAATATATGGAAGGGCATTAAACGTAATATGGGCAAAGCCAAACCACCACAATCCCACTAGAATAAAAGAGAATGTTGTCGTCTGAGGGCCTAGACCCATGATCATTCCTGAGCAAATTATGAGGATTAGAAGTGAACTCCAATATCCCATTGCATAACCCCTTGCACTGAGTCTATCGTGTTCTTCTCTAGGAGCAATTTCAGGTAGATAAGCGTTGTAGAACCCAACACTACCCCAGAAGCCTAGGCTAGCAAAGAAGAATGGAATCATACTGAGTTCGAGATGGTTTGGGTCGAACCAGTAAAGTCCAATGCATCCTGCAGACCCCAAATAACAAAAAATTTTTAGGAAGAGTTTCTTTTTCCCTGCGAAATCAGCCATTCCACTGAGTAAGGGACTGAGTACAATTACTGCAACAAAACTTGCTGCCAAAACATAGCTATACAGTTCTGTATTTATGTATTCCACACCCCAAAAAACAACCTTGTCATCAATAACTTGCCCGTCAGCATTTTTTTGCGATGTAACTGCGTTGTAGAAAATGGGAAAAATTGCTGTTGTTATAACCAGCGAGTATACATTATTAGCCCAATCGTAAACAGCCCATCCCCACTTTACTCTTTCGTCACCTGTTTTGTTGAGAATTTGAAACATAATGCCAATATAAGTGTTGTGGTGTATTTACCTTTGTGCGCGATGAATAGTTATGACGTAATTGTTGTTGGAGGAGGAATAGTAGGTGCAGCCACTTTTTATAAAATGCAGAAGAGGTTTCCTGACAAAACTATGCTTTTAATTGATAAAATGGAAAAGCTAGCTGCACATCAAACTGGAAATAATTCAGGTGTTATTCATTCTGGATTGTATTATAAACCAGGGTCATTGAAAGCTGATAACTGTGTAAGAGGAAGAAAAGAGCTTGTAAAGTTTGCTCAGAAATTCAATGTTCCACATGATGTTTGCGGTAAGGTTGTTGTCGCAGCGGACGAATCAGAAATGTCTAGACTTGAAAAAATCTATGATATTGGAATACAAAATGAAATTGAGGGTATTGAAAAAATATCTTCAAAACAACTTCTAGAAATTGAACCTCATTGCAATGGTGTTGGTGCGATTTGGGTTCCCTGTACTGGAATAATAGATTTCAGAGTAGCAACCGAAAGAATGGTAGAAGTAGGATTAGGTATACAGCCAAAATCTGCAGTCCATCTAAGTGAAGAAGTCATTGACTTTGAGGTAGCTGGAAATGGTACAATAGTTATCACAAATAAGTCCAAATACAGAGCAGATAAGCTTATTGTATGTGGCGGGTTGCAGGCAGATAGATTGGCAAAGAGCGATGGAGTGAAGCTAAAAGAGAGAGTGGTAGGTTTTAGAGGTGATTACTATGAGCTCAATGATCATGCTAAACATAAAGTCAGAAATCTAATTTATCCAGTTCCCAATCCAGACTTCCCTTTTTTAGGTGTTCACTTTACTAGAATGACAAATGGTGAAATTGAATGTGGACCAAATGCAGTTTTCACTTTCAAAAGAGAGGGCTATGGTAAGACAGACTTTAATTTTAAAGACACAATAGATGCTCTAGGATATTCAGGTACATGGAAATTGTTTTTTAATAATATGTCGTTTGGTATAAATGAATACAGAAGGGCATTTAGCAAGAGATTATTTTTGAGGACTTTGCAAAGATTGGTTCCTTCATTAACAATGGACGATATAAGGTCAGGAAGGTCGGGAGTTAGGGCTATGCTTTTAAGTACTAATGGTGATACACGTGATGATTTTAGGATAGAAACAACCGACAGAAGTATTCATGTTTTAAATGCTCCATCACCAGCAGCCACAGCTTCACTTGCTATTGGAGATTATATAGCTGATAGATATGCTGAAAACTTTATTTAGCATGTTTGAATTTAAGAGTAAATACATCTACCCAAACTAATTCTTTAAAAGAATACATTTTCGGGTTTTAAGTCACGGTTAAGTTGGTTTAACGTTATTTTTTATAAGTTAAACATAAAGTAAGCCGACTCGAGAGTCGGCTTACTTTAGTCGGGGCGGCAGGATTCGAACCTGCGATCTCCTGGTCCCAAACCAGGCGCCTTAACCGGGCTGGGCCACGCCCCGATATTAAAGCGGTTGCAAATATAAGTCCTTTCTTTCTATCGCAAAGCTTTGGTGTTGGAATTTAATCTTACGTTTTACGAGATTTAAAGTTTATTGTTGGTCTTGCTAATAAACAAATAAAAACACCCAATAGATGAGTGTTTTATTTGTTTATGCGGAGAGACCGAGATTCGAACTCGGGAGGCGATTGCTCGCCCACAGCTTAGCAGGCTGCTGTATTACCACTCTACCACCTCTCCTGATATTACTACTTTAATTGTTAAAGTGTTAGAAACGGGAGTGCAAATTTATACATTTCTTCTTAGTTCCTCAACAAAATTGTATATTACAAGTTCAAAAAAATACAATTAGTTTAAAATGAGAAATTTACTTTTACTTGCTGCGTTTGCATTTTTTACATGCACAATCTCAGCACAATCGGATGTTCCATCTTCAAATGATGTTGTAAAAACTGAAAAAGTTTGTGCAAAGACTGGTAAAACATGCAGTGACTCATGCGTCAATAAGAAAACAAAAACTTGTTGCGAAGGAAAATCTGATTCAGTGAAGAAGGATTCTTGCTCAAATAATGGCCAAAAAAAATCTTGTGCTAAAGATGGTAAAAAGTCATCTTGTTGTGCTAAGACATCAGAAAAAACAAAAGATACAAAAACAAAGGATGTAAAAAAAACTGGAAATAAAGCAGTTAGCATGTCAAAATAATCCTAATACAAACTTTATAACCTAATAAAAGAAGCCTCCAACAGGAGGCTTCTTTATGTTTTAAACTTTGATTTGAATTAGGTTCAAAGTAAAATCTTTGTGCATCTTTGCACTTTCAAAACAGGACGGTCTCATAGCTCAACTGGATAGAGCATCGCCCTTCTAAGGCGACGGTTCGGGGTTCGAGTCCCTGTGAGATCACATGATCAAAACGCAAAGCCTTGTTATTATATAGATAGCGAGGTTTTGTTTTTTCTTCTTTCTTTTACAAATCTCCACTATTATGTTGCCCCAACTTTTGCTATTGTAAACAACTTTATCTTTATATAATAAAGTATTTTTGGTATAAATGATGCTATGTTTTTTTTTAGAAAAAGTAAATTTCTCTACGAGCTGTATAATTTTTTTAACTATTCTAAACTAAAGAGAAATATTCCCTTTTACAGAGAATTAGGATTGAATAAGAAATATTTTAGCTCTATTTCTAATAAAGATTTTAAGTCCGCTAATTCTTCATTGATTACACCTTCACAGAAGGAAATTGATGTCATAAATAATGAATTTCAAAAATTACCACAATCGATCAAGGAAGATGTCAGATTTTTTACCAATGACGGTTATGCGATTATTAAATCATTTTTTGCCGAGGACTATGTTGAGGCAATAAATAATGAGATAGAAAGAATGCTAGAAAGCGGGGAGGTAAGTTTTAAATACCAGAACAAGATTATGTTTGCGATACATAAATCTGATTTAATTAATAAAATGGGTTCGGACAAAAAATTGATGACCATTTTAAATTATTTACAAAAGGATAACACAACTTTATTTCAAAGTATAAATTTCTTGACGGGTAGTAATCAAAAGACTCATTCTGATGCGATTCATATGTCTACTTTTCCTAAGGGTAAGATGATCGCGGTATGGGTGGCATTGGAAGATATGAATATAGAAAATGGCCCGCTGCATTATTATCCAGGTTCACATAGGTTGCCTTATGTAATGAATGAGGATTTTGGGAATATTGGCGGTAGGTTTTGGCTAGGACCAAAAGACTATTCAGATTACGAACATAAAATTCAGGAGATAATAGAAGAGAAAGGCTTAAAGAAGAAAGTTTTTATTGCAGCAAAAGGTGATGTGCTTATTTGGCATGCAAATATTTTACACGGCGGAGAAAAGGTGAATGATCCTGAACTCACAAGAAAAAGCGTAGTATTTCACTACTATGCAGATAATTGTATAGCATTTCACGAGATTACAGAAAGGCCAACTTTTAGGAATTAAGTGTTATAGGCTGAAACGCATCTTTTCTTGCATCTCATCGCGGAGTATTTCATAAGCTAGAGCTAGCATTAATATAGTAAATGGAATGGCAAATAAAGCTCCAATTAAAAATACTATAACTCCTAAAATTATTATAAAAAATGAAAGAATACCTAATGAAAATAGGTTGAGAACATGACCTTCAGTCATAGCCCAAGATTTAGAAAGAGCTTTCATGCAATTGCATTCTTTCTGTTCCAACAGTATATATGTATAGAATTGCAGTCTAATAGCAAGATAGATTCCTGGAATGATTAAAAAGAATAATCCCACCAGAAATACAACACCCATAATAATAGACCCTAATATGTAATGCAGTATTAGTGTGGGTTTTGTGTTGTTAAACAGTGTTTCAATATGTGGTTTCCCCCCATCTACAGTGTCTAATATGGATTTATAGAAACCTAGTGTTAAAATCATTTGTGCTATGCCACAAGCAATTGAAAGTATTAAATCAAAAGCTGAATCGACTTTATCATTTGAAGGGTCGATTGAATATACGATTGCAATAAGAATTAAATACAAAAATGTGATTACAATTAAATCACTACTATTTTCTTTGAAAAGCTTCCAAGCTTTTCCAAAAATGTTAGATAAAGAAATATCATTCATGGTTAATCAATTGGATTCATAAGTTAGTTACAGAATATTTCAATCCTACATTTGCATATTGAAAATCATAATATGAAAAAACAAACTCGTAAAGCATTAGACTGCAAGTTGATAGGTCAAAGTGATATTGACTCAAAATACTTTAAATATGAAGTAACTATCCAGGAAGCCGATGGTTCAGTTTATAAGGCACCTGCATTTGGACGAGATATGCAAGACGCATTAAATAGATTAGTTTGGAATGAAAGAACAGAGGCTGTTTCTAAGTTTGCAAATCAAAGACCTTGGATGCAAGTAGTTCCTTTGCTTAGCCTATTTTGCGTTTTGGGTATTTTTGCTATCCAATCTAAGACTCATGATAATCCAATTTGGATTTTAGCAGGTTTAGCGTCACTTGGAGTAATATTGGGAATGTCTGTACTTTGGTCCAATCACCTAGAAAAGCACTAAAATTCATTTTATGATAGTACAAAATATTTTAAACAAAACTTCTTTGTTTTTCTCACAGTAACATTAATACTTGAGGTTTTGACAAAAATCTATATGATATCAAATAGTAATTTTGCTTAACAACATACTCAGTTAAGAGTTGGTGTTGATTATATCGTTTTCAAACGAATTTAACATCCATAAGTTTGGTAGAGTTTTTTGAGTAAGTTTTTGCTTAAATATTGATGTTTTTTAAAAGTTAAAAGTCAAAATCCGCAGGTTTTGAGTGATTTTGATTTTTTAAATGGGGTCAAAATTGGCGTTATTTGGGTTTAATTCCGCTGTTTTTCTAAACAACTAATAATCAGGTTACTTCAGTTATAATTAGGCTTACAGGGGATTTTAACAATACAAAGTGAACTTAAAATCTTTGTACTAGTTTCACTATCTGTTTTTTTCTAAAAATTGTGGTCAGTTATAAACCAAAACCCTATACACTATGGATAACGTGTTTAAATTTATGGGCGGATTCTTCAAGAGTCTTACCAACCTTTTGATTGGCTTAGCAGCACTTGCTGTTTTAGTTGAAGTAGTATTCGGAACTACTATGTTCGGAATGTCAAGCGTAGTTGATAATATCACTGGCCTAATCTCTACATTAGGAGATGGTGGTTTTGTTGGCTTAATTGCTACTCTAGTACTTTGGTCAATTATTGATCGTAAGTAATTACATTTTAGTAAGAAAATAATGTAGCGGCCCGAGGGTCTGCCTTGGGCCGCTCTTATTTTCCTCGTAAAATATTAATCTTTAATCTAATGGAACGCATTGCAACAATCATATTGCTAGTAGCTACTGTCGCTGTACTTAGCTATGGATACATGGACGCTATTGAAAGAAAGACAGTCCAAGAAGCTGCTGAAGTAGTAGCGGCTCAAGAACTTGCTGACTCACTTGCAGCTGTAGCTTTAGAAGCTGCCAAGGCTAAGTTTGTCATACCCCACGATAGTGATGCGAATACTACTGCCATTGTAGTAGCGTTAGATGGAACCGGATCAACTGATGCAGATGGTGATGATATATCTTACTCTTGGTCTTTAGTTTCTGGAAATGCCGAACTTACTTCAGATAGCACTAATGTGACCAGATTTACCGCAGAGCCTGGAGAATATACTATTCAGCTTACTGTAACTGATGTGTATGGATCATCTTCATCTGAAGAAAAAACCGTTTCGGTCTCTTCGGAACCTAATGTTGCGCCTGATGCAGTTTTAGATATATATCAAGAAAATTGAAGCAAAAAATAATTAACTTCACTTTACATAAACGCGCCCCATATTGAGGCGCGTTTTTCATATACTAAATTTACCTTATGGTAATTCCTTCAAGAACATTAACAACTTCAGGATTTTTAAATGAAGCTGATAAAGGAGGAATTGTTATAGACGTAAGGGCTCCTATCGAATATGCTGAAGATCACATTCCTGGCGCTATATCTTGGCCTCTATTCTCTGATGCTGAGAGATCTGTAATAGGCACCTTATACAAGCAAAAGGGTAAGGAGAAAGCGCTTGAAAAGGGATTTGAAATAATAGGCCCTAAAATGGCTGAAATGGCCCGTTATGGTAGGAAGCTTTTCGAATCCCAAACCACAAAATATCCACTTCTAATTCACTGCTGGAGAGGCGGAATGAGATCTCAATCAGTTGCATGGCTATTAAGAACGGCGTCTATCCCAGCCATTGTTTTAGATGGAGGATATAAAGCGTATAAATCACATGCAAGATCAATGTACGACAAACCCCTTAACTTAGCTATTCTTGGTGGATTGACTGGTTCTGCTAAAACTGACGTTATAGGTGAATTGGGCAAAATAAAAGGTGAAAGGATTGTAGATCTCGAAGGAATGGCCAAACATTTTGGCTCTGCTTTTGGCAACTTAGATGGACACGAACAACCTTCTTCAAAGCAGTTTTCTAATCTACTTTTTTCCAGATTAAGAGAAATTGATGCCTGGGGAGAAAATCCAAGACCTATTTGGGTAGAAAATGAAAGCCGAACTATAGGAAAGGTCAACCTTCCCGAGCCTTTTTACACACAAATGATAAAAAGCACATGCTTTGAAATGGAGCGCACAGAGGATGATAGAGTGAATCACTTGGTCCAAATGTATGGAGACATAGATCGCATCCTTTTAGCTGGAGCTTTTAAGCGAATTACACCTAAAATCGGCTTACAAAACGCTAGCCAAGCTCAAAACGCTTTGGATCAAGGTGATCTAGCTACTGCAGCAAAAATTGCCTTAGTTTATTACGATAAAACCTATTCTCACGGCCTTAAAAAGCGCACAGTTTTTAATAGAACGCCAGTTAATTGCAAGGGTCTATCCCCAAAAGATTGCGCTATACATTTGAGCAAATTTCTAACTGATTACAACTCAAAATAATGTCAGACATTAAGCTAACATCGTATTCTCATGGCGCAGGATGCGGATGCAAAATCGCCCCAAGTGTTCTTTCTGATATACTCAGCTGTATCAACAGAGAAACCATCTTCCCAAACTTATTAGTTGGCAACGACACAAAGGATGATGCCGCTGTTGTAGACCTTGGTGATGGCACTGGAATTGTTAGCACTACTGACTTTTTCATGCCCATAGTGGACGATCCTCACACATTTGGAAGAATTGCAGCAGCAAACGCTATTTCTGACATTTATGCTATGGGAGGAAAACCGCTGATGTCTATCGCCATACTTGGTTGGCCCATAGATAAACTTCCTCCTGGAGTAGCAGGCGCTGTACTCGAGGGGGGTAGGTCAGTTTGCGAAGAGGCAGGCATTCCTCTTGCTGGAGGTCATAGCATAGATTCACCTGAACCAATTTTTGGGCTTGCAGTAACAGGAAGGGTGAAGTTGAGTCATATAAAGGCAAATGCCTCAGCTAAGGTTGGAGACAAGCTTTTTCTTACAAAACCTCTAGGTGTCGGTATTTTTTCTACAGCCCAAAAAAAAGGGCATGTTCAGGATCACCACATAAACACTGCAATTGAGTCAATGTCGTCACTGAATAAAATTGGTGCACGATTGGCAGAGGTAACAGGAGTTAATGCAATGACAGATGTAACTGGGTTTGGCCTTATGGGACATCTCCTAGAAATGTGTGAGGGGTCCAATGCTTCGGCATTAATAGATTTTGAAAGTGTTCCAACCTTTGATAGAGAAGCTCTAGAGGATTATCATCAAAAGGGGTGTGTGCCAGGAGGTGCTAGGAGAAATTTCGCTAGTTATGGAGAGAATTTAGAATTACCTGAAGGATTTAAAAGGGATCTACTTTGCGATCCTCAAACAAGCGGCGGTCTCTTGGTGTCGGTAGAAGCAGGGTCTGTGGATGAGGTGGTTAAGCTTCTAAGTGATTCTGGACTTCCTTCAGAAATTATTGGAGAGATTGTCTCTATTACTTCGCCAACCATTTCTATTTAAGCTCTGATAGCATTTGGTGTAGAAGGTGGACAGGAAGTCCCATAACAGTGTAGAACGAGCCTTTTAAGGACTTTACACCAACATATCCTATTAAGTCTTGGACTCCGTAGCTTCCAGCCTTGTCAAAGGGTTTGTAGTGGTCGATATAATGCTTGATGATTTCTTCAGAAATCTCATTGAATTCAACCTCACATGTATCGACAACGCATTTTGTCCCTCCATTAAGAGTAGTTACTGCAATTCCTGATGCTACAGTATGAGTTCTGCCAGAAAGCCTTTTTAACATAGCAATAGCTTCATCTCTATCGCTGGGTTTTTCTAATACTTCTTCGTCAAGAAGAACTACAGTGTCGCCAGTGATTAATACGTCCTCCTCTTTGAGAATGTCGCCAAATGCACCAGCTTTTGTTAAGGTTACAAATCTGGCTACTTCAGGTCCTTTAACAGATGGTGGGTAGCTTTCATCAACGTCTCGTATCACAACCTCAGGTTCAATCTCTAAGCCGCGAATTAATTCATATCGTCTGGGGCTTTTTGATGCGAGTATTATTCTTTTTGATGATAGTTGAGGATAAAGCATAGGTATTTGTGTGAAAACATTACAAAATTAAGCGAATACAAGAGGTAACTTTGTAGAAAAATATTTTATATGTCTGATCTACGTCCAAGTTCTGAAAATATTCTGATTTTAGATTTCGGTTCGCAGTATACTCAGCTTATAGCTAGAAGGATTCGCGAGATAAATGTTTACTCAGAAATTATTCCTTGGAATAAGTGTACTTCACTTCCTGAAGGCTGTAAGGGAGTTATCCTTTCAGGTAGTCCTCACAGCGTAAGGGATGAAAATTCTCCTATGCCTGATTTGTCAGCTATCATTGGTAAAGTTCCTCTTTTAGGTGTTTGTTATGGGGCTCAATATCTAGCCGTTAGAAATGGTGGTGATGTACAGGCAAGTGATTCAAGAGAGTACGGTAGAGCAAATCTTAGTGTGGTAGAAATATCTGATGAGCTTCTTAATGGCATGACTCTTGGGAGTCAAGTGTGGATGAGCCACGGAGATACAATTTTAGACTTAGGTGAAGGATACCAAACTATTTGCAGTACTGGCGATGTGAAATTTGCTGGTTTTAGAGCAGTTGGAGAAAAGGTTTGGGGTATTCAATTTCATCCTGAGGTATTCCACAGCACAGAAGGACCTACCTTGATAAAGAATTTCATTCTAGGTATATGTGGATGTTCAGGAGAGTGGACGCCAGATAACTTTGCTGAAGCAACAATTGCAAGTCTTAAAGCCCAAATCGGAGAGGAAGACAAAGTTATCCTTGGCCTATCGGGTGGAGTTGATTCAACAGTTGCTGCAGAGTTGCTCAACAGAGCAATAGGCGACAGATTACACTGCATTTTCGTTGACAACGGACTTCTAAGGAAGGACGAATTCGAACAAGTTCTTGAGAATTACAAGGACATGGGGCTTAACGTAAAGGGAGTAAGAGCTGGAGATAAATTCCTTGAAGAACTTAATGGGTTAACAGACCCTGAAATGAAGAGAAAGGCAATTGGGAAAGTATTCGTTGATGTATTTGACGAAGCATCGAAAGAAGTTGAGGGAGCAAATTGGTTAGGTCAAGGTACAATCTACCCTGATGTAATTGAATCTGTTAGCGCAACAGGAGGGCCTTCGGCGACGATTAAAAGCCACCACAATGTAGGTGGGCTGCCTGACTACATGACTCTCAAAGTTGTCGAACCACTTCGCTTAATCTTTAAAGACGAAGTAAGAAGGGTTGGAAAGGCGCTGGGAATTAAGCCAAGAATACTTGGCAGACACCCATTCCCTGGCCCAGGTTTGGGCATTAGAATCCTAGGAGATATAACTGCTGAGAAAGTTAGAATCCTACAAGAGGTAGATGCCATATTCATTGGAGGACTAATAGATTCAGGATTTTACGACGAAGTTTGGCAAGCAGGTGCAATCCTTCTACCAGTCCAATCTGTAGGAGTAATGGGAGACGAAAGAACTTACGAAAACGCAGTAGCACTAAGAGCTGTTACAAGTACAGATGGTATGACAGCTGATTGGGCTCACCTACCATATGATTTCCTAGCAAAGGTTAGTAACGATATCATAAATAAGGTTAGAGGTGTAAATCGAGTTGTTTACGATATTAGCTCTAAGCCACCAGCAACTATTGAATGGGAATAATAAATGAAGGTAGTTGAATACATATCGATTATAGTAGCACTTTGCGCAAGCTTCATAGCAAGCGCAAACGATTCTACCAGTGTAGATACTTCTACCTACGATATGAAAGTTGCTGCAATTCTGCCATTCTTTACAAACCTAGTAGTTGATACAATCGGTCCACCTCCAAGAAGGGAGTGGAGGATGCGAGAAATTTCAATGGAGCACGTCAATGGATTGCGTTGGGCTGCATTACGACTAGCCCAAACTGGCTATAATGTTGAGCTTAACCTATTTGACGAGGTTCCAGATACTCTTGATAATAGATTGTGGGAGTTCGATGATATCAATGGAATGGATGTTGTTTTTGGTCCCTTGCAACAGTCCGTTCTCTCGAAGAGTATGGGGCAGGTGGAGAGGTCTGGAGCTGAACACATTCTTCTGACAAAGGTAAATCCCCATCTCCTTAATTATGGGGCTCATATTAGGTCTATTATCCCTGCTAAAATCCATTACACAGATTTAATCATCAATAAACTCCTTACTGAACATGTTAATGATAATGTTATATTCGTTATTGCTGGAGGGTCAGATTTGCCAATTGAGCAACATTTCTTGGATCTATATCCCATAGAACCTTTACCATACGATTCACTTTTAGTAGACACTATAAGATTCGACACAGTTTTGGGGTCTAGAAATTCAATTGGCACACTTGCAGATAAGATTCAGTTCTACGAGAGGAATGTTGTTGTCTCTCTTGCTAGTAAGCGATCAAGGTCTATGTTGTCAAGCCTCCAATCGGTTGTACAGAAAAATGATTCTACCGAGATATATGTGTATGCTGGATCAGATGTAAAGGATTTGGGCTTTATTGACCTCCCATTCCTCACAAGAACTAGAACAACAATTCCAGTAAGTGGAGAGGTGGATTGGTCTGATAGTACAACAGTTGAAGCTGTAAAGATATTTAGAGACCTATACGACACAGATCCTACTGATTATGCTATTCGAGCGCACGATGCCCTATTAGACGCCTTTGCTAGAAAGTTAGACGCCATGCCTTTAGACAGCGCGATTCTTGCTGAGGATAGTCTTGCTTCTTGGGATTTAAGCTCTTTGCCTGCTCCAATTGCCACAAGGTTCGAATGGAGCCAAACTCAAGAGGATGGAGGTTGGGTAAATTCAACTTGGGAACTCAGCACTTTCCACAACGGACAGTGGTGCACGACGGATATTGTGCCTGGCCTTATGCCATTTATAGAACCCCAATTAGACGAAGAGGGTTTCTATATCCGTGAAGATTAAATGCGGTTATCTACGAGTTCAACTCCAGGGTAGTTGCTCTCATTAAATTGGAAAGTACCATCTGGAATTGTTACACCAGTCTTAAATGATTTGATATTATATTCTGTATTATTTCCCTCGCGGCCCTTTACGAGCATTTTGACAATTTCGTAGGTAGTTTGGCCTTTGACAAATAGCTCAATGGTGTGGTAAGTTTTCTCACTAGATTCATTTGGGTATAGGTTGATATGCTTACACTGAGCACCATTCACGTCAATATTTCCTTTTAATTCAGCTTTAAAATCATCCTCCCAAATAGTGAAAATTTTCGATGGGTCCATACCATCTTCAATTAGCATTTCTGCTTCATCTATATAACATTCGTTGGCCTCTGTGTCGTATGTCCAAACCGAAGTGCCATCGCTTATGATCACGTAATCACCTATGTCTAAATTGAAGCTATTTCCTTTAATAAAAATATGACCAGACATTTCTTCTGTAAAGTCATTCTTCAAATCCACCATGAAAGAGCTATATGTAGCATCAATAGTTTTGTATCCCTTTACTTGCTCACTCAAGGAGTTTAAAATTTCGTCTGCGGTTTGGGCTGAAGCAGTGAAGCAAAAAGCACAAAGTACAATGGATAATAGAGAGTTAAATTTCTTTTTCATTGTTTAGATAGTTGATGGTTCGTCTCCTGCACTCTTTATTCTTATCAAAAGTTGTTCCAAACTTACTTCATCTGGAATAAGAACCTTCCTTGCTTTTGATCCCTCGAATGGCCCAATAATTCCGGCGTCTTCTAATTGGTCGACTATTCTACCGGCTCTATTGTAGCCAAGCTTAAGTTTTCTTTGGAGTAGAGATGTAGATCCTTGTTGGTGCATAACGATTACTCTTGCCGCGTCTTCGAACATCACATCCCTTTCTTCAACACTTGACGCTCCTCTTTCTCCTGCACCTCCTCCTTCAGGCACAAATTCAGGCAACTCGTAAACGGTTTCGTATCCTCTTTGACCTCCTATATAATCACAAATACTCTCAACCTCAGGAGTATCTACGAATCCACACTGTAGTCTAATCAAATCGTTTCCAGTACTCATAAGCATATCACCTCTGCCTATGAGCTGGTCTGCGCCACCTGCGTCAAGAATAGTCCTGGAATCGATCTTAGAAGTAACTCTAAAGGCAACCCTTGCAGGGAAGTTAGCCTTTATCGTACCCGTAATAATATTTACAGACGGCCTCTGAGTAGCAATTATCAAGTGTATCCCAATCGCCCTAGCAAGTTGCGCCAGCCTTGCAATTGGGGTTTCCACCTCCTTACCTGCAGTCATTATCAAATCAGCAAATTCGTCAACAACTAGGACTATGTAAGGCAGGTAGTGGTGCCCGCGCTCAGGATGTAATTCCTTAGAAGACTCGGGTACAATCTTTCTGTTGATGAACTTCTTATTGTACTCTTTTATGTTTCGGCATTGGGCATCCTTGAGAAGCTCGTACCTCTGGTCCATCTCCTTGCAAAGCGAATTTAGAGTATTCACAACCTTGTCTGTATCAGTGATGATAGCATCCTCCGAATCTGGAAGCTGCGCAAGGTAGTGTCTTGAAATATGGTTGTAAACGCTAAGCTCAACCTTTTTAGGGTCGACTAGGACAAACTTCAGTGCGCTTGGGTGCTTTCGGTAAAGCATGCTCACGAGCATGGCATTTAGTCCTACAGACTTACCCTGACCTGTTGCACCCGCCATGAGTAGGTGAGGCATCTTGGCAAGGTCAAATACGTGGGTTTCATTAGAAATGGTCTTACCCATCGCAATTGGAAGTTCCGCATCGCTGTCCTGGAATTTATCAGAACTAATAAGTGCTCGCATGCTAACCACATCGGGTTTTGAGTTTGGCACTTCAATACCAATGGTACCCTTTCCTGGAATAGGAGCAATG
>CACHDD010000012.1 GCA_902578505.1 uncultured Bacteroidota bacterium | reverse complement strand
CCCATTTGAAGTATACAAGAGTGGAGGGGTAGGTTTAAGGATATTCCTGCCTATGTTTGGACTACTTGGTCTAGATTATGGGTGGAGAATGGATGATGTAAACACAAGTCCTGATATGGCAAAAGGCCAATTCCACTTCAGCATGGGCATGGGCATGGGTGAACTTTAATATGGTAACTTTGCAGAACGCATGAGAAATCAAAAAACAATACAAAATATCGTATCGACTTTAGCTCTACTGGTTGTATTTTCTTTTTCTAACATAATTCAGGCACAAAAATTTGCCTACATTGATACTGACTATGTACTCTTACATTTGCCTGATTTTGCAGCAGCACAACAGGAACTAAACACTTATGCGATTGATTGGCAAGCTGAGATCGAATCTAAGCTGGATGCTGCAAACAGGTTGGAAGTAGCATACAGAGCTGAAAGAGTTCTTTTGACAAAGGAGATGCGTCAGAAGAGGGAGCAAGAAATATCATCTAAGCGTTTAGAGGCAAAAGAAATGCAAAAGCAAAAGTTTGGAGCTCAAGGGGAGCTTTTTCAAAAGCGCCAAGAATTAATTGAGCCCGTTCAACAACAAATATTTGAAGAATTAAAGGGTCTTGCAAGTAGTTCGGGTTATATGGTGATTTTTGATAAATCAAACCAAAGCAACATGCTCTACACTAACCCTAAGTACGACATCTCAGATAGGCTTATTAAAAAGCTGGGATATGTCCCAGGTGAAACTATTGAAGTTGAAGATAGAAATGATGTGGGCAAGGGTAATTCAACAAGAGATGGAGACACTCGTGGTAAAGGAAGAGACGTAAATACAGCGCCTAGAAATAGCAGAGGCGGGTCATCTGGACTTCAAAGGCCTGGAAGTGGTCGAGTTAAATAAAATGTAACACAATATGAATATGAAAAATACACTTATCTTATTGGCTCTTTTTTTGGGCTTATCTTTCAACGTAGAAGCTCAAAAGTTTGGACATATCGATGCTCAATCTTTGCTACTAAGCCTGCCAGAAAGAGTCGATGCGCAACAAACAATTGAAGCTGCAGCAAAGGAGTATGAAGGCGAAATGATTCGCATGCAGGAAGAACTTCAGACTAAGTATGGTGAGTACCAAGCTAAGGCTACAACTTGGCCTGATGCTATCAGACAGCAAAAAGAAAAGGAGCTTCAGGCTCTTGACCAGGGGCTTCAGGAGTTTGGGCAAACAGTTCAAATGGATTTGGCTCGTATGGAAGAGAATCTTTTAACTCCAATGATAGAAAGGGTGCAGGTAGCAATTCAGGATGTTGGTAAAGCGCATGGCTTTACTTATATTTTTGACTCTAGCATGGGCGCTACTCTTTACAACGGCGGAGAAGACGTTACTGATCTTGTAAAAACTAAGCTAGGGCTTTAATAAGTCCAAACTCAACTTTGGGGCCCATAGGCATATTCGATTCTGGAATAGGTGGCTTAACCGTTGCCAGAGCTGTCTGTAATTTATTCCCAAGCGAGAGCATACTTTATTTTGGCGATACAGCTCACCTTCCCTACGGAGAAAAGAGCCCAGAGCTTATAAGAAAATATTCTACTAGGATAGCCTTACATCTTGTGAACAGCGGGTGTAAGGCTATTGTCGTCGCCTGCAATTCTGCTTCTAGCAATGCTCTTAAGCAAGTGCGACAAGCCGTGGGACCATCAATCCCAGTTATTGATATGGTCAATCCAGTTGTAGAGTCGCTTTATTCTGGCGCGCAATGCAGTGGGTCAGTTGGTCTAATTGGAACAAGGGCAACAATTAGTTCTGGACTATATTCTGCTGCCGTAAATGATTTCAACTCTAGAGGAGGAATTAGTTTCTCTCTCAAATCACGCCCAACACCACTTTTGGCTTCAGCAATTGAGGAGGGTTTTCACAACGACACTATCCCTATTGCTGTCTTAGAAGCGTATTTAGACGATGGATATTTTGACGATGTGGGTTCTATGATTCTTGGGTGCACGCATTATCCACTGGTAAGAGAAGAGGTGATACGATTGCTGCCAAATACTGTTGATGTGATTGATCCTCCAGCGATAATTGCAAGAGAATTAAGTATGAAACTTTCAGAGTTGAATCTTTTGTCCAATTCAGGAGAAGCAGTAAATAGATTCCAAGTAAGTGACCTTACTGAGAATTTTAAGCAGGGTGCGATTAGATTCTTTGGGACTGATATTGATCTTGAAGAAGTAGAGCTTTAGAGATCAGAACCTCTGAACCATCCTGCGTATTCTATGTATCGGTCAGCAGTTTGAGACAAATGCTCTTGTAAATCCTCTCTAACATCTCCTCGATTTTTTGCTGGCACACCTGCATAGAGTGTGCGAGGTGGAATAATCGTTCTTTCTAGGACTACTGCACCAGCCGCTACGACTGCAAATTCGCCAACTACTGCGTTATCCATTACAACGGCTCCCATTCCAATCAGAGCGCCCTTACACACTTTGGCTCCGTGAACGATTGCATTATGACCTATGCTAACATGATCTTCTATGACAGTCTTTGATTGTCCGTAGGTCCCGTGGATTACCGCTCCATCTTGGATATTTACTCCTGAACCGACTTCGATAGACGCGACATCACCTCGAACAATCGCACCAAACCATATAGTACTTTCACTATTTATAGTTACTTCACCTACAACTGTGCAATTTGGCGCAAGCCAAACACTATCGTGAATAACTGGAGCAATATCCCTTACTGGCAATACTATGGGACGCTGAGGTTGTTTATCCATGATTCGAATTTATGAACAACATTATTGTACTTAGGAATACTCGTGTCATTTATATCACCAACCCAAGAATTTTTATCACACAAAAAAACTCAGCTGCCACAATAATGTGTTTCTATTTAATCTTTTGTTTTATATCTAATAAAAGAGTATTTGTTGCAATATCGATAATGTGACTTCTGCCTCTTGTAGAAACTTCAACCACTTATGGAATGATTCTAGACATTTTTGGGCATTATTACTTATGCTTAACGCACAATGCTCGTTCAAATTCTTCTGTATTATTTCCTTAACTCTATTTATGTATTCAATCTAAAACGATAAGTTCAGCTAAATAAATTCAAGAAAAATTAACTTTTTTCTCTAAAAAAACTGTTTTTCAAGCAAATTGCTCAGTTTTTGAAGCATTTTGTCAATTTTTGATAATTCTATTCGATCAAAATACATGACCTTCTTATCCCTATTCAATTTCTAGGTATCAACAGTTTTGTCACAATTTTGATTTTATCATCCAAAAAATCATATATACCAGAATTTTCTTCCAAATAATCACATTAATTATCATTTATACGTATAATATTGATATTTTAAATTAAATACAGGTTTTTCTATAAAAATTATGTTTTTTTTATTATATATTCAATAAATCTTCAAAATATTCAAAAAAATGTCAAGTTTTTATAAATAAATGCATCTATTTTTCAATTTTCAAGCTTTGAAATTTTTTTTGATTTGGTCCTCTGTCTGAATTCAGTCCCTCCTCATCATTTTTTCACAAAAACTTAATATTTTTATTCAAAATCGCATAAAACTTCGCAAAAAGTATCAAAATTTTACTCTAAGTTGCAGTTATTTGATAATTAAGGTATTTATAATTACTTTATTTGTCACCAGTAACACTAAAATTCAAGTAAAAGGAATGGCGAATAGTTCACACATTTTGAACAAAAGCACTTGATAGAATGAATTAGGGGGATCTCGATCCAATGTGCTATTCAATAGATTGGTATTTTAATGATAATTAGGCTTTTGCTATTTTAAGTCCATTCTCTTTCATTCATTCTTCTTAGACCTTCAATTGCTATTTATAATCACCGACATATTTTTTTCAATAAAAACTCATTAATTCTTTTCACCTTTATTTTGCTACAGAATTTTCGTTTTTGTTCATGGCATCTCGATTAAGCTTGTTTCCGATGTCATATTTCTTTGTGGTAACAATTCTACAGGTTGTAATTATCATTTTAGCTATAGATTTATTGATCAGTGTAAACGTAGAATCCAGTTTTTTAATGTGAGAATTTCCTACAATGTCTTTTTCTTGATATAAAATTGTCTCAGCTCCCATGGTGTCATCAGAACAATGATTTCAGTTCACTCATTCTTTGCTTCTAAATTTTAGATCCCGTCACACCATGAACAGTTGAAGAGTTAGAAATTGATGGTGCTGTTTCATTTTTATATAAGATTTCATAGTTATTGAGCTTGTAATATTTTGTTGAATTAATATCAAACAAGTCTCCGAGTTTATACTCTCCCTATTCAAAGTTTTCTTATGATATTTTAGAAGGGATTTCTATTTTTTCTGTGTTATTTATACTTAGCGAGGGCGTCCTTTAAGTAGTCAATGAAAACTTCAGGATTGTTATCATAACCAGCAGAACCACCAATTTGGTTTCCATCGTGATCAACCATCACATAAAAAGGCTGAGCATTTCTATCGTATTTAGAAGCCTGCATATATGACCATTTCTTTCCAATAGTCTTAATGTTGAATTCCTTTCCACCGTATTCTTCTTTTCTCCACTCATCTTCTGGAAGTTCTGTTCTATCGTCTACGTATAGAGAAACGAGGACTACATCTTCGGATAGTATTTTGGCGACTTTAGAATCAGTCCAAACTTGCTCCTCCATTTTTCTACAATTAACACAAGCCCATCCTGTGAAATCTAATAACATGGGCTTTCCTTCCTCGATAGCTGCGGCCATCCCTTCGTCATAATCTCGGTATAGAGCTTCTACGTGTCTTCCAGTATGACTGCCGTCGTCACTAGTTGCTCCATGGCTAGCGCCACTCCATTCAGAATAGAATGCAGGAGGTGGGAATCCTGAAATCAAGTTTACTGGTGCGCCCCACATGCCAGGCAGTAGGTAGATGCTCAAGGTCAAGAATATTAGTCCTACGCTAAAACGGAACACGCCAATTCTTTCAACTTTTGAATCGTGAGGAAGAGAAATCCAACCAAATAAATAAATGGCTATTGCAAGACATACTGCAACCCAAATTGCGATGAATAGCTCTCTTTGAAGCAGCCCTAATTGAAGAACCAAATCTGCGTTGCTCAAGAATTTAAATGCAAATCCAATCTCTATAAGACCTAGTACAACCTTTACATTATTGAGCCATCCACCTGATGATGGTAGCGAGTTAAGGTATCCAGGAAATGCACTGAAGAACATAAATGGCAAGGCAAGAGCAATTGAAAAACCAAGCATTACAGCTGTTGGCGCTGCAAAAGATCCAGTAGCAGCTCCTGCAAGAGCTCCACCAACTAGGGGACCTGTGCAAGAGAATGAAACAATAGCAAGTGTTGCTGCCATAAAGAAGATTCCAATTATTCCACCTCTATCCGATGCTTTGTCAGCTTTATTCGCCCAACTTTGAGGTAGTTGGATTTCGAATGCTCCAAGGAAGCTTGCCCCAAAAATCATGAGAAGTAGGAACAGGAATACGTTGAAGTATGGATCTGTTGAGATCACATTCATTACATCTACTCCAAACATTGCAGTAAGTGCAAGGCCAAGTCCTGTATAAATGAAAATGATGAAGAATCCGTACAGTAATGCGTTTCTTATTCCTTCTGCTTTGGTCTTACTAGTCTTTGTAAAGAAACTAACAGTCATTGGAATCATAGGGAATACACAAGGAGTAAAAAGAGCTGCAAGCCCTATTCCAAATCCCATTATGAAAATCCAAATCAACCCCTCTTCTTCGCTTTCTTCCCCGCTCTCTTTGTCGCCTTCTGGTTTTTTATGTGGACAGTAAAGTGGACGCTTTGATGCTGGCTTAATCTCAGTCACTGAGATTTTGTAGTCAATATCAGTTGGGGGCAAACACATTTCGTCATTGCACACCATGTACGTGTAGAATCCACTTATGCTATCAGTTGCAGAAACTTCGCTAAGATCTAAAGTTGTCCAATAGTATCCTGCCTTTTTAAAGAACATAAGATTGACCATGAAGTTTGGGTCGTACTCAACTATTGGATCACATTCATTTACTTCTCTTGGCTTTTCTACTCCTTCTGGAAGTGAAATCTCAAAATATGTTGGTACTGGACCTTGCATGGGATCCACCTTTTGAGAATAAACCTTCCAAGTAGGGTCGAGTTTGCACTCAAAAACTAGGTCGACTTTGCCTTCCTCTTCTGATTCGTATAGATCAACACTCCAATGTGCAGGGTCTTCCATTTGGCACCAAACTACTGGACTTGACAGGAATAAGATTACTAAACTTAGAACTGTAAAAAATGCAGATTTTAGACTTTTCATTGCAAAAACTTTGAGCGGTAAAGATAAATGCTCATTTGCAATCAAATTAGTCTTTATGATTTATAGATAATTTATCCTGCTTTGAAGGCTTCAATAGTGCCGCCAAAATTCACTTTTACCTTTTTAGAAACTCTTGATAAAATAGTGTTTTCAAAAGAGATAAAAACCCAAAGCACATCTCCATCTCCATCTTCAAGTACGTATGCAGATTCTCTTGCCCCATTTGGGACCTTCCATTGAGTAAGTAAGTCGCTAACATTTACAGTTCCTTCCATTCCAGTTGGACTCAAAGTATCTCCATGTTCCCACTGCCTCCACTTTACGGGGTCTGATAATTCACTAGTTCCAACCCAAAGCACACTTGGATCGTTTGGGAATTCTAATCTACTAAGGTCATCTAGATGAGTTCTCTCTAAAGCGATGTTTTTAGGTGTACTAGTTGAAATTGATAGACTTATGTAGTCTCTTTCGCGTCTTAGGATATCTGCTCCGTATGTGATTTTGGCTCCAACAGTAGCTCTTTTCAAAATCAATGCTTCTTCCCTAGAACCAATGGGCCAACCTCTCTCAACAAGGAGTCTGTCTAATACCAAATCCCCCCAAATCGACTTACCCATTGCGTGGAGGTCTAACTTGCAAAGGTGCCCATCGGCACTGTCTAAATCGCAGTATTCTACAATATCTCTTGAAGCATCACTCATTGAACTATCGACAGCATTTGCTTGCACCCTAAGCCTGTGAGCCCAATCTGCCATATGACCCGTAGTTCCCTTTCTTATGTTTTCTAAAAGAGGAAGTACCTCATGGCGAATTCTATTTCTAGTGTACTTACTTTCTACATTTGAAGAATCAACCCTAAACTCAACTCTGTCGGCCTTCAACCATTCTAAAATTTCATCCCTAGTCCAATTCAACATGGGCCTAATCACATCTCCAGTTCTATGAGACATACATCCCAAAGATGAAGGATTTGTAGATCTAATAAGATGAAGGATAAGAGTCTCTGCCTGATCGTTTTCGTGATGCGCAACTGCAATTGCGTGAGCATCGATTTGGTTTTTTACATCTTCGAAATACTCGTACCTGAGCACTCTTGCAGCATCTTGAATCCCCTTTCCAGTTTTATTTGCTAGACCAGATGCATCCATGGTCTCATAGTGAAAAGTGATCCCGTTTGACGAACACCAATTTCTAACAAAATCCTCATCGCTGTCGCTTTCTTCACCTCTTAACTTAAAGTTTACGTGTGCCACTTCGAATCTTGCACCAATACTTTTTAAAGCGTGTAAAAGAAGCATGGAATCAGGACCACCAGAACATGTGGCAAGGATTAGTTCACCATCAATAACTCCACATTTTCCTAGGTCACGTGAAAATCTATTTTCGTTTTGCTTACTCACCTTTAACTGTTTTAATAAGTGCTTCTGCCTTTAGGTCACATTCATTGAATTCATCTTCTGCATTGCTTAAAAAAGTGATAGCTCCACCTACGGATGCCTCAATTTTTTCAGTTTCTGCATTGTGAAACAAGCTACGTATTAGAACGTTGAAGTCAAAGCTGCCATTAGGAGAGATATAACCCACCGAACCTGAATAAACTCCACGCCCCTTTGCCTCTAATCGGTCGATATTTTTCATTGCCGAAATCTTTGGGGCTCCTGTCATAGACCCCATTGGAAAAGTGGCTTTAAGAATTTCGGTCAAACATGTATGAGGATCTATTTCACACTGCACTTCAGTAATCATTTGATGTACAGTTTCAAATGTGTGAATTCCGCATAAGTCAACAACTTCAACGCTATCTCTTTTTGCAACCCTACTCAAATCATTACGCACCAAATCTGCAATCATGATGTTTTCTGCCCTTTCCTTTTCGCTATTCTTTAACGCCTCGATTTGCCTTAAATCTTCATCTTCATTTCTGCCTCTTGCAATCGTCCCCTTAATAGGTTGAGAAATTAATTTGCCTCCTTCCCTCTTTAAAAATCTTTCAGGACTGGCACTCATTACCCTTGATGAGCCACATTGCAAATAGGCGCTAAATGGAGCCTTTGTTTTTGTGTAAAGCCGACCAAACAAATCCCAACTCGAACCTTTAGGCGCCTTACCTGATAAGGTTTGGCATAGGTTCAATTCGTAAATATCTCCTGCCTGAATTAACTCCTTAACAGCGTTGTAATTCGTTGTGTAGTCTTCCTTCCCCCAAGCCCAAACCATCTCATCACACTCATACTCCTCAGCTTTAAACTCAACCTTTATAGCATCTAGCCCTTGTTTTGCTAATTCGCTTTCTGGATCACCTTGAATAATGTTTGGCCTATCACCTTTTGACCATCTAATTACAACTTCTGGCTCCCACCAAGCAAGGTCTGGCAAGCCTAAACCATTTTCAATTTCAGTACTTAGATCCAAGAAAGAATTTTTCAAATCGTAACCCATCCAACCGAAGGTCCAAGCATTTGATTCAGAGAATTTCTGAAGTGATTCAAACACGTCTAGATCCTTTAATTCTCCGCCAATTTCAATTGACCTATTACATCCCAATCCCAAATAACAAGTCCCATCGTCGCTTTCATCGAACAATAAAACTACATGAGGAAGATCTCCTGTTAGTGATGTTAGATTAGGCAGCGCCTTGGACATATTATTACACGTGTAGGGCTCTATCACCAGTAGCGGCAAGGGCAGCTTCTTTTATAGCTTCTGTAAATGTCGGGTGAGCGTGGCTAATTCTACTTACGTCTTCAGCGGAAGCTCTAAACTCCATAGCTAATACTGCTTCAGCAATCATGTCTGCAGCTCTAGGTCCAATCATATGAACGCCCAAAATTTCATCAGTATCAGCATGGGCCAAAACTTTGACCTGTCCGTCGGTATCCATACTTGCTCTCGCTCTTCCACTTGCCTTGAATGGGAATGATCCACTCTTGTAATTGATTTTCTCAGTTTTAAGCTGCTCTTCAGTCTTTCCGACTGCAGCAACTTCTGGCCAAGTGTATACCACTCCAGGAATCAAATTGTAATCAATATGTGGGTGCTCGCCGTTGATTACCTCAGCTACGAATACACCTTCTTCCTCAGCTTTATGAGCAAGCATAGATCCTCTAATTACATCTCCAATTGCATAAATGTGATGTTGCGACGTTCTTAGCTTCTCATCTACTGGAATTATTCCTCTTTCATCAGTTTGGATTCCGACAGCTTCAAGATTTAATCCATCGGTAAAGGGTCTTCTTCCAACACTAACTAAACAGTATTCTGCCTTGAAGGTTTGTTCTTCGCCTTTTTTGTTATCAGCTTTCACAGTAACACTTCTGCCAGCTGCCTTCACCTCTTTAACCGAAGTAGAAAGTTGGAACTTAATTCCAAGCTTTTTTAATGAACGAAGTAATTCTTTCCCTAGCATTCTATCCATTGTTGGGATAAGTGAATCTTGGTACTCAATGACAGTTACTTCTGTTCCAAGTCTTGCGTATACAGAGCCAAGCTCTAGACCTATCACCCCACCTCCAATAACAATCATAGATTTTGGGAGCTTAGTTAAACTCAATGCTTCAGTCGATGTAATTACTCTCTTTTTATCGATTTTAATAAATGGAAGAGAGTTTGGTTTTGAACCTGTAGCGATAATGATATTCTTTCCGCTGATTTGGGTTGTATCTCCTTTTTCTGGAGTTAATTGAATTGTGTGTGCGTCTAAAAATGAGCCCAAACCGTGATGAACATCTATAGAGTTCTTCTTCATGAGGAAATCGATACCGGTTGTAGTGGCAGAAACAACTTCTGCTTTTCTTGAAACCATTTGAGGGAAGTCTAAAGACAGAGAACCCACTCCAATTCCATGTGCAGAAAATTGGTTCATTGCTTGATGATAGTGTTCTGAACTATCAAGCATGGCTTTTGAAGGGATGCACCCAACATTCAAACAAGTACCACCCAAAGTAGAATACTTTTCTACTAGTGCAGTTTTATTTCCCAACTGTGCTGATCTTATAGCAGCAACATAGCCTCCAGGGCCAGATCCGATTACAATTACGTCGTAGTTAGACATTTCTTGTTAATGATTGAAGAATAAGCCACAAAGGTAGCCAAGTCTTCGCCTCCCTGTTGTTACTTTGTTGCATATTAAAAAACTCAATGTGGTCTAGAATTGTATCCATTTTATTGCGCTACAGATTAGCAGTCATTCTTGCTGTTTTAGTTATCACTGTATTAATGGGATTGAAAATTCCAGACCTAAGATTAGTCTATGAATTCGGCGGCCTTTTACCCAAAGATCATCCAACAAGGTTAGAGTTTGAAGATTTTGTAACCCATTTTGGTGCTGAGGGTAATTTAATGGTCCTGGGTGTAAATGATAAATCAATATATTCACCAGAAGGCTTTCAATCTTGGCATAATTTAGCTGAGGAAATAAGAGATTTAAGAGTTGATGTAAAAGGAGTTGAAACAGAAATAATTGATTCGGTATTTTGCATCTCACAAGCTTTTACGGTAGAAAAAGATACATCAGACAGGTCTTTTTTTGCTAAGCCTATTGCCCATGAAATAAAAAGAGGTGGGTCTAACCTTAGTCCAGAGCGCACCAGCGAAATCATTGAAAAAGTAAAGTCTCTCAAATTTTTTGAGGGTATCCTTCATAATGAAGGATCTGATGCCACAATTATGATGGTATTTCTAAAGCCCAAACTTTTTAATTCTAAAGACAGAGGCACCATTATTGAAGACATAACAACACTTTCAGATAAGTGGAGTGAAGAAAAAGGGATTCGCGTATACTTGAGTGGATTGCCTTTTATCCGAGTACAAATGACGAATAAGGTCAAGGGTGAACTGGGCTATTTTATTGGCGCCGCACTTCTCGTAACATTTATTCTCCTTCTCCTTTTTTTCAGAAACTTCACTACTGCTGTTGTTTGCTTGAGTGTTGTATTTGTAGGAGTAATTATTTCAACAGGATCTATAGCTGCGTTTGACTATCCAATTACTCTACTAATGTCTTTGATTCCTCCTTTGATAATTGTTATAGGAGTACCAAACTGTATATATCTAGTGAATAAATACCATGCTGATTATAAGAAGCATGGGAATAAGGTTAAAGCATTACAACGAATGATAACAAAAGTTGGGAATGCGACTTTGCTAACTAACCTGACAACAGCATTTGGGTTTGCAACATTTATGTTCACAAGAACAGATGTATTACAACATTTTGGCACTATAGCTGCTGTAAATATTATGGCAGTATTCTTTATCAGTCTATCAATTATACCAACAATCTTGTTTTTTCTTCCTGAGCCAAATGAGAAGCAATTAATCCACTTAAAAAGGAAGTGGGTTTTCAACCTAGTTCAAGGTTTTGTTGACACAGTTCAATATGAAAGATCCAAGGTGTACCTGTTTAGTTTATTAATTCTAATCTTTTCTATTGCAGGGATAGTCAAAATGAAAGTGACAGGAAATATAGTCGACGACCTACCTAAAAATGATAGGGTACTAACGGATTTGGCTTGGGTAGAGGAAAACTTCAATGGTGTTATGCCTTTCGAAGCACTTATAGATTGTGGCGAAGAGGGTAAAGCTCTTAGCTTTAAAAACCTTAAGAAGATGGAGAAGTTCCAGGAAATTCTTGGAGAATATCCTGAGTTTTCAAGAAGTATGTCAGCTGTTGATGCTACTAAATTTGCCCTAATGGCTTTTTACGATGGAGATCCATCAGCATACAGGCTGCCTCTTGGAAAAAAGGAAAAGCTTGCTTTAAGATCTTACATGCGCAATACAGAAAAGAGGTCAAAAAATCATAAAAATGCGGTTAGTGTCACAAGAAATTTTGTCGATTCTACAAAATCTATAACTCGAGTATCTGCACAGATGGCAGATATTGGCACTTTCGACATGGACTATTTAATGGCTGATTTAAGGCCAAAGATAGATTCTCTCTTCTCACCAGATAAGTATAAGGTAACTCTTACAGGTACAAGTATTGTTTTTCTTGAAGGGACTCACTATATGGTGAATAATTTGGCAATTAGTATAACTCTTGCCATAATTGTTATTGCTTTAATTATGGCAATTCTGTTTTCTTCTGTAAGAATGGTATTTATCGCACTTATTCCGAATATTATGCCATTGCTTTTTACTGCAGGTGTTATGGGTTGGACGGGGATACCAATTAAGCCATCTACTATTTTAGTTTTCTCAATTGCATTTGGCATTTCCGTGGATGACACGATCCACTTTTTAGCCAAATACAGACAAGAGTTATCTAAACTAAACTGGAACATAAAGCGGGCAGTAGTACTAGCAGTTGAAGAAACTGGCGTTAGCATGATGTACACTTCCATAGTTTTATTCTGTGGGTTTATGATGTTCTCAATTAGTGATTTTGATGGGACAAGGTCGCTGGGAATTCTTGTAAGCGTTACTTTATTTGTTGCCATGTTTGCTAACCTTCTTTTATTACCGTCTTTGTTAATGAACCTAAACAATTACGTTACAACAAAAACCTTTCAGGAGCCGTTTCTTCATATTATTGATGAAGAGGAGGATATTGATCTTGATGCGCTAAGAGTGGAATACAAGAAAGAAAATTAATAGATTGCATTCGAAATGAAAGGAATAATTCTAGCAGGTGGTAGTGGTACTAGGCTTTGGCCCCTCTCTAAAGCAGTTAGTAAACAGCTTATGCCAGTGTTCGATAAGCCAATGATTTATTACCCAATATCAACCTTAATGTTGGCAGGGATTAGAGACATTTTGATTATTACGACTCCTGAGGACGCTTCTGCATTTAAGAACTTATTATGTGATGGATCTCAACTGGGTTGTTCTTTTACATATGCAGTTCAGGAGGTTCCAAACGGCTTGGCCCAAGCATTTATAATAGGAGAAGATTTTATTGCAAATGATAGTGTTGCACTGATTCTTGGAGATAACATCTTCCATGGAAAGCATTTTGGTCGACAACTTAGAGAGGATAAAGAAATAGAAGGAGCATTGATTTATGCATATCAAGTTCGAGATCCAGAGAGATATGGTGTAGTTGAATTTGATGATGAAGGCAATGCATTGAGCATTGAAGAGAAGCCAGAAAATCCTAAATCCAAATTTGCTATACCAGGCCTATATTTCTACGACAATGATGTGATTGAAATTGCAAAAGGATTGGAGCCAAGTGCTAGGGGTGAATACGAAATCACTGACGTAAACAGAGCATATTTAAAAGCTAGAAAGCTTAAAGTGAGCATTATGCATAGAGGTATGGCATGGCTTGATACAGGTACTCACGAAAGTTTGATACAAGCATCTCAATATGTTCAAATGATTGAACAACGTCAAGGTATGAAGGTGGGAAGTATTGAAGAGGTGGCGTGGCGTATGGGATATATTGACGCTGAACAGTTAAAAGCCTTAGCTGAACCGCTTTGTAAGAGTGGTTATGGAAACTACTTGCTAGACCAAATATGATCACAACTCAACAACTCCAGAATGACTTCACTTCTGGACTCAATAAATTTTTAGACAGCTATCCTGAGTCAAATTTATTTGGTCCTATTCGTTATTTGTTAAGTTTGGGTGGGAAGAGGATTCGCCCCATTCTAGCTCTCTCAGTTTGCAACGCAGAGGGAGGCAGTTCTAATGATGCAATTTTCGCTTCAATTGCAGTCGAATTATTTCACAATTTCACTCTAATGCACGATGATATCATGGATAATGCTCCACTTAGAAGGGGTCGCCAAACTGTCCATGAGAAATACAGTGAAAACTCAGCAATATTAAGCGGAGACGCTTTATTTACCGCAGCCTATCAAGCTATTGAATCAGCATCACCCAAAGTAATGCCCCAACTTCTCAAGCTCTTCAACAAAACTTCAATGGAGGTGTGTGAAGGGCAACAACAGGATTTGGACTTTGAAAGTTTAGATCAAGTAAGTGAGGAGATGTATTTGGAAATGATTAGACTTAAAACCTCTGTTTTACTTGCTGCATCCTGTGCTATGGGAGCCATTAGTGCAGGAGTAGCAGATGACAGGGTTGAGCTATGGTATGAGTTTGGAGAAAAGCTTGGTTTGGCCTTTCAAATTCAGGATGATTACTTAGATACCTTTGGCTCGGGAAGAGATACTGGAAAGCAGGTTGGGGGTGATATTATGGCAGATAAAAAGACTTTTTTATTCATACATGCTTCGACGCATTTTGAATTGCCTGTATCTGAAGGATTGTCAGATGAAGAAAAAATTAAAAAAGTTAGTGATATAATGAGGACTTCAGGCTCTGATATTGCTGCAAAAAATTTAATGCAGAGTTATTCGGATATGGCCTCAATAGCCCTTGATAAACTCGCACTTAATTCATCAACAAAAACTTGGTTCGAAGAGTTACTTTTTTCAGTTACGGAAAGAGTGAGTTAATGTAAATTTGACCCCGTGGACCCACTATCGTTTTTAAGCAACGTTGAGCCTAAGACTTTGGATGCATTGTACACCCAATATCTCAACAACCCAGAATCTGTTGACCGCTCTTGGCGGCTTTTTTTTGCTGGTTTCGATTTAGCCACTGCTCACTACGGTGGGGAAGGGGTTTCGTCTGTAACGCTCAAAGAATTTAAAGTTCTTGATCTCATTCACGGTTACAGAACTAGAGGACATCTATTCACAGCTACAAACCCAGTAAGAGAGAGGAGGACTTATAGTCCCACTTTGGAGCTGGAGAATTTTGGCCTAGGAAAAGAAGATCTAGAAACAATTTTTGAGGCGGGGACCCAAGTTGGAATTGGGCCTGCTAAGCTCAAGGACATTATTGACCATTTGGAGGCGACGTATTGTAGCAGCATAAGTGTTGAGTATATGTATATCCGTGAGCCAGAAAGAGTGGATTGGATTCGAGAGCATATTGAGCTCGACAATAGAAAGAAATTTACTGCTGACGATAAGCTTCACATCCTAAAGAAAATTAGCCAGGCGACTCTTTTTGAGGAATTCCTTCAAAAAAAGTTTGTAGGCCAAAAGCGCTTCTCACTAGAAGGTGGAGAATCTTTAATCCCAGCTCTTGATGCGATAATCGAGTACGGTACAGATGTAGGAGTAAGCGAAGTCGTTATAGGCATGGCTCACAGAGGTCGCCTAAGTACGCTTGCTCATATTTTAGGCAAAGAGTATTCAGACATCTTTAGCGAGTTTATTGGTAAGGAGTACGACTGTGAGGATGAATTCGAAGGCGATGTAAAGTACCACCTTGGCTACTCAAAAACCCAAGTAGCAGATACAGGAAAAGAAGTGTCTATCACACTTGCTCCAAACCCTTCACATCTTGAAGCTGTCGACCCAGTTGTCTTAGGTATCGCAAGGGCTCGTATTGATGAAAAGGGTGGAGACGAAAAAGCAGTTCTTCCAATTTTAGTTCACGGAGACTCTGCAGTAGCAGGTCAGGGTGTTGTATACGAGGTAGCCCAAATGGCAGGTCTTGAAGGTTACCGCACTGGTGGTACAGTCCACGTTATTGTAAACAACCAGGTAGGATTTACAACAAACTATTTAGACGCTAGAACGTCGACATACTGTACTGACGTTGGAAAGGCAACTCAAAGCTTAATTTTCCATGTTAACGCTGACGACACAGAAGCTGTTGTACAGGTTATGGGGATTGCCATAAAATACAGACAAGAATTTAGCAGGGATGTATTTATCGACCTTCTAGGGTATAGAAAGTACGGCCATAACGAGGGTGACGAACCTAAGTTCACACAGCCAAAGCTATACAAGGCAATTGCTGCCCATCCTTCACCGTATGAAATTTACTTGAAAAAGCTTACTGAGAGCGGAGTGATAACGGCTGATGTTGGTGAGACTTTAAAATCTGAGCAGCTTGAGTTGATGGAAAATGGATTTGCAACTGCAAAAGATCAAGAGACAAACTCAATACCAAATTTCCTAGAAGATCTTTGGAAAGAATATAGACCTGCTAAAGAAGAAGAACTAACTACTTCTCCCGATACAAGCTATCCACAAAAGAAACTTCTCGATCTTGGGAAGAAGATTAGCACACTTCCTAAGGATAAAAAATTCTTCCGCAAGGTTGCTAAACTTATTAATGACAGAGCAAAAATGCTAGAGTCTGACAAGTTGGATTGGGGTATGGGTGAGACTCTTGCCTATGCAACACTTCTTTCAGACGGTCACCCAGTTAGAATTAGTGGCCAAGATGTAGAAAGAGGAACCTTCTCTCACAGACATGCTGTACTTAAAACTGAGGACAGCGAAGATGAGGTAATCCTTCTTAATAACCTTAGCAAGGATCAAGCTCAACTTAGCATCTACAACTCGTTGCTTTCAGAGTACGCTGTATCTGGGTTTGATTTTGGCTACGCCTACGCAAGACCTCAGGGCTTAACTATTTGGGAAGCTCAGTTTGGAGACTTTAATAATGGAGCCCAAATAATTTGGGATCAGTTCCTCTGTGCAACAGAAGACAAGTGGAATGCAATGAACGGTCTTACAGTTTTTCTTCCTCACGGATACGAGGGAATGGGAGCAGAGCACAGTTCAGGAAGAATGGAAAGATTCCTTTCGCTTTGCGCTGGTGGAAATATGATAGTTGCAAATTGCACGACCCCAGCACAAATGTTTCACCTACTTAGAAGGCAAGTAGTTCGCTCTTTCAGAAAACCGCTAGTAGTTTTAACTCCAAAGAAACTTCTTAGATATCCCAAAGCAGTCTCAACTGTTGCCGATTTGGTTAAGGGAAAGTTTAATGAAGTTATTGACGATCCTAGAATGTCTAAACCTGCAGCGGCAAAGAAGGTGGATACAGTGATGCTTTGCTCTGGCAAGATATATTACGAAGTGCTTGAGCGCATAAAAAAGGAGGGCAAAGGGTCAAATATTGCTCTTGTAAGAGTTGAGCAAATAAGCCCTCTTCCACAAGATGCGATTGATTCTATTGTTGCGCGTTATGGAAAGAAATTAAAATTAATTTGGCTTCAAGAAGAGCCAGAAAACATGGGAGCATGGCCTTTCATTTCTCTTAATTACAAAGGCCAAATCTCACACACAATCGCTAGGCCAGCTTGTGGCACAACTGCTACTGGGTCTCCTATTATTTCAGCTAGAAGGCATGAAGCTATCATAGATGCTGTTTTGAACTACTCAATTGATTAATTTTATCTCAACTAAAAATAAATTATGCTAATCCTTGAAATGAAAGTCCCTAGTCCAGGGGAAAGCATCTCAGAAGTGGAAATCGCAACGTGGTTAGTTAGCGATGGAGATTACGTTGAGAAAGATCAAGCAATTGCAGAAGTAGATTCTGATAAAGCTACTCTTGAGCTTCCTGCTGAAGCCGCTGGTGTAATTACACTAAAGGTAGAGGAGGGAGATGTTGTAGCAGTTGGTGATATTTGTTGTTTAATTGATACAAATGCAAAGCCGCCAAAAGGAACTAAAAAGACAGCTACAGCAAAGAAAGAAGAAGCACCTAAACCAGTAAAGGAAGAAGCACCCGCTACAAAAACAGAAGAGAAATCCACACTAGCTCCTGTTTCAAAAGGATCTGACTATTCCTCCGGTCACCCTTCACCAGCTGCTAAGAAGATGATGTCTGATAAGGGCATTTCAGATGGTTCAATTCCTGGCACTGGTAGAGGAGGAAGAGTTCTAAAACAAGATATACTTGAAGCTCTAGCTGCTGGATTTGATCCTTCATCAGCTATGGCTCAAGGAGGATGGACTGGTTCTCGCGAAACAAGACGTGAGAAGATGTCAATGCTTAGAAGAAAGGTTGCCGATAGATTGGTTGGTGTCAAGAATGATACGGCTATGCTTACAACCTTTAACGAGGTGGATATGAAACCTATTATGGATCTTCGAGCTAAGTACAAGAATAAGTTCAAAGAAGAAAAAGGTGTTGGATTAGGTTTTATGGGATTCTTTACTAAGGCTGTCACTACTTCCCTAGCAGAATTCCCAGGTGTAAATGCAATGATCGATGATAAGGAGATTATCTACCACGATTACGCAGACATCTGTATTGCAGTAAGCTCTCCAAAGGGCCTTATGGTTCCAGTAGTAAGAAATGCTGAATCAATGTCAATTGCAGAAATTGAAAGTGAGATAAAGCGTCTTGCAATCAGGGCTAGAGACGGTCAACTTACCGTTGATGAGATGCAAGGAGGAACCTTTACAATTACAAATGGTGGTGTGTTTGGCTCTATGCTTTCTACTCCAATTATCAACCCACCTCAAAGTGCAATCTTAGGAATGCACAACATTGTTGAGAGGCCAATTGCAATAGCTGGAAAGGTTGAAGTAAGACCAGTAATGTACGTTGCTCTTAGTTATGACCACAGAATAATAGATGGTAAGGATAGCGTTGGATTCCTTTACATGGTTAAGGAATTACTTGAGAATCCTGAAAGAATGATATTTGGGGGTAAACATCCAACAGAAGTTCTTCTAGGCCTCTAGATTTCCCTGCTTTCTATCTTCTTGGATCATCAGGTAGAATCTTGATAATAACTCCTATATAAATGATTTGGAATGCATTTAAATACTCCCAAATTACGTCTTATCTAATTTGGAATATATTTCTGCTTCCTCTTTTAGGAGAGCATCTAGGTATGAAATGAAAAGTAGTTTTCATAGATGGTATCATTATTATTCAAGAGCTTTGAGTCTTGTATTTACTCTTGAAGCTGTTATATTTTTAGAATAATAAAAGTCTCCAATTTCTTGGAGACTTTAGTTGGATACGGTTCAAAAAAATTATTAACGCATTTACATGTCAAAGTTTCTAGCCTGTTTAGGGCAGGTAAAAACAGAGAATTTTTCTGCGTTTCTCATATTCAAATATGGAATTATTTTTTAAGTTTTCCAAACGAAAGTGTAAAAAACCTCTACTAATCACTTATTTTTTTAGATAAACGCTTATTATCTAAGTATTTTAAACCTTTCGCCATCAAGTCTAAGAAGAACAGAAATTAGGAATGTAAAACCTAGAAGTGATGATCCTCCATAACTAAAGAATGGTAATGGAATTCCAATAACAGGAGCAAGACCTAAAACCATACCTATGTTTACAAGGAAGTGCATGAATAATATACTTGCGACACCGTAAGCATAAACTCTTGTGAATTTTGATCGTTGCCTTTCTGCTAAATAAATTACTCGGATTATTAATAGGCAAAAAAGGAAAACAATACTTAAGCTTCCCATGAACCCCCATTCCTCTCCAATGGTACAGAATATAAAATCTGTCTCTTGTTCTGGCACAAAGCTATATGCTGTCATTGGACCATTCATCCATCCTTTTCCTAAAAAACCACCTGACCCAATAGCTGCTTTTGCATGTCTGATATTGTAATCTGCATCTGGGTTGTCAACATTGATTCCAAACAAAACGTGTATTCTATCTTTTTGGTGAGGCTTCAATACTTCCTCCATTCCAGTGTTGAGGCTTATGCTTATAAATAATCCAGCTATCAATAAGATGCTTCCCCAAACTGTTAAGCTTTTTCTCTTCCTTGGGACTGTTGCTTCTCTTATTATGTAAAGTACAGTAGAGCCCAAAACAATCCATCCACTCCAAAACCATTCTATGCCTCCCCATGAACCAATTAAAATTGTAGCAATAGCCATTATTAAAGAAGCAAAACCCAAAATCAATACGTTACCAGATAGGCCTTCTCTGTACAGCACAAAAACAAATCCTCCAAAGACAATAACTGTCCCTGCATCTGGCTGCAAGAGGATTAACCCTGCGGGGAGCCCCACTATAATTACTGATAAGATTCTAGATTTAAGGCTCTTCCAGCGCGATGAATCCCTGGACAGATAATAGGCTAATGCTAATGCTGTGGTGGGCTTTGCAAATTCGCTTGGCTGAAGACTAAATCCTCCCAAGCTAAACCATGACCTAGCACCACCTACTTTTTTACCAATGATTAAAACAGCCACTAAAAGGAGCAGAGTCAAAACATATTGAATCATAGAAGTTCTAATGAAAAACTCTGACTCAATATTTACTATCGTAAATGCAAAGACTGCGCAAATTCCTATCCATAACAATTGCTTTCCGGCTTTTCCATTCCAATCAAACCAATCAATTAGCTCAATGTTGGATGTTGCACTTATAATATTAACCCAACCAAAAAAGACAAGTAAGGTTAGGAGGATAACAAGCACCCAGTCAAGATTTTTTAGTATGGATACTTTCCTATAACTCATTCCACATCAAATTCTAAAACCCTGTTTAAACGGTGTTTGTATTTTACTGTATCTGTCAAATACTGTTCAATCAATAACCCAGCTATTGGTGCAGCCCAAGTGCCTCCATGACCCGAATATTCCACATAAACACTCAATGCAATTTGAGGATTTTCTCTAGGTGCAAAAGCCATGAACGCACTGTGGTCGAGGTCGCCATTGTTTTGGACTGTTCCAGTTTTACCACAAATAGTAAGTCCTTCAACCATTGCTCTTCTAGCCGTTCCTGACTCGTCTTCAATCACCCTTTGCATTGCGTCTATTACAGGTTCAAAATGTTTTGGGTCAACGCTAGTATTGTGTAAATCATCCTCACCTAAAGGCTTTCCTGTTCCACCTATATCTCTGATTGCATGTGGCTCTCTATAAGTCCCTCGATTCGCAATAACGCATGCAAGATTCGCCATTTGAAGAGGGGTGGTTAATAGCTCACCCTCTCCAATTGAGATTGAATAAATGGTCGAATAACCCCAATGAGTTTTACCATAAATACTATCGTAATACTCTGAAGTTGGGATTTGACCTTTACGCGCACCTGTAAGATTTCCTCCTAGATCTGTGCCAAACCCAAAATCCTCTATCCTCGAACTCCAATAATCCAACCCAATAGAAGCATCAATTAGATGATTTTCATTTTTACCCCTGAGTACAACTCTACGCATTACTTCTCTAAAATAAGGATTGCAAGAGTGGGTAATTGCTTGGGTTAGGTTATCAGCAGTGTGGGCTCCGTGACATCCAATGATTTCCCTATTGCATTCGATTACACTATAAGGATAAATCAACCCCTCGTCAAGCGCAATCAACCCCTGTAGCATTTTGAAAATTGATCCTGGCCTATAAGTTCCTCTTAGAGCTCTGTTGTAAAGTGGTTTGTGTGGGTGAGTCCTCAGACTGTCGTAAACTTCTCCACGACGTGAGCCAGTAAGGTCATCTGCGTTGTAAAATGGGGATGACACAATTGCGAGAACTTCTCCTGTGTTTGGCTCGATTGCAACAACAGAACCTCGCTTTCCCTCCATCAGCTTTTCAGCAAATCTTTGAAGGTCAAGGTCAATAGTTAACGTGATATCACTACCCGAAACTGGCATTGTATCGAGATCTGCTAGTACTTCTCTTTTGTTATTCCTTACATCAACTATGTGGTACCGAGCACCAGGAATTCCCCTAAGTTCTTCTTCATGTCTTGACTCCAATCCTGACTTACCCTTGTAATCTCCAAGATTGTAGAATTTATCCTTCATCAAATCATCCTTGTCAGCTTCTCTGTACTCGCCAATTAAATGCCCAGCTACTCCAGCTACATTCGATCTGATTGATCTTGTGCGCGCCTTAATGCCCGGAAATCTATACAGCTCTTTTGATATTGCTGCGTATTCTTTGTAGTTGAGCTGTTTGACTAAAACTGATGCCACATATCTTGAATAACTAGACGCCTTATCCAATTGCTCTACCAACCTTTCCAAATCCCAACTCAAAAGCTCAGCCAATGCTAGCGTGTCTAAATTGGTAGCTTTCCTAGGAGTTATTAATAAATCGTAGGACGCGATATTCGTTACTAACAATTCGCCATTTCTATCAAGAAATTGACCCCTCACAGGATCCAAACTCTCTCTATCCTCTGTGAGTCTTCCCGCGTAATTTGACCACTCCGAGCTTATGAGTTGAAGGTGAGTAAGCTTTGATATGAAAATGCAAGCAATGACTATAATTATGCCGCTAACAACAAGAGATCTTCTTTTTAAATCTGAATTTCTCATGACCAAGGATAAGCACTTACTTTAGACTTCTTATTCTTTCTCTTTAGGCCAAAAAGCCCTTGCGAAAGTCCCATCAATATCACAGTCAAACTACCTGATAGGATTGCCTTCCACAGTGCAACTAATATTATCCCAAGCCTTCCTCCTTCAATAGCAAATAGCCCGAATGAATACAAAGTTGAGACTAAAAAACAATAGCTTAAAAATCTCATCCACCCGTCTTTGAGTGCACAAATAACATGGCCTTTTTGAAACCCGTCTCTTGGTGCAATTGCTACTGATATATGGGGAAGCGTTAGCCCTAAAATCGCTCCGGAAGCCATGTGCAACCCTCCGCCTAATAGAACAAGGTCAACAATTGCTCCTGTAATAGTTCCAAAGAATAAATAGGTTGTTTTATGCCAACCTATAGGCAAAAGAACAAGGCCATATAGGTGGAAGAAAATGATTGCCTTTCCTCCAGCAAATATCCCAAACCTGAATATCAAAATTTGTAGTAAAATTGTGATTATGAGCACGGATATGGATTTCACTGTACCGTTCATCTTACAGAATTAATTAGTGAATCAGATTTCAATATTCTTTTGTCAGTTAGGAATTCGACAAAGCGAATACTACTATAATCTACTCCCAACTTAACGATAACTGTTTTAAAGTCGTCAGCTTCAGTTACTGCAACTTTAACTACTTTTCCTACTAAAATATCTGATGGAAATACACCTTGAAAACCAGTTGTGTATACTTTATCTCCTGGGAGCACAAGAGAGGATTTAGCAATGTCAATTACATTAGCAGTAGTCAAATCACCACCACCCCAAACTAATCTTCCAACGGCACC
>CACHDD010000011.1 GCA_902578505.1 uncultured Bacteroidota bacterium | reverse complement strand
TTGTAACTGGAGGGATTTCTCCTAATAGGGCTGGAGTTACAGTATTTGGAGGTTCAAGAATGTCAAACTTCCTTCATGTTAGAAAACACAAGCTTATAACTGAAGCCGTGCATAATGAAGGTGGGAAGATTATCATGCAAATCCTTCATGCAGGAAGGTATGCTTACACGCCTTTTTGTGTTGCTCCATCTGCAATTAAAGCTCCAATAAATAAGTTTAAGCCCAAAGCATTAAGCTCAAGAGGTGTCAGAAAAACTATCAACGATTACGTTAATTCAGCAAAACTTGCCCAAAAAGCTGGTTATGATGGAGTAGAAGTAATGGGTTCTGAAGGCTATTTAATCAATGAGTTTATTGCATCAGAAACAAATAAAAGAACAGACGAATGGGGAGGTTCTTTTGAAAATAGAATAAAATTTCCCATTGAAATCGTAAAGCGAATTAGAGAGGAGATTGGCCCAGATTTTATAATTATGTTCAGGCTTAGCATGCTTGACTTAGTTGCTGAAGGATCAGATTGGGCTGAAGTAGAGAAATTAGCTGTTAAAATTGAATCATCCGGTGCTGATGTAATTAATACTGGAATAGGATGGCATGAGGCTAGAATACCAACAATTGCTACCATGGTGCCTCGAGGCGGTTTTTCATTTGTTACCAAGAAACTAATGGGAAAAGTGAGTATCCCACTAATCACAACAAACAGATTTAACGACCCAGTTGAATGTGAAAAGGCATTACAAGAAGGCTGCGCGGATATGATTTCAATGGCAAGGCCTTTCTTAGCAGACTCTCATATTATTTTAAAATCAAAGAAAGGAGACACTGACAATATCAATACATGTATTGGATGCAATCAAGCTTGTTTAGACCATTTGTTCGAAAAAAAGACAGCATCATGCTTAGTTAACCCAAGGGCATGTAATGAAGGCAACTGGCCAAGTATTCATAAAACATATAAGCCAAACAACATTAGTGTTGCTGTAGTTGGAGGAGGTCCTGCGGGTTTGAGTTGTGCATCAGAATTGGCGCATTTGGGCTTCAGTGTAACTTTATATGAAAAGTCATCAAAATTAGGTGGTCAGTTTAACGTAGCCAAAAAGATTCCAGGTAAGACTGAATTTGATGAAACAATAAGATATTTCACTAACAGACTAAAGTCTCTTGGAGTAAATATTCAGTTAAATACAGAGGTTGGTGTATCAATGATTGCAACTCACAACTACAAACATATTGTAATTGCATCTGGTGTTAAACCAAAACCTTTTAATATTGAGGGAGCAGACAGGCCAGAAGTTGTAACATATTTAGACGTCCTAAATGAAAGGATTGATGTTGGAGAGAAGGTAGTAATTATTGGTGCCGGCGGAATTGGCTTTGACGTTGCAGATTATTTAACTCATGATAGCGATAAAAAGGGATTTGCTAAGTCTTGGGGTATTGACCTTAATCTCAACCTTAGAGGTGGATTAACTCATTCAAGACGTACAACGTCATCAAGGAAGATTCATTTATTACAAAGAAGTCCAGGTAAGCCAGGGAGAAAGCTTGGTAAAACTACGGGATGGATTCATAGACTAACTCTTAAAAACAGAGGTGTTGTAGCATGGGGTGGAATTAAGTATAACAAGCTTGATGACCAAGGTCTTCACATTATTCACCCAGATAAGGGGGATGTAATCTTGGACGTTGATAACGTTGTGGTTTGTGCTGGCCAAATTCCTTTTGCACCCCTTGCAGATCCTCTAATTGCAAAAGGAATGCATGTCCACTTAATTGGTGGGGCAAAGCTTGCAAGAGGGCTTGACGCCCAAAGAGCAATTCGTGAAGGATTAGAATTAGCCTCTAAGCTCGCAGACGGCGTTGTACGTCAAGTCCCTTAATTCGTCAACGTTATCAGAAATAATTGGGTCTCCAAATTTTACAAAAATTGGTTCCTTTTGCTTGATTAACTTAATTCCTTTTGGTGGCAATCTCTTATGCGTTCCAGAAATATGCATTGGAATAACTGGTGCTTTAGCCTGCACTGCTAAATGAAATCCACCCTTTTTAAACGGAAGTATTTCTCCAGTTTTTGATCTAGTTCCCTCTGGGTATACAACGACAGATCTGCCGTTTTTGACTGTGTTAACTAGAGTTCTAATTGCCTTTAGAGATGACTCTTTGTTTCCTCTTTCAACGAATACTGTGCCTACTCTTGCATTTGCTTCGCCTAATAAAGGAACCTTTCGAATACTTGCCTTTGAAAGAAAAACAATAGGAGTGGGACATGCCACAAAACATGCCGTTATATCCAAATCACTTGAATGATTGGACATTAAAATAGCGCCTTTATTGGAATCAAAGAATTCTGCTGCTTTAGGACTGATCTCAACTTCAATTGGTGCTCCTATAATCCATCTAAGCATGGGTGTAGACCAAAATCTTTTGGCATATTGCATTAATACAAACTCTGCACTCCTAGGGAAGATCATCAGCGTGATTACAGCCAAACCACACCAAAACAAAGTATAAATGACAGCTAATAAACTTCTTATCATTTCAATTGAATTAACATATTAATTTCTTCAGCACTGATTTCCCTTACTACGCCAGGCTCCATACCTTTTAACTTAAAAGGTCCAATAGATTCTCTAATTAATCTAAGTGTTGGAAAACCTGATTGAGCTGTCATTTTTCTTACTTGTCTGTTTTTACCCTCTGTAAGTGTTATTGATATCCAAATGTCTGGAATATTCTTTCTAACACGAATAGGAGGTTTTCTAGCAGGATAGTTTGGTTGAGGGTCTAAAATTGAAGCTTTGCATGGCTTTGTTTTAAAAAATTTACCTTTGATTTTTAACTGCATCGGAGACATGATGTTTCTCATGTCACTTAATGAAGGTAATCCTTCTACTTGAACGTGATAAGTTCTAGGATGTCCATTTTTAGGAGAAAGTAATTCTGAATTCAGTCTTTTGTCATTTGTTAGTAGCAACAGCCCTTCACTATCTGTGTCTAACCTTCCTACAGAGTACACATCAGAGGGCCAATCAAAATTAATATCAGTAAGTGATAGATGACCACCTTCTCTAGTAAACTGGCTTAAAAAGCCAAACGGTTTATGTAATAAATAATACTTGAACAATCCATTTAATTTTTATGATGGTAACAAAAGTAACTATGTGTTTATTAATTTTGAATCACGGTTGACTTCATCGCCTCGATTTTCGGGGAGGAAAGTCCGGACAGCAAAGAGCGCCGCACTCCTCAAAAGGGAGGGCTACCAAACGTGGTAGTACAGACAGTGCTAAAGAAATTTATACCGCCGATGGCTTTTCGAAGTACAGGTAAGGGTGAAAAGGTGAGGTAAGAGCTCACCAGCAGCAAAGTGATTTGCTGGCTTTGGTAAACCTTGCGTGCTGCAAGACCATGTATACTAGTGCCTGAGAACTGCTCGTTCGAACTAGAGGGTAGGTCGCATTAGATCAATGATGAAGCCGCACTCTGCGGAACAGAATCCGGCTTACACCGTATTACGAGAGGGAGCTTTAATTAGGTCCCTCTCTCAATTTTGTAATCGTACATAGTATTTGTATTACTTTGATTACTTTTGCGACATAATTAATAAGTGAAATGTCAAACTTGAAATTCACCAAGAAAGAGATAAAAAAGTTCATAGATCACTATACATCTGAAAAAAATGAACTTGAGAAAAAATTAAACCATGTAAATGAAATGTTGGCGAAACTTAGTGGTAATGTTGTTATTTCTACAAGCAAAGACACAGAAGAAAAGCTAACTGCAAAAGGAGAGATTGCTAAGAAAAGAGGTCCTAAAAGTGTTTGGGGAAAGTTTATAACAAACAGACTAAGAGCAAGAAAGAAGCCAATGTCATATGACGAGTTGATAGATGATGCAATGTCTCTTCACAAGATTTCTGATGAAAGAAAAGCTAACGCAAGGGCTAGCATACTAAATGCTGCATACAGGTTGAGAACTGTTTCTGGAGAAATAACTACAGTTGGGAGAAAGGGCAGGAAGGAGAAGTTAATTGTTCGCACATCTTGGTTGAATACAGATGGATCTCTTCAAGAACCATATGCAAAAGAATTTAAGAAAATAAAAGGAGGAAAGGCTGAAAAAGTAGATATGTCTACAATTCCAGTCTCTAAATACGAGACTACTAAAGCGTGATTACCCTAAGAACGGATATCTATAATCTTCTACAGGAACTAAAGTCTCTTTAACAGTTCTAGGACTAACCCAACGAAGCAGATTTAATGCAGAGCCTGCTTTGTCATTTGTACCAGATCCTCTTGCTCCTCCAAATGGTTGTTGTCCAACTACAGCTCCTGTTGGTTTGTCATTTAGGTAGAAATTTCCTGCTGAATTTTCTAGTGCATTCTTAGCTTGACTCAAGGCATATCTGTCTTGAGCAAAAACAGCCCCTGTAAGAGCATATTCACTTGTAGAATCTACTAATTCAAGCGTTTCTTCAAACTTGTTGGAATTGTACACATAAATTGTTAGAACAGGACCAAAAATCTCCTCTACCATAGTTCTAAACTTTGGGTTAGAAGTAACAATTACAGTTGGGTTAACGAAGTACCCCTTTGATCCATCGTAATCACCACCAGCAATAATCTCACAATCATCTTGCTCTTTTGCCCAATCTATGTATGAAGTAATCTTTTCAAACGCTCTCTTGTCAATTACAGCATTTACGAAATTGCTAAAATCATCTGGCGAGCCAACTTTAAGAGTTGCAACTTCACTAACTAGCTTTTCTTTTACTTCAGGCCAAATATCGCTTGCGATATAAGCTCTAGATGCTGCTGAACACTTTTGACCTTGGAATTCAAAAGCACCTCTAACTAGACCAGCTACAACAGCTTCAACTTTCGCACTACTATGAGCAACTACAAAGTCCTTACCTCCAGTTTCACCTACAATTCTTGGGTATGTTTTGTATTTTGCAATGTTCTCACCAATTGTTTTCCAAAGGTGGCGGAACACAGCAGTAGATCCTGTAAAGTGAAGACCTGAGAAATCAGGGTGATTGAATACAACAGCACCAGCAACTGGACCATCTACTGTAACCATATTGATTACGCCATTTGGCACACCAGCTTCTTTGAATATCTCCATTAATACTTGCGCGCTATACATTTGAGAATCAGCAGGTTTCCAAACTACCACATTCCCCATTAACGCCATGCAAGCAGGCAGGTTAGCAGCAATAGCAGTGAAATTAAATGGAGTTACTGCGAACACAAATCCTTCAAGAGGTCTATATTCAGTTCTATTCCAAATTCCATCTGCGCTCTCTGGCTGCATTTCCATTATCTGCTGACCGAAATATGCATTGAACCTCAAAAAGTCAGTCAACTCACATGCTGCATCAATTTCAGCCTGAAAGCAGTTCTTAGACTGCGCAAGCATAGTAGATGCATTAATCTTTGCTCTGTATTTACCTGCAACTAAATCTGCAGCTTTCAAGAAAATACTAGCTCTTTCAACATATGAATACGCTGCCCATTTTGTACGAGCTTCTAATGCTGAATCAATTGCGGCTTCAACATGAGAAGCATCTCCATAATTAAAGTGGCCCAAAACTTTTGCATGGTCATGAGGAGGTGTCATAAGGCGCTTATCAGACGTTCTTACTTCCTCAGAACCAATGTACATTGGAACATCAATAGGATCTTGATTGTACATTTTATTGTACATAGCATTGAGTTCTTCTCTCTCTGAAGAACCAGGTGCATATGATAGAACTGGTTCGTTTACCGGATATGGTACTTGAAATGTGCCGTGAGCCATAATTAAAATATTTGCACGCAAAATTACTTACTCCGATGCTTGCAGAGCTAAGGTTTAGTAATTTTCGAGTGAATTTTTCAAATATGCATAGTAAGAACACTCTTTTCAACCTTGCCACTTTCTCTATTTTGTTTGTGTTTATTGGGATTCAAGCCCAAGCCCAAACCTATATCAACGAATTAATGGCCAGCAATCAAGAAGCCGTTTACGACGACTTCTTTGAATTTGACGACTGGGTAGAGTTATATCACGAAGGTGGAGTTTTGAATTTAGCAGGTTATTACTTGAGCGACAGGGAGGATAATCTTACTAAGTATGAAATACCTGCAACTAATGCTGGTATAACAACAATAACACCAGGTGGTCATTTGGTTTTTTGGCTTGACAACGATATAGATCAAGGCGAGGACCACACAAATTTTAAGCTTAGCCCTGATGGAGAAGGAATTTTCCTTACCGAACCAGATGGAGTGACAATAGTTGATTCAATTGTGTTTCCCCCTCAACAAACAGACATAAGCTATGGAAGAGAATGCGATGGCTGTGAAGATTGGATCTACTTTGATTTCCATACTCAAGATGATGATAACGTCTTTGTATCACCAGAAACGCCTCTGCTATACATAAACGAAGTGCTAATAGATAACGAAAGCAACTTAGTAGACGAAGACTTCGACCTTGACCCTTGGTTCGAGATATACAACCCAAATTCATTCCAAGTCAACCTTAGCTCATACACTATATCTAATGATGTAGGCCAAACATTTACTCTACCTTCAAACATGCCATATGATTTAACAATAGAGGCAGAAGGTTTCTTATTGTTTTGGCTTGATGGTGAGCCTGAAGAGGGTGGACACCACGTTGGATTTGTACCCTCAACAGAGGCTAGCAACATAATCTTGACTGGACCAGATGGTGAAGTTGCTGATAACTTTGAATATGAAACGAGTAGCCCAAACACAAGCTGGGGCAGGCAGATTGACGGCGGCTCGTCGACACAATGGTTTGACATACCAACGCCAAGGGTTTCAAACACTTTATTCATCATCCAACCAGGACCTGTTGTTATAAATGAGTTACAATCTGTGAATTTTCTTGACACTGTAGATTACACAGGCGCTTACGAGGATTGGTTTGAAATCTACAATACTGGAGATCATCCTGTAGATATTGGAGGTTACTATTTCACAGATAGGCTAAACCAGCCTACCAAATACAAGATTCCAGACGACATTCCAGATTCTACAACTATAGCTCCAGGTGAGTTTGTGTTGATTTGGGCAGATGAAGACAATTCGGAGGGCTGGAATCACACAAACTTCAAATTCAACAGCGATGGCGAACAACTTGTTTTTAGATCGCCAGATGGCTTTACAATTGCAGATTCAGTTCATTTCAATGCAATTCCACTAGATTACAGTTGGGGTAGAGATCCAGACGGGTTTGGCACTTGGAGAGAATTTGTGATTGGAGAAACGACTCCGGAATATTGCAACGTTTGCACCAATGGTCTTAAAGATGTAAATAAAGACCTTCAGTCTGTATTCCCTAATCCCACAATGATTGGAAGCTTTTTTACACTTGAACAAAGATCTACTATTTACGATACAAAGGGAAGGGTTAAAGGTGAGTTTGGTCCAGGAAAAATAAATTCTAATAAAATAGGAAAAGGAACATTTCTTATTAAATCAAAACAAAAAGCCCAAATCCTTGTAATTGAATAATTTGTTCGTACCCATTTAAGTCTGTATATTTGCGCCCCCTTTGGGATTAATACGGGCAATAGTGAGGATTGTCCATTGATGAATAGTCTGATTGTCCTCCTCACAAAGACAAATCATACAAATACACATGGGTCGCATGAGCGAAGAAACACCCAAAACTGAAAACGTTAAAGTAAAAGAAACGGTTCAGGAAGTAGCAGTTAAAGAAGTTACACCAGCGGCAGATAAAGCCACTCCAGAAAAAGAAGAAATACCAACAAAGCCACGCGATTTAGCGCAACCTTCAGCAGATTTCGATTGGGATTCAATTGACAATTCTGACGATTCTATATCTGAAGAAGAGAGAAATAAGCTTGAAGAAATTTATACTGCCAATCTAACTCTCATTGAAGATAAGCAGGTAGTACCTGGAACAGTTGTTACAATAGGTAAAAAAGAAATCGTCGTTAACATTGGCTACAAGTCAGAAGGAGTGATTTCTGCCTCAGAATTCAGATACAATCCTGCCTTAAAACCTGGAGATTCTGTTGCAGTTTTCGTAGAAAAACAAGAAGATGCAAACGGGCAACTAGTAGTTAGTCATCGAACTGCACGTATATATGAGGCATGGGGTAAGATTAACAAAGCAAAAGAAGAGGATTTAATAATTCAAGGTAATGTTAAATGTAGAACAAAGGGTGGACTAATTGTTGACGTATTTGGTTTAGAGGCATTCCTTCCAGGTTCACAAGTTGATGTAAAGCCTATCCGTGATTTTGACGAGTATGTTGGAAAGCAAATGGAATTTAAAGTGGTTAAGATCAACCAGGAATTCAAAAATGTTGTTGTATCTCATAAAGCTCTTATAGAAGCAGAGCTAGAAGAACAAAAGAGACTTATCATCAATGAGCTTGAAAAAGGCCAAGTACTTGAAGGTACTGTTAAAAACGTTACTTCTTATGGAGTATTCGTTGATCTTGGTGGCGTTGACGGTCTAGTTCATATCACAGATATGAGTTGGGGACGTGTTGGCCATCCAGAGGAGCTTGTTGAACTAGATCAGAAAATCAACGTGGTTATTCTTGATTTTGATGATGATAAGCGTCGTATTGCTCTAGGAATGAAGCAACTTACATCACACCCATGGGACGCTCTTACAGAAGATTACACTGAGGGTTCTAAGGTTAAGGGTAATGTTGTTGTTATCGCTGATTATGGTGCATTTATCGAAATCGCACCTGGTGTCGAAGGACTGCTTCACGTTAGTGAGATGTCATGGTCTCAACATTTACGTAGCGCCCAAGACTTCTTAAAAGTCGGTGACGAAATCGAATGTATTCTTCTAAGTATTGATAGAGAAGAAAGAAAAATGTCTCTTGGTCTTAAGCAATTAACAAACGATCCGTGGGAAGAAATTGAAAAACGTTACCCAATTGAATCTAAGCAAAAAGGTAAAGTAAGAAACTTCACAAATTTTGGACTGTTTGTGGAACTTGAAGAAGGAATAGATGGTTTAGTTCATATTAGTGATCTTAGTTGGTCTAAAAAGATTAAACACCCATCTGAATTCTGTAACGTGGGAGACGAGATAGAAGTGGTTGTAATGGAGCTTGACAAGGATAACCGAAGAATGAGCCTTGGTCATAAGCAAATAGAGGAAAATCCTTGGGAAGTATTTGAAACAGTATTTGCTGTGGGATCATCTCATAACGCTACAGTTGTTAAAATTGAGGGTTCGAATGCTGTTGTTGCTCTTCCATATGGACTTGAAGGAACTTGTCATGTAAAACACCTAAATAAAGTTGATGGCGAAGCTCTAAAAGTAGATGATGCTGCGGATTTCGTAGTTCTTGAATTTAATAGAAATGCAAAGAGAATTACTGTTAGCCATCTCAGAACTCACGAAGAAGGTCCTGCTAAAAAAGAACGTAAATCTAAATCAGGTGGATCTAAGTCGGGTAATAGTAACCGAATGATGCAAGAAATTAATTCTGCAACTGAAAAGAGTACTTTAGGTGATCTTGACGTTCTTAGCCAACTTAAAGCTTCAATGGATGCAGCACCTGATGTTGAAGAGGCTCCTTTAGCTGAAGAAGAAAAAGAAGAGAAGAAGCCAGCAGCTAAGAAAAAGGCCGCTACAAAAAAGACTACAGCTAAAAAAACAACTGCTAAAAAGACTGCTGCAAAGAAGGCAAAGGCAGAAGAGGCAGAAGAGGAAGAAAATGCTGAGGCTTAATTCTAAAATCTCAATGCACGAAAATAAAAGAAAGGGAGGCATCGGCCTCCCTTTTTCTTATCACTATCTTTGCACCGATGAAATCTCAAGTTCTAATAAACGAGGAACAATTCGCTCTAATATTAGATAGGCTTGCGCATCAATTGCTCGAGCATCATGATTTTTCTGAAACTGACCTAGTGGGTTTGCAACCCAGAGGTACGCGAGTGGCTGAAAGACTGGCAGTTAGACTGTCTGAATTATTGGACGGAAAGGAGGTGAGATCTGGCGCAATGGATGTTACTTTCCATAGAGATGACCTAGGTAGAAGAGATAAGCCCATTGCACCTCAAGAGAATAATATGGAATTTTTAGTTGAGGGTAGAAAAGTAATTTTAGTTGACGATGTTCTATTTACTGGGAGAACTATTAGGGCGGGGTTGGATGCGCTTTTGGCCTATGGAAGACCCAAAAAAGTAGAGCTTGCAGTCCTAATTGATAGAAGATTTAAAAGAGAGCTCCCGATTGAGCCAACATACATTGGACAACAAATTGACAGCATATCTGATCAGCACGTTGTTGTAGAATGGTCAGAAGAGAATTCAACTGATAGAGTAATCCTATTTAATGCTAAACCAGAATGAGTGATCTCTCGATAAAACACCTACTTGGGATTCGCGGAATGACTCGCGATGATATTGAGACGATTTTCAGCACAGCCGCTGAGTTTAAAGAGGTCCTAAACAGACCCATTAAAAAGGTTCCTTCATTAAGGGACACGACGGTAGCTAATCTCTTCTTTGAAAACTCAACTAGGACAAGGCTTTCTTTTGAATTAGCCCAAAAAAGACTTTCAGCTGATGTAGTTAATTTTTCGGCATCCAGCTCTTCAGTTAAGAAAGGAGAGACCTTGGTTGATACAGTGAATAATATTCTTGCGATGAAGGTGGATATGGTTGTAATGAGACATCCCCACCCTGGAGCACCTCATTTCTTAGCAAACAAAGTTAATACTTCGATTGTGAATGCTGGTGATGGCACTCACGAACACCCAACCCAAGCTCTTCTTGACAGTTTTAGTATAAGAGAAAAGCTAGGAAATGACTTAGAAGGAAAAAAAATCGCTATTGTTGGTGATATAAGACATTCTAGAGTTGCTCTTTCAAACATTCTCGCACTAAAGCTGCAAGGCGTTAAAGTGAGAGTTTGTGGTCCCGCAACACTAATCCCAAAACACATGGCAAGTTTAGGTGTGGAGGTAAGTCACAACCTTGATGAAACTTTGATTTGGGCCGATGTAGTGAATATGCTTAGAATACAACTTGAAAGACAAGGTGATGATGATGCAATCAGGTTTTTCCCTTCGATTAGGGAGTATACTAAAAATTTTGGCCTTACGACAGAACGCCTTGAGAGATTGGATAAGGAATTAGTAATTCTTCACCCAGGACCAATTAACAGAGGCGTAGAGATTTCAAGTGAAATTGCAGATAGTGAGCACTCTATCATCTTAGATCAAGTTGAAAATGGCGTTGCTACTAGGATGGCAATTATGTATCTCCTAGCGAATAGATAGCATATCTATGATTGACTTTCCATGAATATTCATATCGAAAAATTAGAGGCAATTACGATTATTGCAATTGAAGGTGATGTTGAATCTGCTGAGGATTTAGCCCAAATCATACATGCATCATCTAATTGTGAAATTGGTCATGAGAATATAATTTTGGACTTGAGTTCTTCAGGTTTAAAATCCTTTGATTTCTTTAGTCATTTACAATTTCAGCAAGACAATGCTCAAAAGTCTTTAGTATTATGTGGAGTTAATAAAAATCTCCAATTATCTTTAGACGAGAAATTTGAAGAAGATTACTTCAATGTTGTTCCAACTAGAAATGAAGCCGTAGATATGGTTTATATGGAAGAGCAAGAAAGATCATTCTTTAATTAAAAATTGAAATTTAAAACTCATGAATAAAATTTACTCAATATTACTAGCTATTTATTTTATTATATACTATTCTATATCTCTTGCCCAATGTGTAAATGATTACGATTTTGGAACTGCTGGGTTTGGAGTTAGCCCAGATGTTGCAAACGGTGAAACATTTATGAATGGAGAAGTCGGTGAAGATTACTATGATGTAATTCACATTTTGATTCCAGAGTTTGCAGCTGACTTCGATGAAACATACCCACCAACCTTACCAATTGACTCTTTATACCTTGATTATGTTACTGTTCAAGATACGACAACAGGTATAGAAATACCTCTAGATGATTTAGGTCTTGAGGTAATATGTAATAATAATGGTGACTCTGGTGAAGAATGTTCTTTTCTGGGTGGTGAACAGTATTGTACTTCGATCCAAGGTATCCCTACAATGGCAGGTGTATACCAAATCAATCTATATGTTGTTGGATGGCTAACTATTGGAATACCATTTAGTGTACCCATAACATTCTCTCAATTTTTAATAAATATTCACTGCAATCTAATTGAAACACCAGTTGTTGTAGATGCAAATGGAAATCAAGGAACACTTGGTAGTATAGATATTACACCTCTAGATGGAGTAACTGTAATAACATACCAATGGATTGATTCTGACGGAAATGTTATAGGAACCAATGAGGATATAGACGGACTCGAGCCTGGTGTATACAGTGTCGTCATTGAAACTGAGGATTGTACAAGCGAATACGAAAATCTTGTTATAGTTGATTCTTCAGTTGAATGCAACCTTGCTGCAACGTATGAAATTTCAAATGAAAATCCAGGTGTTTCTATGGGATCAATTGACTTAACTATTACTGGTGCAAACGGTGAAGTTTCTTGTGTTTGGACTGATAGCTCAGGTATAACAATTAGTACTGACGAGGATCTTGAAAATGCTGCAGCCGGAGATTACGAAGTAGTAATAACAGACGAAGATGGTTGTGTCTTAGTATTAGATAATATTACAGTTGATGTGAGTTCAGTTGAAAATATTGAATTACACGGATTCTCACTTACGCCAAACCCAGCAAACGATTTAGTTTCTGTTCAGCTAGATACTGATGATCTAACTGATATTGAAGTAAGGGATCTTAGAGGAAAAGTTGTTTACACTAATCAAGTTGTTAAGAATACTAATCTAGAGGTTAGTACTTGGAATCAAGGGGTATACTTTATGACTATTGCAAATGACCTAGGAAGATCAACTTCTCGATTAGTGATTAAACGCTAAAGTGAAGAAATTTGAATTGACAATATTGGGGTGTGGCGCAGCAGCGCCCACCCCTTATTTTTTGACCACATCTCAGCTAGTCAACATTCATGATAATCTAATTTTAATTGATTGTGGAGAGGGGACTCAATTAACACTAAGAAAGAACAAGACCAAATTCCAAAGGATCAAGTCGATTTTGATAAGTCATATGCACGCTGACCACACGTTGGGTTTGCCAGGTTTAATAGCTAGTATGAATCTTTTAGGGCGAAAAAGTGATCTTGATATATACGGCCCCGAAGAGCTAGAACCAATGGTTAGAAAAGTTTGGCATTTGACAGGCACTCATATTGAATTTGAAGTTCACTTTCACGTCACATGTTCTAATGCATCAAGCATAATAATAGATGAAAGAACCTTTACTGTAAAGTCCTTTCCAACCAAGCATAGAATTCCTACTTGTGGATTTGTTATATCTGAAAAGAAGGGTGCATATAAGCTAAAACCTAATATGAAAAAAAGGTTTAGCCTAAATCACTTAGAAATTCAAAAGCTAAAGAGGGGTGAGGATATTGAGAAAGATGGCAAATTACAGGTTAATTCAAGGTTTTGCAATCCGCCTGATTCAGAGAGATCATATGCTTTTGCGGCAGATACATCTTACAGCCTAAAGGTTGTTGATGCAGTTGAAAATTGCACACTGTTGTATCATGAAGCAACGTTTGAGAAAAGAGACGATAAAATTGCTAAAAAGACCTTACATTCAACATCTGAAGATGCAGCAAGAGTAGCAAAAAACGCAAAAGTTGGATCATTACTAATTGGACATTTTTCCAATCGTTATTGTGATTTAACTAAGTTACTTAATGAAGCAAAAGCTATTTTTTCAAAAACAGAATTATCTATTGAGGGAAAAACATATTTTATAAAATAAATTATAGTATTTTTGTTATCTAGAATCATTCCAAATAATGTTGAAGTCAATCATAATAGCAGACAGCAGTACAATTGGCAAAATTGGTCTTAGAGCTGTTATTGACAAACTTGATGAATATTACATAATAGATGAAGTAGAATCTAATTCTGAATTATTGGAAAGCATGAATTCCAATAGACCTAATCTTGTTATTATTGATTTTTTTAGTGAAGGATTTGATATTGATGTAATTGTTAAAATAAAAAGAGAACATAGAAATTCAAAGATTCTAGCTTTAACAACAATGCAGAGTAGCCAAACATTTGTCCATGCTATGAGAGCAGGAGTTGATAGTTATATTAAGAAAAGCTGTGATATACAAGAAATCACTGATGCAATTAAAACAACTTCTAATGGAACTAGCTTTTTCTGTGGTAAAATTTTGAATGAGATTCGAAAGGCTTCAATTGAGGTAAATGACATAAATAATATTACTGAATTACCATGTGATGCAATAGAACTTAGCAAAAGAGAAAAAGAGGTTCTTTATCTTATATCTGAGGGTAATACAAACAGTGAGATTGCAGAAATATTATTTCTTTCATCTCATACAGTTACAACACATAGAAAAAACATTATGATAAAACTTGGAGTTAAGAATACTGCAGGTATTGTAATGTATGCCGTAAAATCAGGTTTAGTTAGCCCCAACAAATTTCTTTTTCAGGCCTCATAACGAACCATAACTATATCAAGTTAATTAAATTATTTAATCAATTTAACTCTATTTTACATACACAAATATTAATTTCATTTGCAATGACCATATGTAATTAACGACCTTTGCACTCCATTACATGACAAAGAGCATGATAGCTAAAGACACTTCATTCGATGTAAAGCACTGTAAAGGCTCAGCAATAGGCAGAGTAGATTTTAAAAACATTGCTTTTGGCAAGGTGTTTTCAGATCACATATTCGTCATGGATTATGCAAATGGTGAATGGAAAAGAGGTGTGATTGAGCCATTTTCACCTATGTCTGTAAGTCCTGCTTGCATGGTTTTTCACTATGGTCAATCCATTTTCGAAGGTATGAAAGCTTATCGCCAGCAGGATAAAAGCGTTAGCTTGTTCCGACCTGGTGATAATATCAAAAGATTTAACCTCAGCGCAAAGAGAATGAGTATGCCTCAAGTTCCTGCTGACATTTTCATGCAAGCACTAGTTGAACTTATTGGCCTTGATAATGATTGGGTACCATCTTCTGATGATGCTTCGCTTTACATTAGACCATTTATGTTTGCCACTGATAGCCATGTTGGAGTAAGAGAAAGTCATACATACAGATTTATGATTTTCACTTGCCCTGTTGGTGCTTACTACAGTAAACCAGTTAGAGTAAAAGTTGAGACTGAATATACTAGAGCAGCTGCTGGTGGAACTGGAGCTGCCAAGGCTGCAGGTAATTATGCAGGAGCTCTTTACCCGACTAAACTAGCTGGAAAGGAGGGATATGATCAACTTCTTTGGACTGATAGTGCCAACCACACTCATATCGAAGAATGTGGAACTATGAATGCTGCCTTTGTAGTTGATGGGAAAATGCTAGTACCTTCCACAAGTGATACTATTTTAGATGGTGTTACTAGAAAATCCGCGATTCAAATTGCTAAGAGTTTAGGCATAGAAGTAGAAGAAAGACCAATATCTGTAACAGAACTAATAGAAGCGGCGAAGAATAATAAGCTTCAGGAGGCTTTTGGGTTAGGCACTGCGGCTACCGTATCTCTTATGTGTACAATTGGTTTTGATGGATGGGATTTTGATTTACCTCCAACTGAGAATTGGGCTGTTGCAATAAAAATCAGAAAGACTCTGGAAGATATAAGAAGAGGATACTCTGATGACCCATACGGATGGAATATTCCAGTATAAATTATGGATCGAACAGACTCAATAGTATTAGCTGCTGGGTGTTTTTGGTGTGTTGAAGCTGTATTCTCAAGAATACACGGAGTTAGGAATGTATTACCTGGATACGCTGGAGGAAAAACAGTAAATCCTACTTATAGAGAAGTATGTAGTGGACGCACTGGCCATGCTGAAGTTGTGAAAGTAACATTCGATCCAAATGTTATTGATATCGTAAATCTATTTTCGGTATTCTTTGCTACACATGACCCAACAACTTTAAACAAGCAAGGTGGAGATGTTGGCACTCAATATAGATCAGCAATATTCCCAGCATCAAAAGCCCAAAGAGATTTAGCTGAGGCTGTAATTCAAGCTGCCAACGAAAGTGGCAATTGGATTGATCCAATTGTTACAACAATAGAAGACCTTGAAGAATTTTATTTAGCAGAAGATTACCATCACAATTATTTTGCTGAAAATGAAGAGGCGCCATACTGCAATGCAGTTATAGCGCCTAAACTTTCAAAGTTTGAAAAGAAATTTTCAGAATTACTCAAGTGATTCTAATCTTTCTATTTCACTATCGCACATATTTATTATTTGAGTACGAGCTAGGTTATCAATCTTCTTATCAGCTTTGGCCTTTTTCTTTAAAAACCTAAACATAGCTGCCTTTTTGATTTCATAAGCTACAAATACTGAGTAGTCACCATTGTCATTTAAATATTTCTCTTCTCCAATTTTCCTCAAATCACCAATGGTAGTGTTTGTTATCTCACGAGCCAATGATTCAAATCTTTCAATTGCTTGATTTACATGCTCCCCTTGAACATCTTGAACATATGCATCAGAAACTACTTTAATATTTGTAGTCACTTGTTGAGCCAAATCCTTATGCGCTTCAACCTCAGCTTTTGAAGAGGCAATATTATCATTTGAACTCATGCCTTTTCCAACAGCTCTGAAATATCTAGCATTTGAGGTGTATTTCTTTCCAGAAAATGGTTCTTTAACCTTAGTTCCATTTGATGAAGAACAACCTGTAGCAAGTAAAAGAATGAAAGATAAAATAGTGGTTGGTAATAATTTCATATTGCAATTTTACGAAAATTAAAGAGTAACCGTGCCACATAAGGATAGGCATGTACCTTTACGGAGTGAAATGGAAGGATCACATTAGCAAATTTATCCTAGGTAGGTATAAGGATGAAAACCGAACTAGAAAGGGATGTAGCTTAAAGAACGCTGAAAGTGTTGGGCTTCTTTATTTGGAGAGAGATCATAAATTTTACAGGACCATAAAAGACATTGCAAAATTCTTACATGAGGTCCATGGCGTCAAAAGAGTATCAATGCTCTCATATGTTGATGCTGATGCTAAAAGAACTCCTGGATGGTTAGTTAGAAAACTTGATAGTGGCTATTTCTGTAAATCTGATCTTAATTGGTATGGTAAACCCAAAAAAGAAATTGACGCTTTTACAGATGTTGAATTCGATATTCTTTTTGACTTAGAGCTCGAGCCTAATCTTCCTTTGAAACACGTTTTAAACATGTCAATGGCTCAAATGAAAGTTGGTCCTGAGCAGAAGGATTGGCCATTTAGAGACTACGACGTTAAAATTGGAAGGGTTGAACATAAACCAACTGAAGACGGATTGAAAGTAGATCCATTTGTAGTTTGGAAAGAACAAATAGATAGAACATTTAATTTCATATCAGAAGCAAACATAAAATGATTAATCTAAGTGGATTAGGAGTTGCAATGATTACTCCATTTAATGAGAACGGGGCGGTAGATTATCCTGCATTACAGCGTAATACAGAGCATTTAATTAACTCTGACGTAGATTTTTTAGTTGTACTTGGGACAACAGCTGAGACACCTACTTTAAGTCTAGAAGAGCAAAGAAGTGTCTTAGATTTCATTATAGAATTGAATAACAAGAGGCTTCCAATTGTTGTTGGATTAGCAAGCAACAACACTGCTGCTCTTTGTAAAAGGATTGAAGAATTTGACTTTAATGGTGTCGATGCAGTTTTAAGTGCATCGCCTAATTACAATAAGCCAAGCCAAAAAGGAATTATTGAGCACTTTAATAGAGTAGCAGACACTTCTCCAAAACCGGTAATTCTTTACAATGTTCCTTCAAGAACTGGGAGCAATATGGCTGCTTCAACAACTTTGGAATTATCCAATCACAAGAACATCATAGCTATTAAAGAGGCAAGTGGTGATTTATCACAAGTTGATGAAATATTAAGGTCTAAGCCTGAAGATTTTCAAGTGTTCTCAGGAGATGACGGATTAACTCTAGCTATGATTTCTTCTGGTGCTAATGGGGTGATTTCTGTAATTGGTAATGCTATACCTAAAAGGTTTGGTGCTATGGTAAATCAAGCGTTGTTTGGCCAAATTGTAGAAGCAAGGGAAATGCATCACAAATTGAACCCTATTATTGAAGCAATATTTGAAGAAGGAAATCCTACTGGAATAAAATCTGTAATGGATATTATTGGACTGTGTAGTGATGAAACTAGACTTCCGCTTGTTAAAGCAACAAAGCAGCTGAGAGATAAACTCTACAGCTGCTTAGCAGATTTAGATGTTGAAATAGCTTAGGTTTTCTAGAGCAATTCTTTTGCTTTAGACACAATGTTACTTGCTGAAAGCCCGTACTTCTCCATGAGTTGTGCGGGTTTTCCACTTTCACCAAAACTGTCGTCAACAGCTACAAATCTCATTGGAGTAGGGAGGTTTTCAGCTAATACTTGAGCTACACTCTCACCAAGCCCACCAAATTTTTGGTGCTCTTCTGCAGTTACAACCTTACCGGTCTTTTTAGCACTCTCAATAATTGCATTTGAATCAATAGGTTTAATAGTGTGCATATTGATTACTTCAGCACTAATTCCTTCTTCTTTTAATTTTTGGGCAGCTTGTAACGCTTCCCAAACCAAGTGGCCTGTAGCAATTATTGTCACATCTGTACCAGTCATTAGTACATCTGCCTTTCCAATCTCGAATTTGTCGCTCTTATTGTAGAACACTGGAACTTTGGGTCTTCCAAATCTTAAATAAACAGGGCCGTGGTGTTCAGCAATTGCAAGAGTAGCCTGTCTTGTTTGCTCGTAGTCAGCAGGATTTATCACCACCATATTTGGTAGCATCTTCATCATTCCTATATCCTCTAAAATCTGGTGAGTTGCTCCATCTTCACCTAGAGTTAGACCTGCGTGAGAAGCACATATTTTTACGTTCTTTTCGCTGTAGGCAACGCTTTGGCGTATTTGGTCGTAAACCCTTCCAGTTGAGAAGTTGGCGAACGTTCCAGTAAATGGAATCTTGCCACCAATTGTCATTCCTGCTGCCATTCCTATCATATTAGCTTCAGCAATACCAACTTGGAAAAACCTGTCAGGATGTGAATCCCTAAATGCATCCATTTTGAGTGAACCAGTTAAATCGGCACAAAGAGCAACAACATTGTTGTTTTTCTCTCCAAGCTCAGATAATCCTGCGCCAAATCCGGATCTAGTGTCTTTAGATTCTGTAGGATTCAAATTTATTTTATCAGACAATTCATTCATGGATGTTCAGATTTTGGGTTGTTCCCGATGTGATAGTGATAGTTTTTCTAATACTGTATTTAGAAGAGTGAGCTTGTCTCGCTCTAAAAATAATCGTGTAGGTGCCTGGCTGTAAGGTATACCTTCCAGCAGGGTTGCCGTTTCCAAATTGCACTACGTGTTCTAGTGTTGTTGCGTCAACTATACTTCCATATCCAGAAACAGATGATTGAAGCATTAGAGCACCAGGTGCTGCAATTGTAACAGGCATAATGTCGCCTTCTTTGATTTCAACTCCTTCAACTCTTGTTATAGGAGTGGTGTGAAACACTAAATCGTAAGTGCCCGTTAGTAATCTGATAGACGAACCTAAATTCATAGTATAAAATGATTCACACTCTCCAGATTCAAACAAATCAACACTAATAGACCCGTAATCAGTACGTCTAGTTGTTGGGAATTGAGGCGTTACAACACCTTGTGACATATTTGGCACAGAAATAATATTATGCCTTCCTGGAGCAAGGTTTACTTCCTCCATTCCTCTTTCTGGAAGAGTATGGACTTTTAGTTCGTACGTAGGTACAGGATCAAGATAAAAGGTGTCAGTCAAATTGTTGTAACCTAAAGTATGTACCACTTGTGGCTCATGTGCACCTGATCTTACATCTGTAAAAGTCATAGGGACGTCTGTAATCGTTGGCTTTCCACGATTGTCTAATAAGTCAACTTGTACAGTTGTATTGTGAAGTGCTTGCTCTAAAACCAAATCAAGAACAGACTCAAAAACTTCAGGGTTTGATGCATCGTAGAAATTACCAACACACATGAGGCTTTCTTTGTGCTTATCATCTATACCTATTCCTATTATGAATGGCTTGACTACAATTCCTTTAGATTGAAGCATTCTGCTAACAGCACATGGATCTTCATCGCAAGCCTCAATTCCATCAGTAATTAAAATTATGATGTTTCTACCTGGTTCTTCAGGAAAGTCTTCAGCAGCTCTTTCTAGTGATCTTGCAATTGGGGTAGTGCCTTGAGCTCTTAACCTTGATAGTTCTTGCTTAATAATGAGATTTGACCCGTGTTTAATAGGAACAACTAATTCGGTATCATCGCAATCTTGTTGGCCTTCTACATGCTTTGTTTGGTGGCCATATGCGCGTAATCCCAATTCCAAATCTGGTGTACCATAAAGCGCAGCAAGAGATGTTGAAAGTAGTTTTGTAGCAAGAGTGATTTTTCTTTCACCACTCCAAAATGCGTTCATGCTATTAGAAGCATCGAATACAAAGAGTATCCTAGTAGGACCATCTGTTGCCTCTTCAGAACTGTCATAGCTAAGGAGAGCTTCTTTAGAAGTGTTTTGGGCTAAAAGCTTTGGATAGGAAAATAATAAGGCCAATAGAGCAACAAAGACCCTCATTTGGGCTTTGGGAATTGCTTTTATGTATTTATTGTAGTCCAACGGAGTTTAGTAATCTCCTAACGTCTCTTCTAGTTGAGAAAGTGCGTCTGCTAATTGCTCATCATTTGGAGCAACGCCATGCCACTTGTGAGTTCCTTCCATAAAGTCAACGCCCTTGCCCATGGCAGTTACCATTAAAACAATGCATGGAACACCAGAGCCTCGCCTAGAATGAGCCTCGTCTATAACTCTTTGGATATCATCTAGATCATGGCCATCGCATTCCATAACATGCCAACCAAATGCTGTGAATTTGCCCGATAAATCTGAAAGCGAAAGAACTTCGTCACAAGGACCGTCGATTTGCTGTCCATTGCAATCAACAAATGATAAAATATTGTCTACATTGTTATGGGCTGCGTACATGGCTGCTTCCCAGATTTGGCCTTCTTGAAGCTCACCATCCCCATGAAGAGTGTATACCCAAGTTTCTTCACCATTTAATCTCTTAGTTTCAGCAGCTCCAATTGCAACACTTAATCCTTGACCTAATGAGCCAGAAGCAACTCTTATTCCTGGTAGACCCTCTTCAGTAGCAGGGTGACCCTGTACTCTTGAATTAATCTTTCGGAATGTTGCAAGCTCTTCAGTTGGGAAAAATCCCCTTCTTGAAAGAACACTATACCAAACAGGACTAATGTGTCCATTTGAAAGGAAAAACAAATCTTCTCCTTTTCCGTCCATATAAAAATTAGATGGGTCAATATTCATTGTGTCAAAATATAATTTCACCAGTAATTCAACGCATCCAAGAGAACCTCCAGGATGGCCTGATGAAGCCCCGTGGACCATTCTTAAAATGTCTCTTCTAATCTGTGAACAAAGGGCAGGGGTAGCTTGTGTGCTCATTAATATATGTGGTTGTTTAGGTATACTTTTTATGCACTACAAAAGTACTTAAGTGGACCTGTATAACCTTCACAGTGTGGATAAACTATGGTAATTCGTTGAGAGGTTAATTATCTACCTTTGCAATCCAAATAATTTTAATGTCATGGCTCTTCAATGTGGTATAGTAGGTTTACCAAACGTTGGTAAATCAACCTTGTTTAATTGCTTATCAAATGCAAAAGCACAGAGTGCAAATTTCCCATTTTGTACTATTGAGCCAAACCTAGGTGTAATCACTGTGCCAGACCCTAGGTTAAACAAGCTAGCTGAACTCGTAAATCCTCAAAATGTAATTCCAACCACAGTTGAGATCGTTGATATTGCAGGGCTTGTTAAAGGTGCAAGTAAAGGGGAAGGGCTTGGCAATAAATTCCTTGGCAACATTAGAACTACTGACGCGATTCTACACGTGTTAAGATGCTATGATAACGACAACATTGTACACGTTGACGGAAGTGTTGATCCAATTAGAGACAAAGAAGTAATTGATTTAGAATTACAACTAAAAGACCTTGAAACTGTAGAGGCAAAAAAGGAGAAAATTGGCAAAGCTGCTAGAACTGGTGATAAAGAAGCCGTTAAAACACTAGAGTTTTACGAAAAGCTTTACTCTCTCCTAATGAGCGGCAAGAACGCTAGAATGTTAGAGGTAGAGGAGTCAGAAGAACCTTTAATGAAGGAAATGCAATTACTTACTGCTAAGCCTGTTCTGTACGTTTGTAATGTTGATGAGGCAAGTGTCGTTAGTGGCAATAATTACGTAGAAAAGGTTAAAGCAATGGCAAATGAGGAAGGAGCAAAGACCTTAATAATTGGAGCAGAAATCGAGGCTGATATAGCTGATTTTGAGGATGCTGAAGAAAGGGAAATGTTCTTGAACGATATAGGCTTAGAAGAGCCTGGGGTGGCCAAACTCATCAGAACAGCATACGATCTACTAAGCTTGCAGACTTATTTCACTGCAGGAGAGAAGGAAGTTAGGGCTTGGACTGTCAGAAAAGGATCTACTGCTCCTCAAGCAGCTGGAGTCATTCATACTGACTTTGAAAAGGGCTTTATCAGAGCAGAAGTAATTGCTTATAACGACTATTTGGACCACGGCTCAGAATTAGCAGTTAAAGAAGCAGGTAAACTATCAATAGAGGGGAAGGAATACATAGTTCAAGATGGAGATGTAATGCACTTTAGATTCAATGTATAGGATACTTTTTACATATGTTTTGTTCCATCTGAATTTAAATGCTTTAAGCCAAATCCAAGTGCCAGGCATGCCGACTGAAGTCGCATCCACAATGAAAGCTCAACAAGATGCTTGGAATAGGGGAGATATCGATTCTTTTATGGTAGGATACTGGGAATCAGACAGCTTGCTTTTTATTGGAAATAGTGGGGTCAATAACGGATACCAAAAAACCTTATCAAACTACAAAAAAGGTTACCCAAACAAAGAAGAAATGGGTAATCTGACTTTTTCAAATAGATCGTGGACTCAATTATCTGATGAAGTAGCACTTCTAATAGGGGCTTGGAAAATCAGCGAGGATCAACACGGAATGTACAGTTTGATTTGGAAGAAGACAGAAGGTAAGTGGGTAATAATTGCTGATCATTCAAGCGGTTAATCCACTATCCTATAAACTTCCTCAAGGGGCTTTTTCATAAAGTACCTTTCCCTTGCAATCCTTTCTAAAATCTTTGGGTTTTCATCAATTTCTATCAATTTAAGAATGAGTTCATCATTTTTGACAATGACTCTTTCAACCTCCTTTTTCATTTTGTTTAGTTCGATTTGTTCTTGAATAATAAAGCCCAAATCGATATCACTTATAAAAATTACCCAACCAAGCGCTAAAACTGAGGTAGCTCCATATCTATTCTTCAGAATATACAGTATAAAATCATATACAACTAAGAGTATCTTTTTACTTCGCTTCAGCATTTTCTTCTGCTTCTGTATCTGGCTTTTCCTTCTTCGACTTAACAGTTTTAGATGGCTTTTTCTTAGCTGGAGCTTTCTTTTTGGACTCAGCCTCTAAAGCTTCTTTTGCTCCATCAGGCATTTCTAATAGCCCACCCTTATGGACTGATATAATTAAGCCTTCATCACCTTTAACGTAATCAGCTTTAAGTAAATCTCCTTCTTCAACGGATGAGTTAATAATTTCTTCTGCGAATGGATCCTCAAGATGCTTCTGAATAGCTCTTTTAAGAGGTCTTGCTCCGTATTTCTCATCATAACCCTTTTCAACAATAAAGTCTTTTGCTGAGTCAGTTACCTCAAATCCATAACCCAAATCCACAACTCGCTTTGACAAAAATTGTAGTTCAATATCTATAATGGAGTGAATATGTTCACTCTTAAGAGATTGGAATAGAATGACATCATCTATTCTGTTTAAGAACTCAGGAGCAAAAGCTCTTTTCAATGCAGTTTGAATTACACTGTTTTTATTGCTTTCCTCATTTTGTTTTGCAGCAGCTGTGCTAAATCCTAAACCTGAGCCAAAATCAGCTAACTGACGAGCTCCAATGTTAGAAGTCATAATCATTACAGTGTTTCTGAAATCAATCTTTCTTCCAAGGCTGTCTGTCATTTGGCCATCATCAAGAGCTTGAAGAAGTAAATTGAAGACATCTGGATGGGCTTTTTCTATTTCATCTAGGAGAATAATAGAGTAGGGGCGTCTTCTTACCTTTTCAGTAAGTTGACCGCCTTCTTCATAGCCCACGTAACCAGGAGGCGCTCCAACTAACCTTGAAACGGCAAACTTCTCCATGTATTCACTCATATCAATTCTGATGAGTGCATCATCACTATCGAACATGAATTGAGCTAAAATTTTAGCTAGTTGAGTTTTACCAACTCCAGTAGGGCCAAGGAAAATAAACGATCCAATAGGCTTATTTGGATCTTTTAATCCAGCTCTATTTCTCTTAATTGCCTTTACGACCTTATTGATTGCTTCCTCTTGGCCTATAACCTTGCCTTCAATGTCCTTATCCATCCTTGCAAGCTTACCGCTTTCCTTTTCTGCAATTCGCTTAACAGGAATACCGGTCATCATTGCAACAACATCTCCAACGTGCTCTTCTGTTACAGTTACACGCATGTTTTTATTCTCTTCTTCCCACTTCTTTTTAGCAGAATCAAGTCTCTCGTTTAGGTTTCTCTCAGTATCTCTAAGTTTAGCAGCTTCCTCATATCTCTGAGACCTTACAACCCTTACTTTCTCCTCTTTAATTCTCTCAACTTCTTCTTCAATATCTAGAATTTCTTGAGGAACATGGATGTTGTTTAGGTGTACTCTTGAGCCAACTTCATCTAAAGCATCGATTGCCTTATCTGGTAGATGTCTATCAGTTATATATCTAGCTGTTAACTTCACACAAGCATTAATTGCCTCATCAGTGTAGCTTACACAATGGTGTTCCTCGTACTTGTCTTTGACGTTATTGAGTATTTCTATACTT
>CACHDD010000010.1 GCA_902578505.1 uncultured Bacteroidota bacterium | reverse complement strand
TCCACTTTTAATAAGAAATACTTGAGAGCTCCATAACCAACTTGCTTGAACAGTTCAGGCCTGTCTTCTGGAGGAATGTTATCTAGTTTTCCTGCTTCAACAGCAACAGCTTCTGCTGTTTCTCGCATTTCAGTAAGTAGGTCGTCAGCATCCACAACAGTACCTTCTCTTGACTTCATTTTGCCTTCGGGAAGTTCAACCATGCCATAGCTCAGGTGGTGGCATCGCTCTCCTTGCTCAAAACCTAATTTGCCAAGAATCTCAAATAGAACTTTAAAGTGATATTCTTGCTCATTTCCAACAGTGTAGACCTGCCTGTCTAATCCAGGGAATTCCTCAAAACGAAGGATGGCTGTGCCAATGTCCTGGGTCATGTAAACTGCAGTTCCGTCAGAGCGGAGTAGGAGCTTTTCATCAAGACCTCTATCAGTTAGGTCAACCCAAATAGAACCGTCCTCACGTTGGTTGAAAACTCCATCAGAAAGACCTTTTTCTACTTGGGATTTTCCAATTAGATATGTGTTTGACTCGTAGTATAGCTTATCGAAGTCAACGCCCATTTCTCTGTATGTAGCATCAAAGCCTTCGTAAACCCAACCATTCATTTTAGCCCAAAGCTCTCTTACCTCCTCATCACCATTTTCCCACTTGTTAAGCATTTCGCGAGCTTCGAGTAGGATGGGGGCACCATCTTCTCCGTGTTCCTCAATTTGAGATTTATATGCTTTGTCAAATGCAACATAGTACTTTCCAACGAGCTTATCGCCCTTCATGCCAGACGATTGAGGCGTTTCACCTTCTCCAAACTTTAACCAAGCTACCATTGACTTACAGATGTGAATTCCTCTGTCGTTTATGATTTGGACTTTTACAACATAATGTCCTGCAGCTTTCAAAATCTCTGAAACAGAAAAGCCAAGGAAATTATTTCTCAAGTGTCCCAAATGCAGTGGCTTGTTTGTGTTTGGTGAAGAGTATTCCACCATAACTTGAGTTTTTGATCCCTTAGGCTGAAGCCCAAACCCAGCACCCAATTTCACTGCATCATTTAATTCTTGAACCCAATAGCTATCTCTTATGCTTAGGTTTAAAAAACCTTTTACAACTTGGAATGCAACGACATCATCACAGTTTGCAACTATGTATTTTCCAAGTGCAGTGCCAGTGTCTTCAGGAGACTTTTTTGAAAGACGAGTGAAAGGGAAAACTATAACAGTGCGTTCTCCTTCAAATTCAGGACGAGTTCTTTGCACGCTGATTTGGGATGCTTTGGGAGAAGACCTAAACAATTCTTCACATCCAGAAAGAACTGCAGATGTTAATATGTTGTCTATTCTTAGCATTTAGGTAGGTGGATTTCAGCCATCATACATCTTGCAGACCCTCCTCCGCAAGCTTCAATAACATCTAGATTGATAGGTACAAGTTTACCATATTTTTCTAGAGATTCTTTTTGTGTGGAGTTTAGAGCTTTATAAGCGGATACGCTCATGATAATTCTTGCCCTTTCGTCTAGTGTCGACCCAACTTCAAGCATATTACCCGCAAAATGTGCGATTTGGTCTTCGCTTAAATCAATTACATCAATTCCATCATCTTCAAGTGAAGATTTTAGGAGTTCTGTGTCCTCTGGGTGATCTATGCTATCAAGGCAAACAGTAGCCCAACCGCTTCCTAAACACATCATAACATTAGTGTGGTAAATCTGCTCACGTTTATCTCCAACATTTTGCATAGATTCAAAAACGACACCTTCATAATTAAATGCATTGCAAAATTGCTCGAAAGCAATTCTATCAGTTCTGGGGCTTAATGCAGCGTAGGCTTTTCGGTTAATTCTATCAAGTACAATGCTTCCTGTTCCTTCAAGAAACACATTATGTTCTTCAAATTCTGTAAAATCAACAATTTCATCAATTTGAAATCCATGAACGTGTTGAAGGTCTACAATTACGTCGTCACGGCGTTCTTCACGTCGGTTTGGGGCGTACATGGGGTAAAGTCCTACGCGAGAATTACTGTGGAAGCTTATCCAGTTGTTTGGGAATAGGCAATCTGGAGTATCAGTTTCTGGGTTGTCTTCGAATACTACAACATTAATACCCTCGTTGCGCAGCGTCTCTACCATGTTGTCAAATTCCTCAATAGCTTTATCCATAACATCCTCAGGGCTAAGGTTATCTAAAACTTTTTGGTAGTAGTTGTTACCGGCAGTTTCCTCGTTCATTCTGAAGGCTGCTGGGCGAATCATAAGAATATTTGGGGTTCTTTGAGACATTATGATCTTTGAATTGGTAGTGTTACACAACGAATAAGGCCCTCCATTTTTGAAGTTTCATTCATTGGAGTTTCAATAACTCGATATCCCCAATCTCTCAATTGAGCATTTACTCTATCAAACCCTTCTCCGCTGATTACAGTTGTAGGGCTTATACTAAAAAGATTGCAATGCATGTGATACATCGATTCTGCATCAACCTCAATTATTTTGCCAGAATATGTTTTACGAATAAATTCCCTGTCTCTTTTGTTTTTCATTCCTTCAGGGTGGAATATAGCGTGTCCCAAACCTAGTGGACTCAAGCAGCAATCTAGGTGTAGTGCATTAAGCCTTGGATCTGTGTCAGATTTTGAAAGTGCAAAGGACCTAATGGTTTTAGAAGGAAATTTCTTTTTAAGCCAGCTAATTGCTTCTTCGTTGGTCCTTGCAGTTCTGAACTTGTCGAAGTCTTCTGAGTCTCCTATGCCAACCCAAATCTCACTACCCATAGGCATCACGTCTCCGCCTTCAACTCTTACACCTTCAGGAGGGAGTAGTATATTTTTTTTATCAAGACTTGAAAAAATAGGAGTAATTCCATTCCATTCAGGTGCTCTGTCATCAATCATAGATGCTCTAACAAGTTTATCCTCAATAACTACTCCTACATCTCTTGCAAAAACTTGATTTAGTCCTTCCACTATTTGTGGGCGATACACGATTACTCCTTCATTTTCTAGCACTCTAACTATTTTTTCTAGTTCAAGACAAACATCAGCTTCATTAGGATATGTTCCAGCTAAAATGTGTTCTCTAGATTTGGGATCAACAGCATCTTCAGCTGAAGGGATTGGCCCCCAAGAGTCGCCAATACCCACAACTACAGACATGAGCTTTGAGTGCTCGTCATTAACGTAGCAACTTGTGATTCCCATTATTTGAGCGCTTCTCTTTTATCGCGTAGAAGATTCAATCTTGTCTCTCTCAACATAATTGAATCCATTGCGTTGCGTTTTCCTTCCTCTTCTGAAATAAACGCGAAATCGTATTTATCTAGGGGGCAATAAACGAAAAGACCTTTAGAGTCTTTGGCTACAATGCTTTTGATATGTTCTCCCTCTACGTATTCAATATCGGCTTTGGGCATTTGCCTTTGAAGAGTTTCAACTAACCTCTTAGGATCAGATGGGTATTCTTTTGTGAATTCGGTTTTGAACAGCATGTCGAATCCAATGAGGGCTACTCTTTGGTCTTCTTCAATAGTCCAATCGCTAGCATAATTAATGTCGATCTTTTCAAAGACATTTCTATATCCCATATTCCACCACTTAATCGTCGCCTCTAAATATGCATTCTTCATAGTGTCTTCATCAAACATTGAAGGGTAGTAGTCAAAATGCTTAACATATTCAGCTGAATCTCCAGTTTGTTGAAGATGGAAGTAATTATAGATATGCGCGCTAATAGTGTCTAGATCTAACTTATCCATAGAAGAAATTAGATCGTCAGTTAAGTTTACAGCAAGAGGGTCATTTTCCCAATCAAAACCGACAACTGCCGAGTTGTTGTTATCAGTTCCAGAACTTTCAACATTACTGTTATCACTACTACAACTAAATAGTGTGATTACTAAAAAAACTAGAGTAAAAATTGAATAGCGCATCTTCATGTCGCGAAGATACATACAGACCTTACTTGTTCTCTTTTTTTAAGCCTATTTCGGCGAGTCTTTCATTTAAATATTCACCTGCTGTAATTGGAGGGTCTTTGGGGCTTTCTTCTGTGGGCACACATTGTGGTAAAGCGTCCAAATTCATATCTGGTTTCGGATGGCAGAAAAATGGAATGCTAAATCTTGGAGTATGCCAAAGCTCTTTAGGAGGATTTACTACTCTATGAGTTGTAGACTTTAACTGATGATTAGTTAGTCTTTGGAGCATGTCTCCACAATTCATTACAATGTGCTCAGAATCAGCAGTAACCTTATTCCAATTTCCATCTAGTCCCATTACTTCTAATCCAGAAGCCGATGCTCCAATTAAAAGTGTAATCAGATTAATGTCCTCATGTTCAGCCGAACGCACTGATGATTGAGGTTCATTTCTAATAGGAGGGTAGTGGATCGCTCTCAAAATGCTATTTCCTCCTTCAGTTCTTGTTCTAAAATAATCTAGTGGAAGATCTAAATGCATAGCAATTGCTTCAAGTACAATAAGTCCAACTTCTTCAAGGCTCTTGTATAATTCGTCAGACCTCACAGAAAATTCCGGAAATTCTTCAGTAATTACGTTAGGTGGGTAATGCGTGAGGTCTGCATCTGCTGGAATGTTTGTTTGTCCTACTTGCCAAAACTCTTTCAAATCGGCATGCTCATTTCCCTTTGCATGCTCTTGCCCAAACTTCACAAATCCCCTCTGATTATTTCCGTCTTGATTACTGTATTTAAGCTTAGTCTCTGTTGGAAGAGAGAAGAAGTTCTTAACCTCACTATACATGCTTGTAATAAGCTCTTCGCTCACTCCGTGGCCACTTATTGCTGCGAACCCAATCTGCCTATACGCCGCTCCAAGTTCTTCAGCGAAAGATTTTCTATCCTCTTCCGACCCTTCAGTATACCTTCTTAAATCAAGTGTGGGAATTCCAGCTTCTAGATTAAATTCAATTGAGTCCATAGTGCAATATAAAAATGAAATTAGATTTAATGATTTAAGAAATTATTTAATTCGCTGAAAATGATTTTGTTGGAAAAGTTTTTCTCTATGTGATGAAATCCAGATTGTGCAATTTCGTTTGCCTTTTCTTCAGAATTTAAGAGTTGAATAATGGCTATAGCAAAATCATTTGGGCTATCTGCAATTATTGAATTTTCATTGTTCACTGCTCCTATACCTGTCAATCCTAAGCTTGTTCCTACCACTGGGAGGCCTTTTGACATTGCTTCTATCGCCTTCACCCTCATGCCACTACCACTTAAAATTGGAACAGTTGCAATTCCTCCACTGTTTAAGAATTCGTCTGAGCTAGAGACTTCTCCAACAACCTCAATGCCCAATTCAAAATTTGAAATAATATGTGATGGCATGTTTCTTCCGGCTAATATTAGTTGGGCTTCGTTGTTTTCCTCTCTCACCTTAGGCCAAACCTCCTTAACCAACCAATTAACCCCTTCAATGTTTGGCTTCCAATCCATTGATCCAAAGTGAAAGACGCGATTATAGGGTTTTTTCACAAATTCACCAGTCACGTTTATGCCAAATGGAACTATCGTAGTAGGTGTTTTACACATACTCTTAAACCAGATGGAGTCATTCTTAGTTATTGTTATAATACCATCAACTTTGCCAATTACTTCAATTTCGAAATTCTTCAATTGAGTGCTCAACTTTTGCAGATACCATTTTTTAATTGGGTTTGAGGTGTTTTCTGAAAGTTCAGACCAAATTTTATGTTCAATGTTGTGAGCTCTGAGGTAGACTTTGGCTTTGGATATTGATCTAACAAGATCAATATATGAGCAAGAGTAGAGCGACTCTAAAATTATAGCGTCAAAAAATTCTGATTTTAAAGCTTTAGATATTTCAGCTTCAACATTTCGACTGCTAAACCTTGCGATATTATAGCTTTTGTTTGCTAATAGACTTAAAAGAGCGCTAATTGGATTTAGTATTGTGTCAATTTCTACATGGCTGTAATCACCTTCATTTGCACCTTCAATGTTTGGGTGCTTAGAAGTTGACATTGCAATAGTTCTCACTCTGTTGCCTTCAGATTTAAGTCCTTTATTTATTGCATCCATTGCAATGCATCCACCGTCAATACGAGGATTAGGAGGCTTAGGACAAATCTGAAGTATTCTCATCTTAATTAGCTTTAGTGAAAATATATCTACCTCCACCTTTTATAGCCAAATATGTTAAAAAGCTTGCTATTGGAATTAAAATAATTGTGCTAAACCACATGCCTAAACTTGGCAATAATGTACCGGTTTTTACCATTTCTTCTCCAACCATAGATACTATATAGTAAAAAAGGAAAATTGAAATTGCAAATACTATAGGTAGCCCTATTCCACCTTTTTTAATTAGTGCTCCTAAAGGTGCACCTACAAAGAATAAAACTAAACAACTTATAGCCAAAATAAATTTTCTGTGCCATTCGATTGTGTGTCTATCTCTTCTTAAAATCTTCCCCTGTATCTTATCAATATAATTCTCAATGCTTCTTGCTTGGTTTCTTGTAATCTGTTTGCTTGAAGCAATTATCGTATTTCTATCCTGCTTTGAAAGTGTCGAGAACCATTCTTGAAAACTACCACTATCTTTCTTGTTGATAAACAATTTGTTTTTAAAAGGTGTTATTGAATTAATCCCATACTCAACTAACTCTTTTCTTATGTTGTCTGACTGTAATTGAAGAGAGTCGATAGCTTTTTTTAGATTTGGTAATGACATCATTTCGTATGACTTCCTAAACAGATTTTCATCAGCTAAATCAAATTTTAAAGACCTAAGGTTTATCCTTAAAATCTGGTGTTCAAACGACGACATCACGTGAGGATGAAGACGTTCTTTTCTCTTTAATTTTTTCTCTTTTTGATCTTCATAACTATGTCCATTATTTAATTCAATTACGAGCTCATCTCTGTTCTCATCATGATACATTTTTCCTGATTCTGCTTTGATAACTAGTGAAGCTTGTCTTTCAGGATCTCTATGATCATATATAAGAATATTGTTTAAAGTACCATCAATCTCTTTGTTCTCAACTCTAATTGAAAATCCTTCAATACCAGTATAAAAGATTCCAGGCTTAATGTTAAGTGCAGGTCTTTGTTTTGTTACTGAATAAAGAAGAGCTCTGAATTTTAAATTTGCTGAAGGCCAAGCGCTACTAGAAAACCAAAGTGCCCCACATGATATAAACATCATTAAAATCACAAGTGGTTTTAAAATTCTCATCAATGGAATTCCAGCAGAACGCAAAGCAGTTAATTCATTTTTCTCTGATAAATTACCCATTGCCATAATACTGGCAACTAAAATTGCTAATGGAAGTGCTTGATTAACAATTCTGGCAGATGCGTACCACATCAGTTGTAATATAATCCAGGTATCAAGACCTTTTCCTATAAAATCATCTGCGTAAACCCAAAGAATTTGCATATCCAGAACAAACAATGCTACAGGAAATGTTATCGCAAATGGTCCTAGAAAAGACTTGAGCATTATTTGAGAGATCTTAAGCAATATTTTAATGTTTTCTTTTTGTAAAGCTCAAAGATACTCCTGTAAATTGCAGACTATTATTAAACATATTACACGTTTTCCATGACAATAAGTCAATATACCCTTGTAGCGTTTTTTTCGTTGTTTGTAGTTGTTGGATGTGAATCAAAATTACAGGATTTTAAAACATTAGAATCAACAAATGTTGGTGCAAGCGAGCCAGATGAAGATGGCTTTGTTTGGCAAACGGAACAATTTGCAGATTTAAAGATTGTTAGATACAAAATCCCAGGATGGGAGAAATTGAACAAACGCCAACAAGCTTTGGTGTATTGTCTAAATATGGCTGGTTTAAGTGGTAGAGATATAATGTATGACCAAAACAACCGATACAACCTTCGAATTCGTAGAATGTTAGAAAACATCTATACATCATATGATGGAGATAGAAACACAGTTGGTTGGGATAGGTTTGAAACTTACATAAAGAGAATTTGGTTCTCAAACGGCATACATCATCATTATTCAAACAAAAAGCATTTACCTGAATTCGGCGAAGAGTATTTTGATTACCTTCTTGCATCAACCTCAACAAAATGTAGTAATGAAATACGTAAAGTAATTTTTGATCCAGCTGTCGAATCTAAAAAAGTGGAACAAGATGGTTCATTAGGATTGGTAGAAAGTTCAGCTGTAAACTTTTATGGACCTGGAGTATCTACTGAAGAAGCAGTAGATTATTTCGCTTCAATTAAGGTTGAAGGAGATAGGAGTCCAGTGGAATATGGCCTTAATTCTAGATTAGTTAAAACAGCCGAAGGTGAAATAGTTGAGGAGGTTTACAAAGTTGGAGGCCTTTACAATGACGCAATAGTAGAAATTGTAAAATGGCTGAACGAAGCGCAGAACTACACTGAAAATGAAAAGCAAAGCATTGCACTTGCTCACCTAATTGATTACTATGAGACAGGTGATTTAGAAAAGTGGAGTTTATACAACATTAATTGGGTACAAGACACAGAGGGCGATGTTGATTACATCAATGGATTTATAGAGGTATACAATGATCCACTAGGATACACTGGTTCATACGAGACTATTGTTGAGATTAAAGATTTCGATGCTAGTGCTAGAATGCAAACTCTAATGCAAAATGCTCAATGGTTTGAGGATCATATGCCATTTATGGAAGAGCATAAGAAGGAAGAAGTAGTTGGAATTACATATAACGTTGTAAACGTAGCAGGTGAGGCAGGAGATGCGTCTCCTTCTACTCCAATAGGAGTGAATCTTCCTAATTCAAACTGGATTAGGCAAGTTCACGGTTCTAAGTCAGTAAGCCTTGGCAATATTGTTGGTGCATATGATAAAGCTTCAGGTGGTGGTATGCTTACAGAATTTGCTCACGATAAAGTTGAAATGATGAGAGTAAATGCTCACGGCACTCTAGCTGGAAAATTACACACAGCTATGCACGAAGTAATTGGACACGCTTCAGGAAAGCTAGAAGAAGGAGTTGATACTCCAAAAGAAACAATTAAGGAGTACAGTTCAACACTTGAAGAAGGAAGAGCAGATCTTGTTGCTCTATACTTTTTATTAGATGAAAAGCTAGTTGAATTAGAGCTTATGAAAACTATTGAAGTTGGAAGAGCAGAATACGATAGCTATATTAGAAATGGAATGTTGACTCAACTTCGTAGACTAGAATTAGGAGATGATATTGAAGAATCTCATATGAGAAATAGAGCTTGGGTTAGTAACTGGTGTTATGAAAAAGGTAAGTCAGAGGATGTAATTAGAAAATATGTTCGTGATGGAAAAACTTATGTTGATATTACGAATTACAAGCGTTTGCGTGAGCTTTTTGGCGAATTATTAAGAGAGGTTCAAAGAATCAAATCCCAAGGAGATTACGAGGCAGCTAAAAATCTAGTAGAAGGTTATGGTGTTAAGGTTGATTCAGCAATCCACCAAGAAGTTCTAGATAGATCAGAAGCTTTAGGTATTGCTCCATACGGCGGATTTATTAATCCAGAGATGTCTATTGAAAGAGTAGAAAGTGGAGAAATTACTTCAGTTATAGTGTCTTATCCTGATAATTTCACAGACCAGATGCTTCGCTATAGTTCTAGATTTAGTTTTCTTCCGGATGTAAATGAATTAAACTAATGAGACTTTTATTTACTCTTATATTTTTATATATAATTCATTCTTTTAATGCTCAAATACCATGTGAAAATGGTATGGCAGATATATATCCTTGCGATGGCTATGATTTACTGTATCATTATTCATTAGAAGAAATTGGAGGTGGAGATAATGGAAACGATTGTTGGGGATGGGTTGATGAAGAAAGCGGTAGAGAGTTTGTTATTTATGGTAGGTCTAATGGAACAAGTTTTGTAGATATATCCGATCCTCTAAACCCTCAGCATGTTGCTATTTTACCTAGTGCTTCTTCATCTTCTCTGTGGCGAGACATCAAGGTCATTGGTAATTATGCATACATAGTTAGCGAAGCTCCACAGCACGGTTTACAAATAGTTAATATGGAGGAGATCCTTGAATTAGATGGATTTACATACATAATTAACGAAACTCATTACTACCAGGGATTTGGCAATTCACACAACATAGTAGCTAATCCTGAAACTAATTATGTATATGCCGTTGGCACAAATACTTTTGATGGTGGCCTACATATTATTGATGTTAGTAATCCATTAATCCCAGAATTAGCTGGTTCATACAGTGAATTTTATACTCATGATGCACAGGCTGTAATTTATCATGGTCCTGATCAGGACTATCAAGGTAAAGAAATTGTTTTCTGTTTTAATGGTTCACAGGGTGTTGCGATTGTAAATTCTGATGACAAAACTGATGTTCAATTAATTTATCATTTAACCTATGATGAAAGTGCTTACACTCATCAAGGTTGGTTAAGCGAAGACCACTCAGTTGTTTACTTTAATGATGAATTAGATGAACAAAATTTCGGAAATAATACTAGAACATACATTATGGATGTAAGTGATTTAGACAATCCATTTATCATTGGTTATTATGAAGCTGAAACAATTTCTCCGGATCATAATTTATATACACACGATGGGCTTCTGTATGCATCCAACTATACAAGTGGTTTAAGAGTGTCTACAATTCTAGCTGATGGGACTATTTCCCCTTACGGCTTTTTTGACACATATCCATTAAACGACACCACGACGTTTGATGGAACATGGTCTAACTACCCATTTTTTCCTTCAGGTACTATAGCTGTTAGTAATTTTGACGGTTTATTTCTGCTAAGATCATCTGATTGGACAAATGATCATGTAGAGGAATTTGAATTAACATCTTCTACATTCTCAATCTCTCCAAACCCTGCGAATACTATTTTAAGACTCAATGGATCATACGTTAATTGTGGAGTAAAAATCCACGATGCTAATGGCAAATTAGTTGTTGATTTTAATAGAATACCTTCTATAAATGGGTTAAATATTGATATTCAAGGATTAGTTGAAGGTTTATACCTAGTCAATTTGTATGACAAATTAAATGAGTCAGTAATTGCTACTAAAAAGCTCGTAGTGAACCGTTAATTTTCATTGGTTATTAGTTCTCTCTCTAATATTTCATGAATATCTTCTGTGGCAAGCCCTTTATGTAATTCACCATCCATTGCTATACTTATTAATCCAGTTTCTTCGCTAACTATTAAAACTAAAGCATCAGTTTTTTCGACAATACCTAATGCAGCTCTATGTCGCATTCCTAGTTCTGGTGATAAATCTTTCCTTTGAGATACTGGAAGCACACACTTTACAGCTCTTATCCTGCCAATTGCGATATACATTCCTCCATCGTGTATGGAGCAGTTTTTTTCAAAGCAAGCTTCAATAAGAGGTGCATACAGGTCGGCAACCAATGGTGTTGAATCATGAAAGTGAATACTCAAATCAGAATTTCTTTGAATTACTAATAAAGCACCTTCTTTTTTTCGAGCTAAATTTTTAACTGCTGTTGTAACCTCATCAACTCTAAATGGGCTTCTTACCTCGTGACGAATAGTTAGAATCTTTTCTAAAATCTTTGATGGTCCTTTTATGTTTGCTCTTTCTCCGATTGAGAAAAGGAATTGTCTCAATTCCTGCTGGAATACAATAATTATTGCAAGTATACCTACACCAATAAATTGCCCTAAAAGTTCACCTAGAATAGGCATTCCAGCATATGTAACAACCTTCCAAATAAGATAGATTGCTAATAATCCCAAAAATACAGGTATGGCTGAAGTCCCTTTAGTTAGTCTATAAATCCATAGTACAATTAAGCCAACTAGCAAAAAGTCAAAAACCTTTACTCCAAGTTCGTAAAATGGCTGAATTACTTCCCAAGTTTCGTAGATAATACTCATGATTTACAAAGATGTTTATGTAGAATTGATACTTCTCTAGCTTCCGCAATATCGTGAACCCTCAATAAGCAAGATCCATTAATTGCAGAAATCATATTAAGGGCAGTAGTTCCATTTAGTGCATCATTTGGACTACATTCAAGAGCTCTATAAATCATAGACTTTCTGCTAACTCCTGATAATATTGGCGTTCCAAATTCTTCAAATTCTTTTAATCTTCTTAATAACTCGAAATTGTGTTTTAGTGTTTTTCCAAACCCAAATCCTGGGTCAATTATCACATCTTCAATTCCTAGTGTTTTTAATGTATTTAATTTAGATTGAAAGAAATTTTTCACATCTTTTACGACATCTGAATAATTTGGATTGTTTTGCATATTTTCTGGAGTACCAAGCATATGCATGAGAACGTAAGGAACATTAAGTTCTGCAACGGTATTGAACATCCTACAATCGATTGTTCCAGCAGATATATCGTTCACTAAAACTGCTCCTGCTTTAACAGCCTTTCTAGCTACTTCGGATCGATATGTATCAATACTGATAAAAGCGTTTGGGTTTTCTTTTAGGATTCCAGAAATAACAGGTTCAACTCTGGACCATTCTTCTTCGTGCGATATAGTTGTGGCGCCTGGTCTTGAGCTTTGACCACCAACGTCTATGATGAAAGCCCCATCACTAATCATTTGTAAACCAGTTGCTATTGCTTTATTAGGCGCGAAATTTTCACCTCCGTCGTAAAATGAATCAGGGGTCGCATTTAAAACTCCTAACAATTCTACGCGATGTGCCTTAGCAATTGTTCGCAGTTCTTTGCGAAATTTTTGAATTTTTGAATTGCTAGTCATCGTAACTTGTCGCAAGTTATTCAACTTAATGATAATTTGCTAAAAGTGGAACCAACAACTAAACAATACGACATTGCATTAAAAATGTGTGAATCGCTTTTCCGCAAGAAGACAACTGATTACGGAACAGCTTGGCGAATTTTGAGGACCTCATCATTGACAGACCAAATATTTATAAAAGCATCAAGGATACGCACTCTTCAAGAAGTTTCTGAATCAAAGATTGATGAAGGTATAATTCCTGAATTTATTGGTATTGTTAATTATAGTTTAATGGCTCTAATTCAATTAGATCTTTCAGAAGACTATCCTATTGAAATGTCTTTAGATGAAGCAAATCAATTATATAGAAAAGCTGCAGAAGCGACAAGAGATTTGATGCTCAATAAGAATCACGATTACGGTGAGGCATGGCGTGATATGAGAGTGAGCTCTTTGACTGATTTAATTCTTATGAAGCTTCTTAGAGTAAAACAAATTGAAGATAACGATGGTAAGACAGTAGTGTCTGAGGGTATTGATGCTAACTACATGGATATTTCAAACTATGCATTATTTGCATTGATTTTATTGTCAGAACAAAAATAAAATGGATAAAATTTATAACGGTATAATCTTATTTTGCAGAACATTGGTTGGAGCATTATTTGTTGTTTCAGGGCTTATTAAGTCAAATGATGCTTTAGGGTTCATGTACAAACTCGAAGAATATTTTGAGGCAGGTGCATTAAATATGGAATATCTCACTCCTTATGCCTTGGAGATAGCAGTTTTTGTATGTGTAGCAGAGATTCTTTTAGGAATTGCATTGCTAGTTGGTGCTCTATCTAGATTAGTGTCTGTGTTGACAACAGGTATGATGCTTTTCTTTACTTGGCTCACTTGGTATACTGCAACTTGTGATCCATTTGGTTTTAAAGAAATTATTGGCGAAAACGGCAATGTAATTACTATAGCCAACCAATGTGTTCTTGAGTGTGGATGTTTTGGAAATGCAATTCCTCTTACACCAATACAAAGCTTTTACAAGGACCTTATACTGCTTGTTTTCGTTATCCCAATTCTAATAGCTTCTTTTAAAGGGAGAATTAAACTAAATACTACAAAAGATGCTCTAATTATATATACTCTAGCGCTTGTGATGACTTTCCTTTTTGGTTATTTGATGCTAGATTGGAATTTCCCAACTCTTTATTTGATTTTTTGTTTATTCGCCGCGGAATCAGTTAGAAAGAGAGTTGATTCTACATACATTGAATGGTTGATGGCCGGTTCTGTTTTAATTGTCATTTTGCTAGTTCAATATATTTCCCTAGCTCACCTACCAATGAAGGACTATAGACCTTATGCAATAGGAGAGAGTATTGTTGAGAATAGAAAATCGGCAGAGGATCTTGGCTTAGAAGCACCTGTCTTTGCTACAGAATATACATATAAGAATATTGCTACAGGATTTGACACAATAATTTTAAGCTCTGATTATTTAGATAAAAAGCTTTGGAATGATGAAACATTTAAAGAGAATTATGAATTAGTAACTTATGATGGTGCTGAAGTTTTAATAAAAGATGGCTACGAACCAAAAATTAACGATTTCCAGATGCTTAATGAAGATGGTGTTGATATCGTCGATTCACTTCTTTCAATAGATGGTTATATTTTTCTTCACATCACAAAAGATCTAAAGGCTTCAAAAGCTTTAGCCCAAACAAAATTTAATTCTTTAGCAAAATCAGCAATATCTGCTGGTCATAATTTCTATGGATTGTCAAATGTTGGATATGACGAAAGCGAAGATTTCAGACACAATAATCAAGTTCCTTATGATTTCTTAACTTGTGATCAAACTGAATTAAAAATCGTTGTTAGATCAAATCCAGGTCTTGTTCTGTTAAAGGACGGATATGTACTAGAAAAATGGTCGTGGAGAGATATTCCCACTTATGAAGAAGTAAAAAGTAATATCATTAGGTGACTTTCTTATTCAAGAGATTTTTACAAGGATTTGGGGTTCTAATAGGAACTTTAACATTAGTCTTTTTCATATTCTCTTGGGTTCCTGATCCCGCTAGAGAGTTTGCAGGCCAAAACGAAAGAGAAGAGGTTGTCGAAGCTTTTAGAATCAAACATGGCCTTGATAAACCATTAGTAACAAGGTATTTTAATTATATGTCTTCTCTAGTTCCATTTGGAGTAAAAGATGATGGAAAGTTTGGTTTTAGATCTCCCAGTCTAGGTGTTTCTTATATAACTGAAAGATCAGTAAAAGAAACAGTAAGTGAAGCCCTTCCAGCAACCCTTTTACTTGCTTCTGTGGCAATGCTCTTTGCGTCAATATTTGGTATTACTATAGGACTTGCTATAGCAATAAATGGCTCAACAAAATTCGGCAATTTCATTATATCAATTTGTGCATTAGGTATGAGTGCACCTAGCTTTGTTGTGGCAATACTTGTTGCTTGGTTATTTGGATATGTTCTTCATTCTTACTCGGGTCTTCCTATGACTGGTGGAATGATTGTTGTTGATCCCTTTGAGGGTCCCAAACTTGCTCTGTCTCATATTATTTTACCTGCTCTTACACTTGGTATAAGGCCTCTTGCGGTTATTGTGCAGTTATCTAGAAATTCAGCCCTTGAAATATTAGATCAGCCATTTATCAGAACAGCCAAAGCAAAAGGATTATCTAAATCTAGAATCATATTCAAGCATATTCTAAGAAATTCATTAAACCCTGTAATTACAGCTGCTTCTGGATGGTTTGCTTCACTGCTTGCAGGTGCAATTTTTGTTGAATTTGTGTTTGGATGGAAGGGTATAGGACTATTAATGTTTACCTCTCTAGAAAAAGGTGATTTACCATTAGTGATGGGTTGTACAGTAATAATCGCAATAGTATTTGTTGTAGTAAATATTATTGTGGATTTATTATACGGAGTACTAGATCCTAGAGTGCGTTAGGTATAAGACGTTGATTTAATTCGTTAACTAGCATTGAGGATGTTTTATTAAAGTATCTTTTTGTTCTATAGCTAGCTACCCATTGTATTCCTCTAACTGCGTTGGTTAAAAAAACTTCATCAGCTTTAATTAATTCGTGAGCTTCTAGGTTGCATTCGTATACCTTTATACCCAACTCTATAGCAAGGTTTATGATGGCAGCCCTCATTACGCCACCAACTGGTCCAGATTCTAATTTAGGAGTGTGGAGTGCTCCATTTAAAACTAGGAATATATTTGAAGAAGTAGCCTCAATTAGCTGGTTGAAATCATTAATGATTAATACATCTTCTAGTCCGTGTTCTTTTGCGTAATTCCCAGCTTGTATATACAATTGAGAATGAAGGTTTTTAAAATTTGAAATCCTAGAAGGAGTTTTTGCCAAGTCTTGATACAAACCTATTGCAATTCCCTTTTCATTTAACTTATAGCCCAAACCTTTTATGGTTTCTATGCTAGCAAAAGCTGTGGCAAAATTTGTTATAGGAGTATAACTTCCATCACCGTCTCTATATATAGTTAGTCGAATTCTTGCGTCTTTATTTATAAATGATTTAGTATAAAGATCTTTTAAAAGATAAAGCAGTTCATTTTCATTCATCCAATTTGGAAGCTCCATTTTGTATTCTTCAGCGCTTTTGATTATTCGCGCATAGTGTAAGTTGAATAGAGGTACTTCTCCAGAGATGCATCTTATTGATTCAAAAAATCCGTCTGCATATAAGAATCCTCTGGATTCAAATGCATTTGGAAGTTGACTTTCGTCTACAATATTTCCATTAAATAAGAATTTTTTTATTCCCATCGACATCTAATTTAAACTAATTCGTATAATCAAATTATTCATGTAGTCAATCCTTGGTATTTCTAAATATAAATTCAACATTAAAAAGACTGCTGCTTATGTATTTTTAACATGTGAAAAAAAATAATAGGTTTTCAAAGTTATTTCCAATTCCAACCATAGAAGAGTGGAAGGAAAATGCCATCAATTCTGTTAGAAATGGTAATATTGATGATTTAGAAAAAATTAGATGGGATGGGATGAAATTGCCCTTATCACTTGATGTTGACCACAACTGTCTTGAGCTGCCTCCAAAACATGAGTCTTTAAGGTCTGATTTAGGTCACTCTTGGCTTATATGCCAAACCTATACCACTGCGTCTAAATTACAAAAGGGCTTAGAACAGGGAGTGGAGTCTTTGAGAATTACAAACGTTGAATTACTTGAAAATGTAATTCCTGGAATAGTCTCAATTGAAATTGAAGGACAGTTAAATGAAAGAGATCTAAGGACTGTAGCATCTTGGTCAAAGGGAAAAGATGTAATTGGATCAGCAACATTTGATCTGGCAAAATCAGAATTCACAAAGACAGATTTCACCAGACATGTCCAGGCTTGGTCTTTAGCCATGCCCAAATTTTTCACTTGGGGTGTAGATGCTGCCTCTTGGCAAAACAAAGGAATGCAACCTTTAGATGCAGTGTCTGCTGCAATATCAAAAGCTAAATGGGGTTTGCAGACTCTAGTTAATGAGGGCTATTCTATCGAAGAAGCCGCTTCGAAATGTTCAATAAGAATTGCGGTATTAACTGACATCATTTCTACTGCAGCAATGATTAGAGGCCTAAGGGTAGCTTGGGTAACTTTATTGCATCAACTCGGATGTGACCCTTTGACACCTCTCAGAATAGAAGCCCAAACCTCACCAACGCTTTTTGTCAAAGACAATCAAAATGACAATATTCTCAGGAATACTTTGATGGGATATGGAGCTGTTATTGGAGGAGCTGATTCAATCGAGATTTTAAGGCACGATTCTAGATCGCCAGAGGAGGGTGGAAGGGCTCTTAGACTTGCCAGGAATATTAGCCATATCCTCAGAGAAGAGGCCATGCTTGGAAGAACTGACGATCCAATGGGCGGTAGTAAGCATTTGGACTATGCAACAAGGTGGTATGCCTCTAATGCAATCGAAAGATTAGATAAATTTTCTGATGATTCTGAAATTGAGAGGGCAATAGTTTCTGGTAGAAATATTATGTTAAAAGCTCCTCTTTTTGTGCCAAAAGATTCTTTTAGGGGAGCTGCTTCTATTTCAGCTAGCCCAAATGATTATTTCTTCGCCCTAGACCATCAGTTCAACTATGAATCTACTGAAGAAATATCTATTTCAGACATCAAGCTTTTTTCTTATTCAAAGCAAAAAACAAGCGCAGAAAAAAAAGAGACAGCTGAAGGGATTGATGTGCCAGTAGAGTTTGGCCTAAATGAGAAAATGGGTCATGAGGGATATAAGGCTGGAGCAATTCCATTCTTAGGAGGACCATATCCAACGATGTATGCTAGTAGGCCATGGACGGTAAGGCAGTACGCAGGATTTTCAACAGCTGAGGAGTCGAATGCGTTTTACAGGAGGAATTTAGCTGCAGGCCAAAAGGGGCTTTCAGTAGCTTTTGACCTTGCGACACATAGGGGTTATGATAGCGATCATCCTCGTGTAAAGGGAGATGTTGGAAAAGCAGGGGTTGCTATTGATAGCGTTGAGGATATGAAGAGGTTGTTCGAGGGTATTCCACTCGACAAGATGTCTGTGAGCATGACAATGAATGGAGCTGTTTTACCAATTTTGGCCTTCTACATTGTTGCAGCAGAAGAACAAGGTGTATCGCCCGAACTACTATCAGGCACTATACAGAACGATATATTAAAGGAGTTTATGGTGAGGAATACTTTTATTTACCCGCCAACTCCATCTATGCGAATTGTGTCTGACATTTTCAAATACACTTCGCAACATATGCCAAAATTCAATTCCATTAGTATTTCTGGATATCACATGCAGGAAGCAGGAGCAACACCAGAATTAGAGTTAGCATATACAATAGCTGATGGTATTGAATATGTTAGAACTGGTATTGAAGCTGGGTTGAATGTGGATGATTTTGCACCAAGGCTGAGTTTCTTTTGGGCTAATGGGATGCACCATGTTATGGAAATTGCTAAAATGCGTGCTGCTAGAATGATTTGGGCTGAAAGAATGAAGCAATTCAACCCTAAAAATCCTAAATCTTCGATGCTCAGAACCCATACCCAAACTTCAGGTTGGTCTTTGACAGCCCAAGACCCATGGAATAATGTAGCTAGAACAGCAATTGAAGCATTGTCTGCTACCTTTGGTGGTACCCAGTCTCTTCATACAAATTCATTAGATGAAGCAATAGCATTGCCAACAGATATGTCAGCAAGGATTGCAAGAAACACTCAATTAATGCTGCAAGTAGAGGCGGGTTATGTTTGCGCAGTAGATCCTTGGGAGGGGTCCAAATTAATTGAATATTTGACTTCAGAAATTGCACTAAAAGCAACTGAATTGATGGATGAAATTGATGAGCATGGAGGTATGTCAAAAGCTATTGAAATAGGTCTTCCAAAACTTAGAATTGAAGAAGCTGCAGCAAGCAAACAAGCCAGAATTGATAGAGGAGTAGATAAAATCATTGGCGTCAACATATACCAAATTGATGATTATGGTGACGATAAACTAGATCTGTTAAATGTTGATGCTAGTGCAGTAAAGGATCAGCAGACAGAACTTCTGAATAACTTGAAAAATTCTAGAAGCGAAGATGCAGTTGCTGAAGCTCTTCGAAACATAGAAAATGGTGCTAAATCAGATGAAAATCTTCTTGATCTTTCAATTAAAGCTGCAAGAGAAAGGGCAACTCTTGGCGAGATAAGTCTAGCGTTAGAAAATGTTTTTGGACGCTTTAAGCCGAAGGATAGAAGAGTAAGTGGTGTATTTTCGAAACACATGTCTGGAGAAGAAAAGTTCGATTCTGCATTAGATGCAAGTAATAAATTTGCAAAGCTAGTTGGTCGCAGACCTAGAATTCTAGTTGCAAAAATGGGCCAAGATGGCCACGATAGAGGCGCAAAAGTCGTAGCATCATCCTTTGCAGACATAGGCTTTGATGTTGATCTAGGGCCTCTTTTCTCTACTCCATTTGAAGTAGCGAAGCAGGCCGTTGAAAATGACGTCCATGTTGTTGGAATTTCAACCTTAGCCGCAGGTCACATGACACTTGTGCCTGCACTAATTTCAGAATTAGAAAAACTTGGAAGGTCTGATATTTTAGTAGTTGCGGGGGGTGTAATACCACCACACGATTACGAACGTCTATACGAAATGGGAGTAGTTGGAGTGTTTGGCCCTGGCACCCCCATAACAAGTTCAGCATTAGAAATATTAGAAGTCCTAATTTCATCTCACAATTAGAAGTCTTTGGTGCGCAACCAATTACATAATTATGCGTCTGAACAAGTATGAAAAGATTATCAATTCTCTTAGCTAGTTTTTGCTTTATAATCCTTCAGTCGATAGGCCAAAAAGAAATTCCAAATGGTCCACAAGGAACAACTATTCCTGGTGAAATCATAATCATGTTTGAAGGGGACTTAGATCCAATTTTGTTTTGTTCTAAGTACAAATCAGTTTCTGGTTTTAAAACAAGTTTAGCTCCAATCCAAGAGCTTTCAGATCTATCTAACATCCATCTTTTATCGTACGATGAAAAAAGATCTGATGGTGATATGATTTTAAGGGAATTGAGAAAGGATAGAGCAGTTAGAGCTGTTCAATTCAATCATTTTGTTGAAGACAGAGCAACTCCAAACGATCCTTCATTCGCTCAGCAATGGCACCACATCCAGAGTGGAGACCACGACATAGATAGCGATTTGGCTTGGGATATAACAACAGGGGGGCAAACTGCAAACGGAGATCAAATTGTAGTTGCTGTTCTAGAAGGTGGAGGTTCTAATTGGGATCACACTGATTTATTAGCTAACCACTGGGTTAATTCAGGAGAAATCCCAGGAAATAGTGTTGATGATGATGGAAACGGGTATACTGACGATTACAACGGTTGGAATACTACATCGAACAATGATAATATTTCTGCAGGTTCTCACGGAACTGCTGTTAGTGGAATGATTGGAGCTAAGGGTAATAACAATCAAGGTGGTGCAGGTGTAAACTGGGATGTTGGAATTATGCAAGTCCAAATGGGTGGTCTTTCAGAATCAAACGTTATTGCTGCATATAATTATCCATATACGATGAGGAATATGTATAACACTACAGGTGGCTCACAGGGGGCGTTTGTAGTAGCTACAAATGCTTCGTGGGGAATTGACCTTGCAAATCCAGCAAACTATCCTGTATGGTGCGCTTATTACGATGATTTAGGCGAAGTAGGGATATTGAATTGCGGTGCAACAGCAAATGCAGAATACAACATTGATGTACAAGGTGATATGCCAACAGGCTGTGGGTCAGATTATATGGTAAGTGTAACTGCTACAAATTCTAGCGACGTTAGAACTTTTTCTGGATACGGTGCAACTACTATTGATCTTGCTGCTCCTGGTGAACAAGTTTATTTACCATCTGGTTCTTCTAGTTATTCTTATACATCAGGAACTTCATTTGCAACTCCATGTGTAGCAGGTGCAATAGCTCTTGTTTATAGCATACCTTGTTCTGATCTATCTTCAAATGCTATAACAAATCCACAAGGCACTGCTGATCTTGTAAGATCATATATACTTGATGGGGTAGATGTAGTATCAAATTTAATTGGAGAAACTGTTACAGGTGGAAGATTAAACGCTTACAATTCTGTTAACCTGGCAATGATGAATTGCAACTCTAATTTAGGTTGTACAGATCCATCTGCTTGTAACTATAACCCAAACGCATCAGAAGATAACGGCTCTTGTGAATACTTTGACGATTGTGGAGTATGTGGAGGTGATAATTCTTCTTGTACAGGGTGTACAGACCCTGATGCATGTAATTACTCTCCAGAATACACAATTGACGACGGAAGTTGTGTATTTGGGAATGGAGTATCAATTTATGTTGGTGGTGGCTCTTGGGATAATGAGATTACATGGACATTACTGGAGGGAGGTGATATAGTTGCTAATGGTGATACTGGCACGCAAGACCTTTGCATTGATAATGGTTGTTATACTCTTGTTATGTATGATAGCTATGGTGATGGTTGGAACGGCGCGACATATTCAATGATAGACCTTGCAACTGGAGATGTGATTGCTGTAGGAGACCTAGATACTGCAATGTCAGGTGATGGTAATAACCAAGGTGAGGACTATCTATCTATTGGTGATGTCGATTGTGGAATCGGTTGCACTGATCCAAATGCATGCAACTATGATAGTAATGCTGGATTTGATGATGGCTCATGTATATATAACTGCATAGGTTGTACCGATCCTCAAGCATGTAACTACGATGCTTTCGCAACCCAAGACGACGGGTCTTGTTTGTACTACGATGAGTGTGGTGAATGTGGTGGTGATAACTCAACTTGTCTTGGATGTACAGATCCAAATGCGTGTAACTACGACCCAAGCGCAATTATTGACGATGGCTCATGTGTAATGGGCGGCTCTGGATTAATGATTAACGTATACACCGATAATTACCCAGGAGAAACTACTTGGCAAATTAGTGGGTTAAATGGAATTGTTGCTACAAGTTCTGAATATTCAACAGGATTTACATTATATCAAGACTTACTATGTATTGAAGATGGCTGTTACACCTTGACAATTTCAGATAGTTATGGTGATGGAATATGTTGTGCTTATGGAGAAGGTTACTATGAAATAGTTACTGATGGAGTTGTTGTAGCTAGTGGTGGGGAATTTGGTTCTAATGAATCTGTAATGTTCTGTGTAGGGGAGAGCGAAATGGGCTGTACAGACCCACAGGCATGTAATTTTAATGAGAATGCAAGTATGGATGATGGATCGTGCACATATGAATGTGTAGGTTGTACTGATCCCCAAGCTTGTAATTTCGATCCTACAGCAATTATTGATAGTGGAGAATGTACTTATGCAGATCCTATATTTGGGTGTGATTGTGAAACAACTATAGAGTTTAATACAACTATTGCTGGTACAGAAACTTCAGAAACTATTGAGTTTGAAGGGCAGGGTTCGCTAGAAACACTTGTTATAAACATGAATTGGGAGGATGTTCTTTCAAGTGCAAGCTGGCCTGCTGATTTGTTGATCATGATAGGTACTCCAGATGGAAATTGTATTGAATTAGGTGGATATAATTTTACTTCAGGTTTTTGCGATTTCTTGGGTAATTATCAAGACTTCTTCCCTAGTGAATGGCAAACTGTTACAAATGGTTATTATTCAGCAGAAATTGACTTGTCTGGCTATGTTATTGAAGGTGATGGAACTTGGTCTGTAACTATAGTAAATGGTTATAACTTCTCAGAAGGCGCCCTATATGATGCATTAATAACATTTGAAGGCATTTGCCTTCTTGAAGATGTTGTAGATGTGCCTGGATGTATAGACTCAACAGCATGTACTTACAACCCAGAAGCTACAACTGATGACGGCTCGTGTGAGTACTATGATGAGTGTGGTGAATGTGGCGGAGACAATAGCACTTGTTCAGGATGTACAGACTCTGAAGCTTGTAATTATGAAGCAGAAGCTATAGTTGATGATGGAAGTTGTGAATACGACAGTTGTAGTTGTCCAGCTGACGTAAACCAAGACGGTTTAATAACAGTAGCTGATATATTAATTCTACTAGGAGAGTTTGGTTGTATGAATAACTGTGAAGCTGACATCAATGAGGATGGGGCTACTAATGTTCAAGATATTCTTCTGCTCCTTGCAGCATTTGGAGATGGTTGCTAACTTCAATTCATGAGATTATTAATAGCGTTTGTAGTACGTCTATTATTTTAAATATGAGGAAGGGTTCGAAGTTTACAAAATTAACTTGTTAGAGGCTATCCTTCAGCCAACTGTCTACTCAAATTTATATGGATTTAGCTTTACAAACATTATTGATTATTACGCTAATCTATCAGATACAGATGTTGATGATTTGCTGTATTTCATTATAATTTTTTGGGCAGCCGTGTTAACTAAATTGAGTAAGTTCATCTCTTAAGCCCAAAACAAACGACCCCGCTTCCATAGCGGATTTTCCAGCAGGCTGTATTCTTAGAATTTCCAGTGATCCATTTGATGTACCAACGTACATTCTGTTGCTTTCAATCTTTATCATTCCAGCATCAAGCAAAAGTTCTGCTGGTTGACTTTCAAGAATTTTGTATGGAGTATTCTCACCGCCAGGTACAGTAGTAAATGCACCAGGATATGGACAAAGTCCTCTTATTTGATTGTGAACTTCTAATGTTTTCTTATTCCAATCAATTCTTCTGTCTTCTTTAAAAATCTTAGGAGCATCTAGCAATTCCCCATCGATCAATTCATTTTGAGGAGTTTCTATATCATTGCTTTCAGCGATTGAGTTTAATGACTTAACCAAAAGCTTTTTACCTGCATTTAGAATTCTGTCGTGAAGTGAACCTGCGTTTTCGTTTGGCCCTATTTCAAGTTTTACATTTTGTAGAATGTTGCCTGTATCAATTTTATGAGCCAACCTGAAAATCGTTGCCCCTGACTCACTAGCCCCTTGCATTATTGCACGTTGTATAGGAGCAGCACCTCTAAATTGAGGTAGGAGTGAGGCGTGAAGATTTATTGTTCCTTTAGGTGGCATAGCCCAAACCACCTCAGGTAGCATTCTGAATGCTACAACAACAAATAGATCAGCATTCCAAGACTTAAGAGTTTCTTGAAACTCAGGTGACTTTAGTTTTTCTGGTTGAGCTAGTGGAAGGTTGTTTTTAACTGCCAATCTTTTAACCTCAGATTCGCTAATTTTTCTTCCTCTGCCAGATTGCCTGTCAGGAGCAGTTACAACTCCAACTACACAGTGATTGCTTTTAATAATTGAATCAAGGCAAACTGCAGCAAATTCTGGTGTGCCCATAAATACTATTTTCAGTGTATTTGAAGTCATCGATGCAAAATTAACTAAGCGATTCTAATCCGTTTTTCCATTTGCCATTTCTCAATGCTAAATAGCAACCAATAATTATAAAGCTGAAGTATATCCATTCAACTCGCCAAATAACCTCTATGGATCTATAACCCCCAGAAATTGGAGTAGTTAAATACCATGCTCCAAGGAAATACATCCCTGCTCCAAGCATCTCAACAGTAAAAGCTCTCTTAGTACCACCAGATCCTTCAAGTGTAGTTAGAAGTATGTGAGAAGAACCATATCCGATTACAGCTATAAACAGTGTTGTAAATGTCTTAGACATCATTTCAATGTGACTTGGCTCGTCAAAGAAAATCTTAGAGATAAGATCGGGATATAGTATAAATCCGTGTGTTAGAATTAGAGCTCCTATTATATTCAAAAACCAAAGCCTTTTAAGGGTGGGGATCAGTTCACTATGACGTTTTGCTCCAATTAAAGTTGAAACGACTGTTCTTGTTGTTTGGCCTATGCCTGAAGTCACAATGAAGGCAAACATGAAAGCGTTTCGGCCTATGTGGCTTACTTTTAATTCAGTCGAACCAACCTTTTGTACGAAGAAGAAAAACGAAGTCCAAACCCCAACAGTTAAAAGCAATTGACCCATAAGTGGCGCTGAAATTTTCCACCAAGATTGCAAAACTTCGTAGTCCAATTTTTTTGGAAGTTGTAAAAATCTACGTTCAACTTTAAACATTAAAATTACAGCTACAAAGAAGCCCAATATCTCTGAGCAAAGAGAGGCTCTAGCAGCTCCAATGTGGCCCATTGCACTGAAGCCCAAATTTCCTTCAATCAATGCGTAATCTAATAGCAGGTTAGAGAATGCTGTAATCAAGCTTACTGCTAGCAATAGCTTTGTTCTTGCAAGTCCAGTCCAGTAAGCGGTGAAGGCAAAAGCGATTCCATAGGGTATGGCTCCCCAAAGTCTTGTTCCTAAATAAGGTTCAAAAACATCTCGTATTTCGGCGTTTTGACATAATGACCCCAAAGCTCCTTGATTCAGTATATATAGCGTTAGACACAGTAAAATTCCTATTATTGTGTTAAGGAGTAATCCAGTTCTGCCGGTTCTAATTTGAAGTTCGTCATTTCCCTCACCCTTCCTTCGAGCCACAAGAATCTGTATTCCAGTAGCACTTCCAAAAATTAACATCCCAAATGTCAAATATGTCAAACCAGCGTTTCCAGCACCATTAATAGCGTTTTCACTAACTCTGGCTAAGAAATAATTGTCTGTAAGTAAGACTAGGAATTGAACAAACGTTCCAATCGAAATAGGAAGAGCTATTTCTATTAACCCTTTGAAATCTGTTTTAAATGCTTCTTCGCTCATATCTAAAAAGGCAATTCCATCCCGTAATGTCTCAAAATTGCATCAGGATCTTTGATCGATCTATAAGCCCAAATCAATCTAAGCTTTTGCTTTTCCTTATCTGATAATCCTTTGTCAAAATCTGTTTTTTCCAATCTATTCCTAAGTATGTTCAATATTACAGCAGTTGCAACAGAGACATTGAAGCTTTCTGAAAATCCAGA